>DATFXL010000045.1:0-28249 GCA_035316025.1 Acidimicrobiia bacterium
GCCGTCGAGCTCTGGACGGGCGGGACGCTCGCAGTCACGGTCGTCGCGGCGGCGATGTCGCCCGGGCTCTTGCCACCGGCACTGCTGCTCGCGGGTGCGGGCCCACCAACCGTCCTCTGGGCGTTGCGGACGCGCGCCCGCCGCCGTTACGTCGCCGCCCTGCCGCTCGCTCTCGAGCAGATCGCGGCGCACCTGCGCGGCGGCGGGACAGTGGGGGAGGGCGTCGCCGCGCTCGCGGGCGGCGACGGTCCCCTCGCGCCGGACCTGGGACGTGTGCAGTCCCGCGCCGACCTCGGCGTCGCGCTGGCCGACGCGCTGGCGGCGTGGCCCACCGAGCGTGACGTCGACGACGTGCGCGCCGTCGCCGGGGCGCTCGCCGTCGCCGAGTCGCTCGGTGGCCGCAGCGCGCACGCGCTCGACGGACTCGCCGTATCTCTGCGCGACCGCCTCGGCGCCGCCGCCGAAGCGCGATCGCTGTCGGCCCAGGCGCGGCTGTCGGCGCTGGTCGTCGGGGCTTCGCCGCTCGTGTACCTCGTGTTCTCGGCGCTGGTGGACCCGGCGTCGGTCGGGCTGCTCGTGCGGACCGGGGTCGGTCGCCTGTGCCTCGGCCTCGGCCTGCTCCTCGAGGCGGTCGCGGTCATCTGGATGCGGCGCATCGTCGACTCCGCCGCGGTGACGTGAACGCCGCCTTCGACGTGCTCGGGCCTTGGCTCCTCGCCGTGGCATGGGGCGCGCTGGCGGCGGCGCCGCTGGCGGTGCGCGCCCGGCGCCAACACGTGGACACGCGGGTCCGGCGGTTGCGTCCGCATCGGCCCGAATCGACGCGCCCACGATTCGCGCACGCGCGACGCCTGCTCGCCCGCGGCTCGGCGAGCACGCCCGGCCGGATCGTGCTCGACGTGCGCGCCCGTCACCGCGCACGCCGCGACGACGCCCGTCTCGGCACCGAGCTCCCCGTGACGATCGACCTTCTCGGCGTGGCGGTGGGCGCCGGGTGCACGCCGTATCTCGCCGTCGATATCGCAGCCCGCTGGGCGCCACCGCTGATGTCCGTCCGGCTCGCGAGCGTGCGCGACGCTTGCGGGCTCGGCGCAACCTTCTCCACCGCACTCGACGACCTCGCCGCTCGCGCTCCGCCGGTGCGCCCGCTCGCCGACGCGCTCCTTGCCTCCGACCGGCTCGGCGCCCCGGTCGGCTCCGCGCTCGCCCGGCTCGCTTCGGAGCAGCGCGCCGAGCTGCGTCGACGCGCCGAGGCCCACGCTCGCCGTGTACCGGTGCGCCTGCTCTTCCCACTCGTGTTCGTGGTCCTTCCCGCCTTCGGGTTGCTCACGGTGATTCCCACCCTCCTGGCGGGGTTCTCGCGGCTGTAGCACTTCCCCCTCCACCCTGATCCCGAGGAGGGAACATGATTCGTCGCTTCGTACGCGCGTTCCGAGCCGAGGTCGGCCAGACCACGGCGGAGTACGCGCTCGTCATCCTGGGTGCTGCTGCCATCGGTGCTCTGCTCATCGCGTGGGCCACGAAGAGCCACGCCATCGGCAAGCTCTTCGACGAGGTCGTCGGGAAGGTGCTGCCCTGAAGCGCGAGGCCGGACAGTCGACGGTCGAGTTCGCGGTGTTGATGCCGTTGGTCGTGCTGGCAGCGCTGATCGTGCTGCAGGTCGCGTTCGTCGTGCGCGATCAGGTGGCCGTCGTCCACGCCGCCCGCGAGGCGGCGCGCGCCGCCAGCGTCGATCCCGATCCGGGGCGAGCAGAACGAGCGGCCCGCCGGACGCTGCGCGGCGCGGACGTCGAGGTCGGCGACCGGCCCCGCGTCGGTGAGCCGATCACCGTCGAGGTGTCGTACCGGTCGGTGACGAACCTGCCTCTCGTGGGGCCGTTGTTCCCGGATCCCGAGCTGCACGCGCGTGTGTCGATGCGGGTCGAGCGGTGAAGCGCGAGCGGGGCTCGATGGCCATCGTGCTCATGGCGGTCGTCGTCATGGCGGCGGTGCTCGCACTCGGCGCAGCCCGCCTCGGCGGGGCCATCGTCGCGCGAGCGCGTGCCGATGCCGCTGCCGATGCCGCCGCGCTCGCCGCCGCCGACATGCTGGCGCTCGGGCGCGGTGAGCAGGAGGCCACGGCGGCCGCCGGCGAGACCTCCACCGACAACGAGGCCGACCTGGTCAGCTGCGACTGCGCCGGTCGGATCGCGACCGTCCGGGTCGAGCTGACGATGACGGGGCTCGGGCGCGTCGCCGGGCCGGCGCGGGCCACGGCCCGGGCGGAGGTACGGCCGCCGGGCTAGTGCGACTGGAGGACACCGTCGTCGCGGAAGTCGGCGAACAGCGAGTCGATCCCCGCTCCGGGCGTCAGGTTGGTGCCGCTGCCGCCGCCGGTCGGGATGACGACGTTCTTGATGTTGGCGGGGTCGATCGTCAGCACGAGCCGGCCCAGCCGGTAGAGCTCCTGGAAGCTCACGTTCTCCATCTGCACGTGGCGGCCGAGGTTGCCGAGGGCGGTGAGGACCCCGCCCGGGCTGACGGCCTGCTGCTGGAAGTTGTGGAGCGCCGTGATGAGCAGGTAGCCCTGGTTCACCGTGCGGCTGATGTCGCCGGCAGAGAAGCTGTGGCGGTCGCGTGAAAACGCCAGCGCGCCCGGGCCGTTGAGCTTCTGCGGCCCCGGATCGAAGTCGGCGCCCGAGTCCACGTCGTGCATGGGCTCCTGGACATTGATGTCGATGCCGCCGAGTTCGTCGACCATGTCGGTGAAGCCGGCGAAGTTCGTCGTCATCGAGAACTTGATGGGCACGCCCACGAAGTTGCTGATCGTCTGGGTGAACGCACTCAGGCCGGCGTTGGCCAGGATCGAGTTGATCTTGCCCCCGCCGCCCACCGACGTGTCGCGGGGAATGTCGATGATCGAGGCTGCCTTCGCCCCCGGGTTCACCGCGATGACGTGGATGGCGTCGCCGAGACCGACGCCGTTCGGGTCACGTGAGTCATTGCCGACGGCGAGGAAGAACTGCACCTGGTCGGGCTGGCCGCTCGTGAAGCCGGCGCCGGAGACGGGCGGCACCTTCTGGATCGTGAACCACGTCTCGCCCCGAGCGAGCGGCAAACCGGTCGCGAGCCACCCCGCGATCACGAGGCAGGCGACGAGGATGCCGCACAGCGGCGGGCCGATGAGCGTCAGCAACACGGTGCGGGGCCGAGCGGTCATTTGCTCGCCGCCGCCGTCGGCGAACCTTCGACCTGCGCGCCCTGCCGCGTGACCGCCACGTCGTAGCTGGTGATCTTCCAGGGCCCATTGTCGGGCGCGAAGGTGAGAGAGATCGCGCGGGTCGTGTTCATCGTCCCGCCCTCGACGCCGACGTCGGCGCGGTAGTTGAACGCGGCCGTCGCCAGCACGAACTGGCCGTCGGCGTCCGAAAGGGCCGTGATGATCACCGGGTCCGCCGAGGGCTTGAACTCACCCGTTCGCGTGGGGGTGCCGTTCTCGAACAGCACGTCCTTGTCCGGTCCTTGGATGGCGGCCTGGGTGCCGTCGTCGAACAGGCCGGCCACATCAGCCGGCGGCTTCCCCGTCTTCACCGGGGCGATCAGGCCCTTGTCGACGTACTGGCCGACCGCGTCCATGATCTGGCCGGCCACGTCGTTGCCCAGGTTGGCCGGTGTTCCCGCGTTGGCGTTGCTGACCCCGCCCAGGGTGAGCTTGACCTCGGCCGAGACCGACTTCTTCGTCTTCTTCGCCGGCCTCGAGCCGCCGTCGCCGCGGGCGAAGAAGATGAGCGCGGAGCCGACGAGGAGCCCGACCGCCACCGCCACCACCACGATCCGCATCGTGGTGGAGCGGCGCGGCAGCGGGGGCGTCGATCCCGTCGGGGTGCCAGCAGGCGCGCGCGGCGTCCGGGTCGGCGTCGGCATGGCCGGACAGGATGCCACGTCCGAAGCTCTACGATGCAAACGAGACGAGAGGAGGCCCGTGGCCCTGGGCAAGGCGATGAAGCGGCTCGCCAAGCCGAACGACGAGCTGGACCGGGAGCGCCTCGGCGCGTACTGCGACGACCTCGGGGCGACGCCGATGGACCAGGTCGCCGCCCGCCGGCCGTCGCGGGTGGCGGGTGAGATCCGGGCAGTGCGCATCGTGCCCCGGGCCGGTGCTCCGGCG
Organism: Acidimicrobiia bacterium; assembly: GCA_035316025.1. Taxonomy (GTDB): domain Bacteria; phylum Actinomycetota; class Acidimicrobiia; order IMCC26256; family JACDBD01; genus JALZAA01. The sequence continues at coordinate 4,148 of DATFXL010000045.1, forward strand.
CTCGAGGTCACCGTGAGCGACGGGCGCGGCTCCGTGGTCGGCGTGTTCCTCGGCCGGCGCAAGATCCCCGGCATGTCCCCGGGGCGTCGCGTCCTGTTCGCCGGGGTGGCCGGCAAGGACGACAACCGCTGCCTGCTCTACAACCCCGAGTACCAGCTCCTCGCCTGAGCCGCGTTCGCGCCCGTCCTACGCGCCGGTCAGGATGGTCCGAACGGTCTCCTCGGAATCGGGCGTCACCATCGCGAGCACCTCGTCGCCGGCTTCGAACACCGTGTCGCCGCGCGGCATCACGACGTGCTCACCACGTACGACGGCGACGACCGTGACGTCGCGGGGCACGTCGACGTCCTTCAGGGCCTGGTCGACCACCGGCGCGTCGTCGGCCAGCGTGACCTCGACGAGCCGGGCCTGACCCCGCTCGAACTGCAGGATCCGCACGAGACGGCCCACGCTCACCGCTTCCTCGACGAGCGCAGTGATGAGGTGCGGCGTCGACACCGACAGGTCGACGCCCCAGTTCTCGTTGAACAGCCACTCGTTCTTCGGGTGATTGACCCGCGCGATCACGCGCGGGACCGCGAACTCCTGTTTGGAGAGCAGCGAGATCACGAGGTTGTCCTCGTCGTCCCCGGTAGCCGCGACCACCACGTCGCAGCGCTCGAGCCCGGCCTCCCGCAACGACGACACTTCGCACGCGTCGGCGACGACCCATTCGACGCCCTCGTCGGCGACGGCCCGATCGACGACCGCGGGGTCCTGCTCGATGAGCTGCACGTCGTGCCCGGCGGCGCGCAGATCATTGGCGATGAAGAGGCCGACGTTGCCGGCGCCGGCGATCGCCACCCGCATTTCTACTCCGGCCCGCGCTCGAGGCGCTCGCGCAGCGCGTCCATCGCGTTGACGTCCACGATGAAGTGGAGCATGTCGCCTTCCTGACCGACGAGCTTCGGGCCGACGACCTGCGCCGCGCCGAGCCGCGTGACCGCCGCGAGCAGGAATCGTCCCGGCTCGTCGAGACCGGCGAGCTTCTTCCCGCCCCAGTTCGCCGGCAGCGCCCGCTCGACCAGGGACACCTTGGCGCTAGGGTCGATCCAGTCGTGCGGCTGCTCGCCGGGCAGGAGCCGACGGAGGACCTGGTCGGTCGTCCACGCCACCGTCGCGACCGTCGGGATCCCGAGGCGCTGATAGATGACCGCCCGCCGCGGGTCGTAGATCCGGGCCACGACCCGCCCGATGCCGAACGTCTCGCGGGCGATGCGGGCGACGAGGATGTTGGAGTTGTCTCCGTTGGTGACGGCGGCGACCGCGCCGGCGCGCTCGATACCGGCCTCGACGAGGTTGTCGCGGTCGAACCCGAACCCGACCACCCGCTGCCCGGCGGACCCGGGCGGCAGCCGCCGAAAGGCGTTCGGGTTCTTGTCGATCACGGCGACGGTGTGGCCGGACTTCTCGAGCGTGCCGGCGAGCTCGCTGCCGACCCTGCCACAGCCCACGACCACGACGTGCACGTACTCCTCCACCGCCGGGGGACGCTCGATGGTACGACGCCAACGGTCCTGAACAGCAAGCATGCCCGGCCGGCATGGCATGCTGGCGGTGACGGGCTGACCACGTGGTCAGCCTTCGTTTCGGCCCGAAGGCGACGATCCCCCGGGGGACGGGGTGGCGATCCTGAAGCGACTGCTGGTGGGACGGCCCCTGGCGACCGTCGAGCAGGAACACCAGCGCATCCCGAAGACCATCGGGCTTGCGGTGTTCTCGTCCGACGCGATCTCTTCCACCGCGTACGCGACGGAGGAGATCCTCTTCGTCACCGCCGTCGGCGCTTCGAGCCTGGCGCTGGGGCTCGACACGCTCGTCCCGATCGCGGTCGCGGTCGCGATCCTCCTCACCATCGTGTGCACGTCGTACCGCCAGACGATCTTCGCCTACCCCAGCGGCGGTGGGAGCTACATCGTCAGCCGGGAGAACCTCGGCGAGACGCCATCGCTGATCGCCGGCGCGTCGCTGCTCGTCGACTACATCCTCACGGTGGCGGTGTCGATCTCAGCGGGTGTCGCCGCCATCGTCTCGATCCCCGCCTTCCGGAGTCTGGCAACGCATCGTGTCGAGCTGGGTCTCGGCCTGATCGCGTTCATCGCGATCGCGAACCTGCGCGGCATCAAGGAATCCGGACGGCTGTTCGCGACGCCGACGTACGTCTACATCGTCACCCTCGCCGCGCTCATCGTCGTCGGCCTCGTCCGCAGCTACCTCGGCGGTATCGGCGAAGTGCCCTTCGACAAGGCGGCGTTCGAGGGCGCGCGGGAGACGGGAGGGACGCTGGGGCTGTTCCTCATCCTGAAAGGGTTCTCCTCCGGTGCCGTCGCCCTCACCGGGGTCGAGGCGATCAGCAACGGCGTGCCCGCGTTCCGGCGACCGGAGTCGAAGAACGCCGCCGCCACCCTCGTCTTGATGGGGACGATCCTGGGATCGTTGTTCTTCGGGACAGCACTGCTCGCCCACCGCTTACACCCGTACCCGAGCCACGACCAGACCGTTCTCGCGCAGATGGGTCAAGTGGTCTTCGGGACGGGGCCCGTGTTCGTCGTCCTGCAGTTCGCCACTGCTGCCATCCTCACGCTCGCCGCCAACACCGCCTACGCCGACTTCCCACGGTTGTCGTCGATCATCGCCCGCGACGGCTTCCTCCCTCGGCAGCTCGCTCACCGCGGGGACCGGCTCGTGTTCTCGAACGGCATCCTCGTGTTGTCGGGGCTGGCAGGCCTCCTGATCATCGCGTTCGGTGGCATCACGAATGCCCTCATCCCGCTGTACGCGGTCGGCGTGTTCACGTCGTTCACGCTGTCGCAGACCGGCATGGTGATCCACCATCTCCGGCTGCGCGAGCCCGCCTGGCGGCGGAACGCGGTGATCAATGCGACCGGGGCGGTGGCGACCGGCATCGTCACGCTGATCGTCGCGGTCACGAAGTTCACGAACGGGGCGTGGGTGCCGATCATCGTGATCCCCGCGATCGTGCTGCTCTTCAAGGGCATTCACCGGCACTACCAGCGGGTGCGTGCGCAGCTCACCATCCCACCCGACTACAAGCCGCCGCCGATGAACCACACGGTCGTCGTGCTCGTCGGTGGCATGCATCGCGGTGTCCTGGACGCGCTCGCGTACGCCAAGTCCCTCAACCCGACCCGCGTGCTCGCGCTCAGCGTCGTATCCGAGGAGGACGAACAGGAGCGCATCGAGAAGGTCTGGGCCGAACGCAACATCGACGTCCCGCTCGAGATCGTCTACGACCCCTACCGGGAGGTCACCAGGCCGATCCTCCGGTACATCGACGAGATCGACGCCCGGTGGGACAACGACATCGTCACCGTGCTGATCCCGGAATTCGTCGTCGACCACTGGTGGGGCCACCTGCTGCACAACCAGACGGCACTCTTGCTCAAGGGCCGGCTGTTGTTCCGCAAGGGGACGGTGGTGACGTCGCTGCCGTACCACTTGCACGAGGACTCCGAGGGCAAGACTCACGAGGAGTCTCGGGACGCGGACTCGCAGTAACCTGCCCGCCGCGATCGGCGACCAGCCGGCGCCGGTCCAGGGGAAGGGAGCCCGTACTTCAGATGACTCAGATCGTCACGCTCGCGGCCGAGGGGGGTTACCAGGTCTTCAACCTGGCCGGCGGCGAGTGGTTCTGGCTGATCCTGTCGGCCGCAACCGCCATCCTCGCGATCGTGGTGGGCTTCGTGCTCCGCCAGGGTGTGCTCGCCGCCGACGAGGGCACACCAAAGATGATCGAGATCGCCCGATCGATCCAGGTCGGAGCGATGGCGTACCTGCGCCGCCAGTTCAAGACGATCGCGGTCATCGTCGTGCCCGTCGCCGCCATCGTCTTCATCACCTCCACCAAGGTCGTCGAGCCGAACGGCACGGTGGCGCTGACGTTCGCCCAGTCCGGGCTCTTCCGCACACTCGCATTTCTCGCCGGATGCGTCCTCTCCGGGCTCACCGGCTTCATCGGGATGAGCCTGGCGGTGCGCGGGAACGTCCGGACCGCTGCCGCCGCCAAGGCCGGCTCACTCCCGGCGGCGCTCAAGGTCGCGTTCCGCAGCGGCGGCGTGGCCGGGATGTACACCGTGGGCCTCGGCCTGCTCGGCGCCACCACCATCATCATGATCTTCCAGAACACCGCGACCGCGATCCTGGTCGGGTTCGGGTTCGGGGGATCGCTGCTGGCTCTCTTCATGCGCGTCGGCGGGGGCATCTTCACCAAAGCGGCCGACGTCGGCGCCGACCTCGTCGGCAAGGTCGAGCAGGGCATCCCCGAGGACGACCCCCGCAACCCGGCGACGATCGCCGACAACGTCGGCGACAACGTGGGCGACTGTGCGGGCATGGCCGCCGACCTCTTCGAGAGCTACGAGGTGACGCTGGTCGCTTCGATCATTCTCGGCGTCGCCGCGTTCAACTCGATCGGGGCCAACCCGGCGCTCGGCCTCATCTTCCCACTCGCGGCCCGCGCCATCGGAGTGCTGGCTTCGATCGTCGGCGTGTTCGCGGTGCGCGCGACCGACCGCGACCGCACGGCGATGGCGCCGATCAACCGCGGTTTCTTCACCGCCAGCGCGCTGACCGTGATCGGCACGCTGGCGGTGGCGCTGATCTACATCGGCAACGAACACGACAACGAGGGTTGGAAGGTCTTCGGCGCCGTCGTCGCCGGTCTCGTCCTCGCCCAGGTTGTGAGCCGGCTGACCGAACACTTCACGTCGACCGACAAGGAGCCCGTCCAGGAGATCGCCGACTCGGCCCGCACCGGGCCCGCCACGACTGTCCTGTCGGGCACGAGCACCGGGCTCGAGTCGAGCGTCTGGGCCATCGTGGCCATCTCGGTCGCCATCGGCGTCGCAATCGTCCTCGGAGGCGGCAACATCGAGTTCTCCTTCTACCTCGTCGCGCTGACCGGCATGGGCATGCTGGCGACGACGGGGGTCGTCGTGTCCGAGGACACCTACGGTCCCGTCGCCGACAATGCGGCCGGAATCGCAGAGATGTCGGGCGAGTTCGAGGGCGAGCCCGAGCGCATCATGGTCAGCCTCGACGCGGTGGGCAACACGACCAAAGCCGTGACCAAGGGCTTCGCCATCGGTTCGGCGGTCATCGCCGCCGTCGCGCTGTTCGCTTCGTTCGTCGAGACGATCGGCAGCGAGCTCAACCTGAAGGAAACGGGCTCGGCGCTGTTCAGCGCGGCGCAAACGCAGATCAACGTGGCCGATCCCGAGACGTTCATCGGCCTGCTCGTCGGTGGGTCGATTGCGTTCCTGTTCAGCGCGCTCGCAATTCGCGCGGTGGGCCGGACCGCGGGCACTGTGGTGCAGGACGTCCGGGACCAGTTCGCCGACGGCAAGATCATGGCGGGCACCAAGCAGCCTGACAGCGGCCGCATCGTCGACATCTGCACGGCGGCGTCCCTGCGTGAGCTGGCCACGCCGGCACTCCTCGCGGTGCTGACGCCCGTGATCATCGGCTTCGGGATGAACTACCTCGCCCTCGGCGCGTTCCTCGCGGCCGTGATCCTCACAGGTCAGCTGATGGCCGTGTTCCTCACGGTGTCGGGCGGCGCGTGGGACAACGCGAAGAAGTTCATCGAGGACGGTCACTACGGAGGCAAGGGGTCGGAGGCGCACAAGGCGGCCGTGATCGGCGACACCGTCGGCGACCCGTTCAAGGACACCGCCGGCCCGGCGCTCAACCCGCTGATCAAGGTCATGAACCTCGTTTCGCTCCTGATCCTGCCGGCCGTGATCAACCTGCGCGACAACAACCCGGCTCGGTGGGCCATCGCGGCCGCTGCTCTCGTCGTGCTGGTCGTAGCGATCGCGTTCTCGAAGCGCAAGGTGGGCGGCTTTGCCGAGGAGACCGACATCGTCGAGGGCGCCGCACCCGAGCCCGAGCCGCAGGCGACACCCACGGGCTGAACGGGGGCGTCAGGGCAATCCGAGAGAGCGCCCTGGAAGGAGCGGGAGCAGACGCCGGAGCGCAGCCGCGCCCTCGTGTCCGGTGTTGAACCCTCGCACCGCTCACCGGCGGGATCGAGACGAGCTGGAGGAGTTGCCGATGCGAACACGGGCCACGGCATCTTCACGGTGGAGCTCGCGCGTTCCGTCCCAGAAGAGCACGCTGACCGTCGTCCCACGATGGTCGACGCTCACGACTCGGCGGTCCGGCCCGGACGGGCCACTTGAGACCGTCGCGCCGGGACGGAGCAGGCCCCAGCGCGCTCGAGCGGTCCTTGCCATGACGCCTCCTCCGGAAAGTCCAGTGATGACCTCCACCGCGCTTGGAACAGCAGTTCAGAGCATCACTAGCGCATCGGACCACGCGACGCACCGAAGTTGACGAGCCGTTGACGACCGCGGAGAAATCTTGGCGTCTTCCTGAGGCGCGGACCCTGCGTATGGGCCCCGTCAAGATCTCGTCGAAGGCGTCGGCGCTCCGTTAGGGCCCTTCCCGGGCTCGAAGCCGTCGTGTAAGACGAACGGTCATGGCTGACGTATGGGTCCTGCTCCTGATCGTCGCGTTCTTCGGTGTGTGCGTCGCGCTCGTGCGCGGGTGCGACGTCATCATCGGTTCGGACGAGTCGGTCGAAACGGGCACCGCTGCTGAACCTCACGTGAACGAGCGCGAAACGGCAGGCGCAGTTCGATGAGCGGCGAGAACATCGCCGCCCTCGTCCTGTCGCTCCTCGTCGCGCTCTATCTGTTCGCGGCGCTGCTCTTCCCAGAGCGATTCTGATGACAGCGGCCGGGTGGGCCCAACTGATCGCGCTCATCGCCGCCATCGGCGTAACCGCGCCCCTGCTCGGACGCTACATGGCCAACGTGTACGAAGGCGGCCGCTCACGTGGCGACCGCATCTTCGGCCCCGTCGAGCGACTCGTCTATCGGTTCTGCAGGATCGACCCCGAGCGTGAACAGCGTTGGAACATCTACGCCCTCTCGGTGTTGGCGTTCAGCGTCGTCGGCTTCCTGTTGCTCTACCTGATCCAGCGTGTCCAGAGCGGCCTGCCCTTCAACCCGACGGACATGGCGAACGTCGCGCCCGCTCTCTCGCTCAACACTTCCGTCAGCTTCGTGACCAACACGAACTGGCAGAGCTACGCGGGCGAGAGCACGCTGAGCCACCTCACCCAGATGACCGGGCTCACCGTCCAGCAGTTCGTCTCGGCCGCGGCCGGTATGGCGGTGATGGCCGCGCTGATCCGAGGGCTGTCCCGCGCCGGACAACGGACCGTCGGCAACTTCTGGGTCGACATGATTCGCACCACCGTCAGGATCCTGGTTCCCATCGCGTTCGTGTTCGCGATCGTTCTCGTCGCCACCGGCGTCATCCAGAACACGCACGGGTTCACCGAAGTCCACACCGTTTCCGGGGCGACGCAACAGATTCCCGGTGGGCCGAACGCCAGTATGGAGTCGATCAAGCAACTCGGGACCAACGGCGGCGACTTCTTCAACGTCAACTCGGCGCATCCCTTCTCGAACCCGACGAAGTTCAGCGACTTCATCGAGATGTACGCCATTCTCATCATTCCGTTCGCCTTGGCGTTCACGTTCGGACGCATGGTCAAAGACAAGCGGCAGGGTTACGCCGTGTTCGCAATCATGTTCGTGATCTGGCTCGGCGCCAGCTTGACGGCGATCTTCCTCGAGGTAGGCGGCAACCCCAAGCTCGACACCGCGGGCGCGTCCCAAACGGTCAGTGCGAGTACGCCCGGAGGCAATGCCGAAGGAAAGGAAGTTCGCTTCGGGCCGTCCGGTTCCGCGCTCTGGGCCGCGTCGACGACGGGAACGTCCAACGGGTCGGTCAACTCGATGCACGACAGCTACACGCCGGCCGGCGGCATGGTTCCTCTCGTGCACATGAAGCTCGGGGAGGTGAGCCCGGGTGGCGTCGGGGTGGGACTCAACGGCCTGTTGATCCTGGTGATCCTCTCGGTCTTCATTGCCGGGCTCATGGTCGGGCGAACGCCCGAGTACCTCGGCAAGAAGATCCAGGCGCCTGAAGTCAAGCTGGTGGCGATCTATATCCTGGCCATGCCGGCCGTGGTGCTGATCCTGGTCGCGATCTCGACGTTCGTGAGATCCGTCAGCGACGTATCGCTCCTGAATCCGGGCCCCCACGGGTTCACAGAACTTGTCTACGCGTTCACGTCCGCCGCCAACAACAACGGCTCCGCCTTCGCAGGGATCACCGCCAACACTGCATGGATGAACACGGCGCTGGCGATCGCGATGCTCGTCGGGCGGTTCTTCCTCATCATCCCGACGCTCGCAATCGCCGGCTCTTTGGCCCGCAAGCGGACCGTGCCTCCCTCTGCGGGAACGTTCCCGACGCACACGCCCTTGTTCGTCGTATTGGTCCTCGGCGTCGTGGTGATCGTCGCCGCACTGACGTTCCTACCCGTCCTCTCGCTCGGGCCCATCGTCGAGGCCCTGAAGATCTGATCGAGGAGACCGTTCATGGCGCGAGACGCCAAGCTCGTCGAACCTCAGATTCTGCAGCGAGCGATCATCGACAGCTTCATCAAGCTGAACCCTCGCACGCTCATGCGCAACCCCGTCATGTTCGTGGTCGGCGTGGGTGCGGTGCTCACGACGGTCATCTTCTTCCGCGATCTGGGCACCTCGTCCACCAACGAGAACGTCTTCGCCGGCCTGGTCGCGCTGTTCCTGTGGTTCACGGTGCTGTTCGCCAACTTCGCCGAGGCGGTCGCCGAGGGGCGGGGGAAAGCTCAAGCCGAAACGTTGCGCAGGACCAGGTCCGAGACCGTCGCCCACCGCCGGCGACCCGACGGCACGACCGAGGAGGTCCCGAGCACCGGTCTCGACGTCGGAGACGAGGTCGTCGTGAGCGTCGGTGAGGTGATCCCGAGCGACGGCGACGTCATCGAGGGCATCGCCAGCGTCGATGAGTCGGCAATCACCGGCGAGTCAGCGCCCGTGATCCGTGAGTCGGGCGGAGATCGTTCCGCAGTCACGGGCGGCACGCGGGTTCTGTCGGACGAGATTGTGGTGCGCATCACCGTTCGGCCCGGCGAGACCTTCCTCGACCGGATGATCTCCTTGGTCGAAGGGTCGGAGCGCAAGAAGACGCCGAACGAGATCGCGCTGAACATCCTGCTCGCCGGGCTCACGATCATCTTCCTGCTCGCGACGGTGACCCTTCAGCCGTTCGCGATGTTCGCCGACGCCGAACAGAGTGTGATCATCCTCGTCGCCCTGCTGGTCTGTCTGATTCCGACGACCATCGGCGCGCTTCTGTCCGCGATCGGCATCGCCGGCATGGACCGGCTGGTGCGGCGCAATGTCCTTGCCATGAGCGGGCGCGCCGTCGAGGCCGCCGGGGACTGCGCCACGCTCCTGCTCGACAAGACCGGCACCATCACCTTCGGGAACCGCGAGGCCGACGCCTTCATCCCGGCCAACGGCGTGTCCGACGAGGAGTTCGCCGACGCTGCTCAGCTCTCGAGCCTGGCCGACGAGACGCCAGAGGGTCGCTCGATCGTCGTCTTCGCCAAGCAGCGGTACGGGCTCCGAGAGCGCGAACTGGTCGGGGCGGACCTCGTGCCGTTCACGGCGCAGACGCGCATGAGCGGCGTGGACATGGACGGGCGATCGGTGAGGAAGGGCGCGGCGGACGCCGTCCGGCGGTGGGTCGAGGAGCAGGGCGGATCGTTCCCGGCCGAGATCGGCGACACCGTGGACTCGATCGCGGCACAGGGCGGAACGCCGCTTGTCGTCGCGGAAGCGACGAGGGATCGGGCCACCGGCGCCCGCGCCGCGGAGGGCACCCCCCACCCTCCGCGCGCGCTGGGCGTCGTCTATTTGAAGGACATCGTCAAGCCCGGCATCGCGCAGCGGTTCGCCGACCTTCGCCGCATGGGTATCCGAACCGTCATGATCACCGGCGACAACCCTCGTACGGCGGAGTTCATCGCCAAGGAGGCAGGCGTCGACGACTTCCTCGCTGAGGCGACCCCTGAGGACAAGATGGAGCTGATCAGGAGCGAGCAGCAGGGTGGTCGGCTCGTCGCCATGACGGGCGACGGGACGAACGACGCGCCGGCGCTCGCCCAGGCCGACGTTGCCGTGGCGATGAACACCGGGACTCAGGCGGCCAAGGAAGCCGGGAACATGGTCGACCTCGAGTCCGACCCGACGAAGCTCATCGACATCGTGGAGATCGGGAAGCAGCTGCTGATCACTCGTGGCTCGCTCACGACGTTCTCGATCGCCAACGACGTCGCGAAGTACTTCGCCATCATCCCCGCGATGTTCGCGGGGTTCGCGAGCCTGAGCGTTCTCGACCGCCTGAACATCATGCAACTGCAGACCCCGCGCTCGGCGATCCTGTCCGCGGTCATCTTCAACGCCATCATCATCGTCATGCTGATCCCGCTGGCTCTGCGCGGGGTCAAGTTCATCCCGACGTCTGCCTCGCATCTCCTGCGCCGCAACTTGTTCATCTACGGCGCGGGCGGTGTGGTCGCCCCGTTCATCGGGATCAAGCTCATCGATGTGCTCCTCACGGCACTGGGGCTCAAGTAGATGCGCCGCCAGTTCATCCCCGCGGTCCTCTCGATGATCGTGTTCACGGTGGTGCTCGGCATCGGCTACGGCCTGCTGGTCACCGGCATCGCGCAGATACCGGGCTTGAAGGACAAGGCCGACGGCTCGATGGTCGAGCGCAACGGCAAGCAGGTCGGGTCGAGCCTGATCGGCCAGCCATTCGTTGACAAGAAAGGAAACCCGATTCCGAGGTACTTCCAGTCCCGGCCGTCGGCGGCGGCCGGCGCCGAGGGCAATACCGACGCCGGCTACGACCCGACGCTCAGCAGCGGGTCGAACCTCGGGCCGTCGAACCCGCTTCTGGTCGGGTTCATCCCCGGGTTCAACTCCCTAGACCGGAACGGCAACCCGTCAAGACGCAACCCGTTCGCAACCCGCGCCGACCCGTACTGCGTGCCCGTCGATACCAAGGGCAAGCCGGTGGCGAGCCCCACCGCCGGGCAGAGGTACAAGAGGACGTCGGACGGCGAGTTCGTTTGCGACGCGAACACCGTGCCGCAGCGGGTGCTCGCGTACCGTGACCTGAACGGTCTCTCCACCCGGGTCACGGTGCCCGTCGACGCGGTGACGGCGTCGGCATCCGGCCTCGATCCCGACATCTCCGTTGCCAATGCACGTCTGCAGTCGAGGCGAATCGCGACGGAGCGCGGCCTCCCGGTTGCCCGAGTCCGAACTCTGGTCGACGAGCACACCTCCGGTCGGGACCTCGGAATCTTCGGTGAGAAGACAGTCAACGTCCTCGACCTCAACCTCGCACTCGACAAGCTCAAGACGTGAGTCTCGAGAAAGCAGGGACCGGCATGGCCAGCCGCGTTCTCGTCGTCGACGACGAAACGCAGATCCTGCGCACGGTTGGCATCAACTTGCGCGCCCACGGCTACGACGTCGACCTCGCCGAGACGGGCGAGGAGGCACTCGAGGTCGCGACCCGCGACCAGCCGGACGTCGTCGTGGCCGACCTCGGGCTCCCCGGCATCGGCGGTCTGGACGTCATCGAACGCTTGCGGCAGTGGAGCCGGGTCCCGATCATCGTTCTCTCGGTACGCGACACTGAGGCCGACAAGGTGGCGGCCATCGACGCTGGAGCCGACGACTACGTCACGAAGCCGTTCGGGATGGACGAGCTGCTGGCCCGGATCCGGGCCGCGCTGCGTCGAGGTGGCTCGAGCGATCAGGACCAAGCAGTGATCGAGACGGCGAGCTTCACCGTCGACCTCGTGGCCAAGCGGGTCACACGTGGCGGCGAGGAGGTCCCGCTCACGCCCACGGAGTGGCAGGTCATCGAGGTTCTGGTGCGCAATCGCGGCAAGCTGGTGTCGCAGCACCAGCTCCTGGACGAGGTATGGGGAGCGAAGTACGACGAGGAGACGGGCAATCTGCGCGAGTACATCGCCCGGCTGCGACGGAAGCTCGAGCCCGAACCGTCCCGGCCTCGATATCTCGCGACCGAGCCCGGGCTCGGGTATCGGTTCGAGACGATCGACTGAGTCGATGAATCGACCTCCGTCGTAGGCTGGCAACGTGGCTCGCGGGAAGATGCGTGTCTATCTCGGAGCGGCGCCCGGCGTCGGCAAGACCTACGCCATGCTCAACGAAGGATGGCGCGGCCTGCATCGCGGTAAGGACATCGTGGTGGGCTACGTCGAGACCCACGGGCGAGCCAACACCGAGGCGCAGGTCCGTGATCTCGAGGTCGTCCCTCGGAAGAAGGTCTCGTATCGCGGTCGCGAGTTCGAGGAGATGGACGTCGACGGCATTCTCGCTCGGAAACCGCAGCTCGCTCTGATCGACGAGATCGCCCACACGAACGTCCCTGGCTCGCGCAACGAGAAGCGCTGGCAGGACGTCGAGGAGCTCCTCGACGCCGGCATCGACGTCGTGACCACGCTGAACATGCAGCACCTCGAGTCGGTCAACGACGTCGTCGAGCGGATCACGGGCATCAAGCAGCACGAGACCATCCCGGACGCTGTGGTCCGATCCGCGGAGCAGGTCGAGCTGGTCGATATGACGCCGGAGGCGCTGCGCCGCCGCATGGCGCACGGCAACATCTACCCGGCCGAGCGGATTGACGCCTCACTCGCCAACTACTTCCGGCCCGGGAACCTCGCCGCGCTCCGGGAGCTCGCACTGTTGTGGGTCGTCGACAAGGTCGACGAATCCCTCCAGGACTACATGGAGGCGCACGGCATCCAGGGCCCGTGGGAGACCAGGGAGCGGGTCGTGGTCGCGCTGACGGGAGCGCCGGCCGGGGCAGCTCTCATCCGGCGGGCCGCGCGTATGGCCATGCGCGCACACGCCGAGCTGTTCGGCGTCCACGTCCGCTCCACCGACGGGCTGGCAGGACCTTCGAAGCAGCTCCTCGACGAGCACCGCGCGCTCCTGAACGAAGTTGGCGGTACGTATCACGAGATTGTCGGCGACGACATCGGCAAAGCATTGATCGAGTTCGCGCGGGCGGAGAATGCGACGCAGATCGTGCTCGGGGCCAGCCGCCGGTCTCGGTGGGCGGAGCTGACGCGGGGGTCGGTGATCAATCGGGTGATCCGCGCGTCCGGACCGATCGACGTGCACGTGATCTCGAACGAGGAGCCCGAGCCGAGGACGCCGTTCACCCGTCCCCGTGGTCGCCGCTCCCTCCCGGTTCGCCGTCAGCTCGCGGGCGCGATCTTGGGGATCGTCCTGCTGCCCCTGCTGACGCTGGTGATGGCGCCGCTCCGCGACAGCCTCGAGCTTCCCGGCGCATTGCTGTTGTACCTGTTCGCCGTGGTCGTGATCGCCGCGATTGGTGGGGTGTGGCCGGCCCTGGGGGCCAGCGTCGCCGCGTTCCTGCTCGTGAATTGGTTCTTCATTCCTCCTATTCACCAGTTCACGATCCACGAGGGAAAGGACCTCATCGCGCTCGTCGTCTTCCTCGTCACTGCGGGCGTCGTGAGCGGTTTCGTACAGATCGCGGCACGCCGATCCGCCGAAGCGGCACGCGCGCGCGCCGAAGCCGAGACGCTCGCCCGCCTCGGCGCTCAGCTCATGGCCGAGGAGGACCCGCTGCCGCTCCTCATCGGGACGCTGCGCACGACGTTCGGCCTGCAGGCGATCGCGGTGTTGCGGCACAGCGGCGACGGTTGGACCGTCGAGACGTCCACGGGAACTCCCGTTCCGCAGTCACCCGAGGACGCCGATCTGAGCATCGCGATCGACTCCGAGATGCAGCTCGTCGTGATCGGTCGCGACCTCGCAGCCGAGGATCTCGCGCTTCTCCAGGCGTTCACCGGGCAGCTTGCCCTCGCCCTCGAACGCCGCCAGCTGCGGGCCGAGGCTGCGGTGGCGGCGGGGCTGGCGGAGGCGAACGACCTGCGCGCCGCGCTTCTCGCCGCCGTCTCGCACGACCTCCGAACGCCGTTGGCGTCGATCAAGGCGGCGGCGACGAGCTTGCTCCAACAGGACGTTGAGTGGACGCCGCAGGCGACCCACGAGCTTTTGGCGACGATCGACGAGGAAACCGACCGACTGAACACGCTCGTGGGCAACCTGCTCGACATGAGCCGCCTCCAGAGCGGGGCACTCCAGCTCGTGATGCGTGACGTCGGTCTCGAGGAGGTCGTTCCAGCGGCGATCAAGGGGCTCGCTGATCGGGCCCAACGAGTCGAAGTGAGGGTCGACGAGACACTGCCTCGCGTGCACGCCGACGCCGCGCTGCTCGAGCGCGCGGTCGCCAACATCGTCGACAACGCGCTCAATTGGTCCCCCCCGGAACACCCTGTCCGCGTCGACGCCTGCGTAGTCGGCGAACACGTCGATCTTCGCGTCGTCGACCGGGGCCCGGGAATCCCGCCCAATCAACGCGATCGCATGTTCCAGCCGTTCCAGCGACTGGGAGACCAGTCGAACGACGGCGGCACCGGGCTCGGCTTGGCCGTGGCGCGGGGGTTCGTCGACGCGATGGGCGGTGAGATCACCGTCGAGGACACTCCCGGCGGCGGCCTGACCGTCATCGTTTCCCTCGACCTCGCAGCATGAGCCGTGTGCTCGTCGTCGACGATGAGCCTCAGATCCTGCGCGCCTTGGGAATCAACCTTCGAGCCCGCGGCTACGAGGTCGACCTTGTGCCCGACGGCGAGCGGGCCCTTGACGTGGCGGCCCGCCACCACCCGGACGTGGTGGTACTCGACCTCGGGCTTCCGGGCATCGACGGCGTCGACGTGATCCGGGGGCTCCGGGGATGGTCGCAGGTACCGATCGTCGTGCTCTCGGTCCGCGACGCAGAGCACGACAAAGTCGCGGCGCTGGACGCGGGCGCCGACGACTACGTGACGAAGCCCTTCGGCATGGACGAGCTCCTCGCCCGGTTGCGCGCCGCGCTTCGGCGCACCGCACCGGCCGAGGAGGATGCCCTCGTCGAGACCCCCCACTTCACCATCGACCTGGCGGCGAAGAAGGTACGGCGCAACGGCGACGAGGTCCGCTTGACGCCCACCGAGTGGCACCTCGTCGAGGTCCTCGTCCGCAACCGCGGGCGGCTTGTCGCCCAGCGCCAGCTCCTGCAAGAGGTCTGGGGACCCCAGTACCACGACGAGACGAATTACCTCCGCGTGTTCATGGCCCAGGTCCGCCGCAAGCTCGAGCCCGAGCCCGGCCATCCGCGGTACTTCATCACCGAGCCGGGCATGGGATACCGGTTCGACACTTCGAGCCCTGACCTAGCGGGATCCTGACGCGCCAACCCCGGGTCTTGACGCGTCCCTAACGCGTTTTCGGCGGACCCCTACGTGACGATGAGGACGACGAAGAGGGACGCGCTGCTGTCGGCAGCGCGGCCACGGATCCGGAGGCGCCGGCGTGTCGTCCCAGAAGGCCGAGCCGCGGCCACTGCCGCTCGAGCCGCCCTCGGAGCTGCCCGGGGACGGCGTCGGCTACCGCGTCAAGCGGAAGCTCCTCGGCCCGCCGCTGCACACCGAGCAACTGGACCACGAGCGCCTCGGGAAGCCCACCGCGCTGGCGGTCTTCGCGTCCGACAACCTGTCGTCGTCCGCGTACGCGACCGAGGAGATCCTGCGGGTCCTCGTCCCGGCGGTCGGCCTGGCCGCGTTCTCGCTCGTCGTCCCCATCACCGTCGCCATGTTGGTGGTGCTCGGGTTCCTCATCCTCTCCTACCGCCAGACCATCAAGGCGTACCCGACCGCCGGCGGCGCGTACATGGTCACCCGGGACAACTTCGGGCTCCTGCCCGCGCAGGTGGCCGGCGTCGCCCTGCTCACCGACTACGTACTCACGGTGTCGGTGTCGGTAGCAGCTGGCACGGCGGCGATGGCATCGGCGTTCCCGGTTCTCACGCCGTACGTCGTGCCGATCTCCATCACATTCGTCGCGCTCATCGCCTTCGGCAACCTGCGTGGAGTGCGCGAATCCGGCCGCGTCTTCGCCGTCCCGACCTACTTCTTCATCATCAACATGGTCATCCTCCTGGGCTGGGGGATGTTCCAGCTCGTCGGGGGCGGGCTCCCCGAGGCATCGCACAACGCCGCCGGCATTGTGCACTTCGGCAGCGCCGGCAACGGGATCTTCCTGGGCGCGACGCTGTTCGTCGTTCTGCACGCCTTCGCGTCCGGTGGAGCCGCCGTCACCGGCGTCGAGGCGATCTCGAACGGCGTACCCGCGTTCCGGAAGCCGGCGTGGAAGAACGCCCGGACGACACTCGTCATCATGGGATCGCTCCTCGGCGCGATGTTCCTCGGCCTGTCGATTCTCGCCTCGCACATGCACGTCGCCCCGTTCGTCGATGGCACGCCGACCGTGATCTCACAGGTCGGCGACCTCGTCTACGGCGGGAGCCCGCTCGGCCGTCTCCTCTATTTCTCCCTGCAGGCCGGCACCGTGCTCATCCTCGTGCTGGCCGCCAACACGAGCTTCGCCGACTTCCCCCGCCTCGCGTCTTTCCACGCCGGCGACAACTTCATGCCGCGCCAGCTCACCAAGCGCGGGCACCGGCTCGTGTTCTCGAACGGCATCATCTTCCTGTCCGTGGCGGCGATCGTCCTGCTCGTGCTCACCGGCGCCAAGGTCGACCGCCTGATCCCGCTGTACGCGATCGGCGTCTTCACGTCGTTCACCCTCTCGCAGGCGGGGATGGCGAAGCACCACATCACCCAGAAGGAGCCGGGGTGGCGGTTCGGCCTGTTCGTGAACGGCACGGGCGCGGTGATGTCGTTCGTCGTCGACATCGTTATCGCGGTGACCAAGTTCACGCATGGCGCCTGGCTGGTCGTGGTGCTGGTCCCGGTCATGGTCCTCTTTCTCGTGCGTCTCGCGCGGCAGTACGCGGGTGAAGATCGTCAGCTCGACGCCGGCGTCCCCGCCGCCGTGCGGGCGCCGGTCATGCGGAAGCTGGCGGTGCTCGTCTTCATCGACCGTCTCGACCTGGCCGCCGCCCGGGCCCTGCAGTTCGGGCGGTCCCTGCATCCGGACGACCTGCGGGCCGTGCACTTCGTGGTGGACCGGCAGCGCGCCGACGAGCTCTCCGAGTCGTGGCGTGAGCACGGCCTGGCCAGCATCGGGCTCGAGCTCGTCGACTGTCCCGACCGGCGCTTGACCCGCAGCGCGATGACGACGGTCGCCCACGCGCTCGCCGACGGACAGACCGAGGTGTGCGTCGTCCTGCCCGACCGCCGTTACGGCGGGTTCTGGCGCCGCATCCTGCACGACCAGACAGCAGAGGCGCTCGCGCGCGACATCTCTCGCCTCCAGCACGTCACCGTCACCACCGTCCCGTTCCATTTCGGCGAGGACGACGGGCGACTCGGGTCGCACCTCGACGAGTTCCATGTGACGAACGGCGTCGGGACACCGCGCAAGACGAAGCGGGCGCCGGCGACCCCCGAAACCGGTTACAGCGCCGGCGGTACCCACGCCAGCCTCGGCACGATTCACCTGGACATCGCCGACGTCGAATGGCGGCATCGCGTCCGCGTGACCGGGACGGTGAGCGCGCTTCGCGTGCAGCCGGTGTCGGGGACGTGCAACCTCGAGTGCACTCTCGTCGACCAGACCGGAGGGATCTCGGTGCTGTTCCTCGGTCGGCGGGCGATTCCGGGAATCGAGATCGGGACCGTGATGACCGTGGAAGGCATGGTCGTGGACCACCACGGCCGACTCGCGATCCTGAACCCCGTGTACGAGATCAGCGCGTAAGCGGCGACGCGCGCCTCAGCTCAGAAAAGGATCGCGGTCGCCGTTCGCCTTGGGGGCGTGCAACTCCGCGGCCATGACGGCGCCGAGCTGATCCGAGATCGCAATCGCGACGACTCGTTCCTCGAGGGACACGCCGACATCAGGGTCCGGCTCGAGGACGAGGCGTCCCACTTGCCGGCCTCGACCGAGCACCGGGATCTCGACCCCCTCTGTCGGCAAAGCGAACTCGCCGCGCAGGATCCGCCGGTGCGGGACGTCGATCGCGCCGTTCCGCTCCAATCTCGGCAGCGGAAGCCCGAACGGCGGTTGCTCGAACTCGCACGACCGCAAGGAGAGCAGCTCCGTCAGCTCCGAGCGCACGGTCTCCAGCACGTCCTGTGTGCGTCCGCCGGCTGCCACCTGCTCGGCAACCCGGTGCAGACGCGCGATCTCCGATCGTCCGCGCTTCGATTGCCGGTGACCCTTGTGTGCCCACACAACGACCTCGCCGACGATCACTCCCACGGCGAGGAGGAGGATCGTGGCGACGATGTCCTCGGCCTCGTCGATCTTCAGCGAGCCGTATGGCCGCGTGAGGAAGAAGTCGTACGACATCGCCGACACCACGGCGGCGGTGAACCCGGCCCATCGCCCGCCGAGGGCCGCCGCCAGGACCACTACGACGACGAACACGAGGGCCGCGTTGGACCCCGCGATGTGGTCACGGACGACGACGAGCAGGCTGGCGACGACAAGCGGTCCGACAGCCGCGACCCCGAGGCCGGCGGCGACCAGCCGGTCGTCCGGTCCGTCGGTCCGCCGGTCGCTCCTCACCTTTCTTGGATACACCCGCGCCCCGACGGGCGAAAAGGCCCTGATGGGTTCCTAACGCGCCCCCGGGGAGCCTGACGCCCGCTTGACGGGCGGCCGAGGCGGGTCAGTCCTCGCGAACGGCCTGGCGGAGCTCGGCGGCCTCGGCCTCGGGGTCGCCGGTTGAGTCGGGGGCGACGGTCGAGCGCTTCCGGCGCCGCTCCCGCAGCGCCTCGATCGCCGGCGGCAGGATCGACAGCACGATGATGACGGCGATGATCGGCAGCAGGTACTTGTCGATGTCCTCGCCGATCGCCTCACCGAGGACGTAGCCCGCGACGGTCACGCCGACAGCCCAGATGAACCCGCCGACCACGTTGTAGGTCGAGAACGTGCGGCGGCTCATCTCGCCCACGCCGGCGAGCACGGGCGCGAACGTGCGCACGATCGGCACGAAGCGCGCGAGCAGGATGGTCTTCGGCCCGTGCTTCTCGAAGAACTCTTTCGTGCGATCGACGTATTTCTGCTTGAAGACCCGTGAATCCGGGCGCCGGAAGAGCGCCGGTCCGGCGCGACGACCGATGGTGTAACCGACTTGATCGCCGATCACGGCCGCCAGGAAGCAACCGATCGCGATCACCGCGATGTTGAGGTTTCCCTGCGACGCCAGAATGCCGGCGGTGAAGAGCAACGAGTCGCCGGGGAGGAAGAACCCGATCAGCAGCCCCGTCTCGGCGAAGATGATGAGGAACAGCGCGATCGTGGCCCAGGGCCCGAATGATTCGAGGAGATCCTTGGGATCCAGGCTCAGTGCCGCCACGAGCATGGCTCGACACGATAGACAAGACGGGACCCGGGCGAGTGACCGGGGCGGGCGATCGGGGAATGTTTGACACGGGTACCCGGTTCGTGGCACCACGGTGAGGCCGACTTCCCCCGGTTGGCCCGTTCGCGACCCCCCCGAAGAGGATTTCGCACGTGCCCAAGCCGCTCGTAATCGTCGAATCGCCCGCGAAGGCCCGCACGATCGCGGGGTATCTCGGCGCGGACTACGTCGTGCAGTCGAGTGTCGGTCACATCCGCGACCTGCCGAGCAACGCGAGCGAAGTGCCGAAGAGGTTCAAGGGAACGGACGCCGGACGGCTCGGCATCGACGTCGAGAACCACTTTCAGCCGATCTACGTCGTCCCGAAGAAGAAGAAGGACGTCGTCAAGGAGCTCAAGGACGCGCTGGCCGACGCCAGCGAGCTCTACCTCGCGACTGACGAGGACCGCGAGGGTGAGGCGATCTCGTGGCACGTGCTCGAGGTGCTGGGCCCGGACGTCCCGGTGCGGCGGATGGTCTTCCACGAGATCACCCGCAACGCCATCGACGAGGCGATCCAGAACTGGCGTGACCTCGACATGAAGCTGGTCGAAGCGCAGGAGAGCCGCCGCGTCCTCGACCGGCTGGTCGGCTACGAGATGTCGCCCGTGCTGTGGAAGAAGATGATGCCGCGGCTGTCGGCGGGACGGGTCCAGAGTGTGGCGACCCGTCTCGTGGTCGAGCGGGAGCGGGCCCGCATGGCGTTCCGGACCGCCGAGTACTGGGACCTCGAAGGCCAGTTCGCGCCGGCGGCCGGTGACGGCGCCTCCTTCCCGGCCACCCTGATCGAGCTGGACGGGAGCAAAGTCGCCGGCGGCCGGGACTTCGACCCCGCCACCGGCCAGGTCGCCGCCGACGCCCGCGGCGGCGACCCCGTCGTCCACCTCCAACAGGCGGACGCCGAGGCGCTGGTGATGCGGCTCCGTGATGTCGGCTACGAGGTGGCGTCGGTCGAGTCGAAGGCGTTCACCGAGCGGCCGAAGGCGCCGTTCACGACGTCAACGCTTCAGCAGGAAGCAGGCCGCAAGCTCCGGTTCTCGGCCGGGCGCACGATGCGCGTCGCCCAGGGTCTCTACGAGCGCGGGTACATCACCTATGTCCGCACCGACTCGACGAACCTGTCCGACCAGGCGATCACCGGCGCTCGCGAGCAGATTCGCAGCTTGTACGGCGAGGAGTACCTGCCGGACGCGCCCCGCACGTACCAGGGCAAGGTCAAGAACGCGCAGGAGGCGCACGAGGCGATTCGTCCGGCGGGCGAGCGCATGCGCAGCCCCGACGAGGTGCGGGGCGAGCTCGGCACCGATGAGCGCCGTCTCTACCAACTCGTCTGGATGCGCACGCTGGCGTGCCAGATGACCGATGCACGCGCGCGCCGCGTGTCGATACGACTCTCGGCGACGTCGACCGCGGGCGAAGCCGCGGTGTTCGCGGCGTCGGGCAAGACGTACGAGTTCCTCGGGTTCCGGCGCGCATACGTCGAGGGTGCCGACGATCCTGCCGCCGAGCGCGAGGACGCCGAGTCGCCGATGCCACCGCTGGCCGAAGGCGACGCCGTCCATTGCGAGGAGCTCGCCGCCGCCGGGCACAGCACGCAACCACCCGCCCGCTACACCGAGGCCAGCCTCGTCAAAGAGCTCGAGGAGCGCGGCATCGGCCGGCCGTCCACCTACGCGTCGGTGATCCAGACGATCACCCACGAACGAGGCTACGTGTGGAAGAAGGGCACGGCCCTCGTTCCGTCGTGGACGGCGTTCGCCAAGCTCCAGCTGCTCGAGCGCTACTTCGCACACCTCGTCGACTACGACTTCACCGCCACGATGGAGGAGGAGCTCGATCTCATCGCCAACGGTGAGAGTGAGTCGGAGCACTGGCTGAGCGACTTCTACTTCGGGAACGGGCAGCGCGGGCTGAAGGACCTGGTCGGCGAGGAGCACCTGGCGGAGATCGACCCGCGTGAGGTCAACACGATCGAGATCGGCAAGGACGACGACGGCCGCAGGATCAACGTGCGCGTCGGCAAGTTCGGCCCGTACCTCGAACGGGAGGACGAGCGGGCGTCGCTCGCCGAGGACATCCCGCCGGACGAGCTCACGGTGGACCTCGCGGCCGAGCTCCTGGCGCGGGCGGCCGAGGGCCCGCAGAAGCTCGGGACGGACCCGGACACGGGCCTCGATGTGATCGCCCGCGACGGCCGCTACGGGCCCTACGTCCAGCTGGGCGAGCTCGTCGACGGCGAGGAGAAGCCGAAGACGGCGTCGCTGCTGGCGTCGATGAGCCTCGACACGATCACGTTCGAGGAGGCGCTCAAGCTGTTGCGCCTGCCGCGCGAGGTGGGTCCCGACCCGGAGGGCCACAAGATCACCGCCCACAACGGTCGGTACGGCCCGTACCTGAAGAAAGGAAAGGAGAGCCGCAGCCTCGAGACCGAGGACCAGATCTTCACGGTGACGCTCGAGGATGCCCTCCGCCTGTTCGCCCAGCCCAAGCAGCACCGCCGCCGCACGAAGCCGCCCATCGCCGAGCTCGGCGAGCATCCCGAGACGGGCGCACCGGTGCGGGTGCTCGACGGGCGCTACGGCCCGTACGTCACCGACGGCTCGTTGAACGCGACGATCCCCCGCGGCACCGACCCGAGGTCGGTCAACCTCGAGGAGGCGGTCGAGCTCTTGCGGGAGCGCGAGGCGCGCGGCCCGGCCACGCGGGCCCGGAAGTCGACCAAGAAGAAGTCGTCAGCTACCAAGAAGAAGGCGACGGCCAAGAAGAAGGCCGGTGGTACCCGCAAGCGAACAAGTAGCGGCGCCCGGCGGGCAAAGAAGCCGCCTGCCACGGCAGGCGAGGTCGTCGCCACCATGGAGGCGCCGCTCGTCGGCGCCGACGACGGGAACGGCCGGAAGGACGCGCCCGTCGCGCCCGACCGGGCGTAAGCCGGGCCTGTCGGGGTCGGCGACGCTACAAATATCCTGACCCCGCCATGGCGGAGAAGAAGCCGGCACCCTTCATCCCTCCGTCACCGGAGGAGACCGGCGTCCCGCCGGCGTTCTGGCGCGTCTTCGGTACCCGCTCGTTCTTCAAGCTCTGGGTGGCCCAGGTGGTGTCGAGCCTGGGCGACTGGATCGGGATCATCGCGATCCTTGCGATCGCGGCACGTGTGTCAGGTGGTTCGGGCGCCGCCGTCAGCCTCGTGATGGTCGCTCGCGTCGTGCCGGGGTTCTTCCTCGCGACGGTCGGCGGCGTCATCGTCGACCGTTTCGACCGCCGCCGAGTCATGGTCGCCTGCGACTTTGGCCGCGCCGCGCTGCTCGCGCTTTTGCCGTTTGTCGACACGCTCACGGGCCTCGTCGTCGTCTCGTTCGCGCTCGAGATCCTGTCGCTGCTCTGGGGCCCGGCGAAGGACGCGTCGATCCCCAACCTCGTCGACCACGAGCATCTGACCTCGGCGAACTCACTCGGGCTCGTCGCCGCCTTCGGCACCTTCCCGCTGGCGTCCGCCTCGTTTGCCCTGCTGGCCGTCTTCGCGCAGTGGTTGCACGGGTTCAGCGTGTTCTCATCACTCGAGCTGGAGTTCGTCGCGTTGTGGGTCGACGGCCTGACGTTCCTCGTGTCGGCGCTGATCATCTGGCGGCTGCCGATCCCGCGCACCTACGACCGCAAGGGCGAACGTGTCGACTGGACGGCGACGTTCCGCGACATCGCCGACGGCGTCCGCTTCATCCGCCAGAACCGCGTCGTGCGCGGCGTCATCATCGGCATCGGGGTCGGGCTCATCGGCGGCGCGGCAATGATCCCGCTGGGGCCGGTCTTCTCGCAAGAGGTCCTCGGCGGCGGGAGCGCCGAGTTCGGCGTGCTGATGACGGCGCTCGGGGTCGGTGCCGCGCTCGGTGTCATCACGCTCGTCGCCATTCAGAGGCGGGTGCCGCGCGAGACCGTCTTCGAGTTCGCCGTCATGGGAAGTGGAGCCGCGCTCATTCTCGCCGCGACGACGTCGAGCATCGTTCCCGCTGCTCTGCTCATCGTCATCGTCGGCGCGTGCGCCGGCGGCTCGTACGTGACCGGCTTCACCGTGCTCCAGGAGAATGTGAGCGACGAGCTCCGAGGCCGAACGTTTGCCGCGCTCTACACCGTGGTCCGGCTCTGCCTGCTCATCTCGCTCACGATCTCACCGTTGTGGGCGGACTTCTGGGATCGCGTCTCGGACGCGGTCTTCATCGACCGCGCGATCGAGATCGG
The DNA here is from genome assembly GCA_035316025.1 of Acidimicrobiia bacterium. GTDB lineage: Bacteria > Actinomycetota > Acidimicrobiia > IMCC26256 > JACDBD01 > JALZAA01. The sequence goes on from DATFXL010000045.1 coordinate 27,845, forward strand.
CGGGGCCACGTACGCCATTCCCGGCGTGCGGATCGCGCTGTGGGGTGGAGGCCTCATCACGTTCTTCGCCGGTTTTGTGTCGTGGCGCGCGGTCCAGCGCGCTCACCGGCGCGAGCGCCAGGCCGTCGCCTCCGGCGCCGCTCCCGAACCCGGCAGCTAGATGGGCGAGTTCATCGTCCTCGAGGGGGGCGACGCCAGCGGCAAGAGCACCCAGACACCGCTGCTCGTCGAGCGACTGCGCGCGGTCGGGCGTGACGTCGTCGGGACCTTCGAGCCCGGCGCCACGCCGGCGGGGGGAGCCATCCGGGCTCTCCTGCTCGATGGCGACGGCCCCATCGACCCGATCACCGAGGCGCTCCTTCTCGCCGCCGACCGGGCGCAGGAAGTCGCCGACGTCATCCGCCC
>DATFXL010000046.1:0-41368 GCA_035316025.1 Acidimicrobiia bacterium
AGCCAGCGCCGCCAAGGTTGCGCTAATCAGTGCGAGGATCGCGTATCTACGTCCGCGATTCGGTTCAAAGCGTCCCACCACTTCCCTCCTTCTACGTCTCTCCGATTCTTGAAGAGTCGGGTTGGGCTTCTGTGAGGCTAATGCCGTCGAGGGCCTCGGAAAAGAGGTCGTGGCCCGTGTGTTCGAAATCTGCGGCGAAACCCCAGGTCAGAGCCGTAACGAATCGGCACAACTCGGGACACGACCCCTATTACGTCATACGCCCATTACCTGCTTCCAGGGGAAGACCATGCGCGACGCGTGCTTTTGCAGAAGGTCGTATTTCGCGAAACGGCCGCGTGCCCTTGTCGTCGGGGCGCCGCAGAATTCGCTAGTTACATCTGGCGAGAACATGAAGCGACCTTCGCTCTGCGGAGTTGTTGTCAGCAGTAGGAATCCGGCGACTGAGCACAGCGAACAAGGGCTCCACCTGAACGAGGTGATCCCCAAGCGCCTCCACTTCAGCGCCGGCGATTAAGACTTCGGACCTGCCGAACGTCGCCACTCGGGAGCACGCATCCTCCGTCCGACGCCCACTCGAGTGCGCCCACATCCGCGGGCCCTTCGTCTAACAGGCAGCTTCCTGATCCTCCCGACGAAGGTCGTTTGTCACAAGGGACTCGTGGGAAAACTCCGACAGTCTGGTAAGGGCAGTGGGGGCGACGCATGTCGACGCAGGCCCCGGGTGTCCACTGGGCAGACTCCGCGGACACGGACGAGGCTCGACGAGAAGCTCGGGTTGTCGCTTCACTCGCCGAATACTTGGCGGAGTACGTTCATGGCAATCCCGACCGGGCGCTCGAAGCGATGGCTTTGCTCGCCGAGTGGTGCGACGGCGACCACGAACTCTTGGCGCAAGCGCGCGCCGATGTGCAGCGGGACATGCACGATCAGCATCTAGCCATCGCCGAGAACAACCAGGACGCGGTGTCGCTGTTGGACCTCGCCGACCGCGTGCGCTAACCGGGAGACCTCGGCGCAGCGCCGACGCGCCTCGGGGTCGGCCGGCGCCCTCCCGAACCGTCGAGGAGGCCCAGCCGCCGACCAGACGAGAGTTGGGTGCCCGGGGCGGGACTCGAACCCGCAAGTCCTTACGGACAATGGATTTTGAGTCCATCGCGTTTGCCGAATTTCGCCACCCGGGCGTTCTCGACCGTCCATGATGGCATCGTCACGCCGAAACCGCCCCGGGGTTCCAGCGGCTGTCGAATCCGCGACAGAGGGGCACGCGCTCATTACAATGCTCGGTGAGAAAGCGATTCGTGATGTACCTGGCCCTCGAAACCAACCAGTGGATAGCGATCCTGGTCGGGGCTGCCTGCCTTGCGGCACTCCTGATCATCGTGGTGGCGCCGTGGCGGCGGGTCCGGGCGGAGCCCCGGATGCGCGACGACGTCGAGACCCGGCTCCTCCTCGGTGAAGACCCCAAAGAGATCGCCTTGGAGGAAGACGAGGAGGAGGCCGAGCCGCTGTCGGGTCCCCGGGCCGAGATCTACGAGCTCGACCCCGAGCGCCGATCCTCTGCCTGACCGCTATTCCGCGCTTGCGAGCGCGAAGAACAGGCGCCCCTCACACGCCACGGCACCGTCGACCGTCGCCCGCCCTCGACCCCACCCGCCGCGGGCGCTGAGCCGTTCCAGCTCTAGCTCCGTGACGAGCTGGTCGCCCGGTCGGACGAGGCGGCGGAACCGGACCTTCTCGACCCCGCCGAAGAGCGGAAGTTTGTTGGCGTAGCGGTCGTCGGCCAGCACGGCGATTGCGCCCGTCTGCGCCAAGGCCTCGAGCTGCAGCACGCCCGGGAAGACCGGATTGCCCGGGAAATGCCCGGCCAGAAAGGCCTCCTCCCCCGTCACCCGGTAGCGACCGCGGACGGAAGCCCCGGGCTCGAGTGCATCCACGGCGTCGACGAACCGAAACGGCGGCCGGTGCGGCAGGAGACGGACGAGGGCATCCGAATCGATCGACATGGGAAGGATCGAGACGTTACACGCCCGTCTTCGAGCCGCGACCTGGACGTGTAACCCTGCCCGGTCGCGGCGAGTCGGAGCAGGAACCGCACGTTCGGGCGGAAGCGAGCTCGTGGGCATCGCCGTCATCTTCCCGGGTCAGGGAACCCAAACTGTCGGAATGGGCGCGCCGTGGCGTGACCACGCGTCATGGAGCGTCGTCGACCGGGCCGAGTCCGCCCTCGGCGAGCCGCTCTCCGCGCTGTTGCTCGACGCTCCCGCCGAGCAATTGTCCCGCACGCGCGATGCGCAACTCGCCGTGCTGCTGGCGTCGCTCGTAGCGTGGGACGCCGTGCAGGAGCACCTCGAGGCGCCGCTGGCGTTCGCCGGCCATTCGTTGGGGCAGGTGACGGCGCTCATCGCCGCCGGCGCGCTGCCGCTCGAAGAAGGTGTGCGGTTCGCAGCCCGACGGGCGGAGCTCACGCAGGCCGCCGCCGACACCCACCCTGGGCGCATGGCGGCCCTGCTCGGCGCCTCGCTCGACCAGGCCGAAGACGCATGCCGAACGGCGCCCGACGGATGCTGGATCGCAAACGACAACGCGCCGGGCCAGGTCGTGATCGCCGGCACGCCCGACGGCGTCAAGGCGGGCTCCGCCCGGGCCAAGGAGCTCGGGGTCAAGCGGGCAACGCCGCTGAACGTCGGCGGCGCCTTCCACACCCCGTTGATGCGTACCGCGGCCGACGGGCTGTCCGCCGACCTGTCGGAGGTTGCGCTCTCCCCGCCGGTTGCCCCCGTCGTCTCCAACGGTGACGCACAGCCCTACACCGACGCCGACGGCTGGCGCTCCCGGCTCGCCGTGCACGTCACGGATCCGGTCCGGTGGCGCACCTCGATGGAGACGATCGCCGGCATGGGTACCACGCGCTGCCTCGAAGTCGGGCACGGAACGATGCTCGCGGCGCTGGCCAAACGCACCGTGCCCGACGTCCCCGTTTCGGGAGTCGCCACCCCCGGCGATCTCCCCGCACTCACGGAGGTTGGATGACCATGGAGATTGCACTCGTCCAGGGCGAGGGTCTGACGGTGCCGGAGCGGGTCATCGTGGCACCCTCGGTAGGTGTGTTCCGCCCGTTGTTCGGGCACGACGCCGTCTGTGGGCAGAGCGTCGACCACGGCCAGGCTGTCGGCGTGATCGAAGGCCCCGGCGTGACCACTCCCGTCCGGAGTCCGTTCCGCGGCGTGCTCGCCGGTCTCCTCGCGCACGACGGCGAGCGTCTGCGCGAAGGCGAGCCCGTCGCCTGGCTGCGAGTCGCGTAGCGGTGCGGGCCTGCGTCGACGGCTGGGGCACGGCGGCCCCCGAGCAACTCCTCACGAACGCCGATCTCGAACGACGCGTCGACACGACCGACGCGTGGATCGTCGAACGCACCGGCATCCGAGAGCGGCACATCGCTGCCCCGACCGACACGACGGCGTCGCTGGCGATCGACGCCGGCATGGCGGCGATCAAACACGCCGGGATCACGCCCGACGCCGTCGACCTCCTCATCGTCGCCACGGCGAGCCCCGAGCAGCCGATCCCCCACACCGGCGCGTTCGTCGGCGAGGGCCTCGGGCTCCGCTGCGGATCGTTCGACCTCGGCGCGGGATGCGCGGGTTTCGTGTACATGCTCGTCGTGGGCTCGTCGCTGCTCACAGCGGGCGACCTCGACCACGTCCTCGTCGTCGGAGCCGAGACGCTCAGCCGGATCATCGACCCCGACGACCGGTCGACGTGCATCCTCTTCGGCGACGGCGCGGCCGCGGCCGTGCTGAGTCGCTCGCCCGACGACGGACCGGGCGTGCTGGCCTGGGACCTCGGCTGCGACGGTTCGGCTGCCGGGCTGCTCGAGATCCGCGCCGGCGGGAGCCGCATGCCGGCGACCCCGGAGACGATCGCCGCCGGCGAGCAATACCTGAAGATGCAGGGCCAGGAGGTGTTCCGGCGAGCCGTGCGGGCCGTCGTGGACTCCGCCCGGACCACGCTCGATCGCGCCGGAGCAAGCGCGTCCGACGTCGCGTGGTTCGTCCCGCACCAGGCCAACATCCGGATCATCGAATCGGCGGCCACCCGCTTGGGCATCGACACTGCCCGCACGATCGTGAACATCGACCGGTACGGGAACACCTCGGCCGCGTCGATCCCGCTCGCGCTGGCGGAAGCGGCCGACGACGGACGGCTCCGTGACGGCGACCTGGTGCTCCTGTCAGGGTTCGGCGCCGGCATGACCTGGGCGAGCGCGCTCATTCAGTGGGGCAGGCCGTGAGCGACGCTCGGGTCGCGTTCGTGACCGGCGCGTCGCGTGGCATCGGACGCGCGTGCGCCGTCGCGCTCGCCGAAGCTGGTCACCGCGTCGCGTTCTGCTACTCGAATGACGAGGACGGAGCCAAGGAGACGCGCGCCGCTGTCGAGAACCTGGGCTCCGACGCGCTCCCGCTACGCGCCGACATCCGCGACACACACGCCGTGGACGACGCCTTCAGTGAGATCGAGAACGCGCTCGCCCCCGTCGAGGTGCTCGTCAACAACGCGGGCGCCAACGCGGACGGGCTCGTCGCGCGCATGTCGGACGACCGATGGCGGGGCGTCATCGACACCAACCTGACCGGTGCGTTCCACACGATCCGGCGTGCCACCCCGAAGATGATGCGCGCACGGTGGGGCCGGATCGTCAACGTGTCGTCGGTCGTCGGCCACCGGGGCGGTCCCGGGCAGGCGAACTACGCGGCGGCCAAGGCGGGATTACTGGGGCTCACCCGATCCGTGGCGCACGAGCTCGCCCCTCGCAACGTCACCTGCAACGTCGTCGCGCCGGGGCCTATCGTGACCTCGATGACCCAAGGCCTCTCCGACGAGTGGCAGGTCAAGGCAGAGGAAGCGGTGCCATTGGGTAGGTTCGGCCGACCGGACGAAGTCGGCGCAGTGGTGGCGTTCCTCTGCTCGGAGGCCGCCGGATACGTCACCGGAGCTCTCGTTCCCGTCGATGGGGGCCTGGGGATGGGACACTGAACCCGGACCAGCCGGAGCGACTGGAGGACTGGATGGAACGCGACGAAGCACTGGGCGTACTGCGCGAGGTGGCCGTCGAGGTCCTGAGCGTGGAGCCCGACAGCGTCACCGAGAGCGCGCGCTTCAAGGAAGACCTCGATGCCGACAGCCTTGACCTCGTCGAGATGGTTATGGGGCTCGAGGAGCGCTTCGACATCTCGGTTCCCGAAGAGGATCTCGAGGGCGTCACGACCGTCGGGCAGGCCGTCGACCTCGTGCTGAGCAAAGTGGGCGCCGAGGCATGAGCGACCTCGACGAGAGGGGTCGGCCGCGTGTCGTCGTCACCGGCGTCGGTGTGAAAACGCCGGCGGGCACCCAGGTCGGTCCGTTCTGGGACGAGCTCTGCGCTGGTCGGGCGACCGCGCGCACGATCGACAGCTTCGACCCGTCCGACCTGTCCATCAGGTTCGCGGGCGAGGTGCGGGACTTCGACCCCGCCCCCTACTTCGGGCCGAAGGAGGCTCGTCGCCAGGACCGCGTCACCCAACTTGGCTTCGGCGCCGCCGCCGACGCCCTCGCCGAGGCGGGCGAGCTCGGCGCCGACCCCAGTCGGTGCGCCGTGATCATCGGCACCGGTGTCGGTGGCCTGCACACCCTCGAAGAGAACCAGCGCCTGTTCTTCGAGAAGGGGCCATTGCGCGTGAGCCCGTTCTTCGTGCCGATGATGATGCCCAACGCGACGGCCGGCGTCATCGCCATGCAGCTCGGCTGGACGGGGCCCAACGTGTGCGTGGCCACCGCCTGCGCCGCCGGAGCGCACGCCATCGGCGAGGGCGTCCGGTTGATCCGAGACGGCACCGCCGACGCGGTGATGGCGGGCGGCACCGAAGCGGCCGTCACGCCCCTCACGGTGGCCGCGTTCGCCCGTATGGGCGCGCTGAGCTCGCGGAACGACGACCCCGAACACGCGTCGCGTCCGTTCGACGCCGATCGCGACGGCTTCGTCATCGGCGAGGGCGCGGCGTGTGTCGTGCTCGAATCCCTGGAACGGGCACGCGCTCGCGGCGCGACCTTCTACGGCGAAGTCGCCGGCTACGGACGCAACGCCGACGCGTACCACATCACGGCCCCGTCACCGGGGGGCGCAGGCGCGGCCGTCTGCATGCAGCTCGCGCTCGACGACGCCGGCGTGGACGCTTCCGAGATCGGGCACGTGAACGCGCACGGGACATCGACCGAGTTGAACGACGCCGCCGAGGCCGAGGCCGTCCGCAAGGTGTTCGGGGACTCGCCGCCCCCAGTGACCTCGACGAAGGGCGTCACCGGTCACCTGATCGGCGCCGCGGGGGCGGTGGAAGCCGTCGCCGCGATGTTGGCCGTGCGGGACGGCATCGTGCCGCCCACCGCCAACCTGGAGCGCCTCGGCGACGACATCGAGCTCGACGTTGTCGCCGGCTCGCCGCGCGACATCGGGTCCCAGCCCGCGATCTCGAACTCGTTCGGGTTCGGCGGCCACAACGCGTGCCTGGTACTCACCGCCGCCTGATGCGGCTCTCAGCTTCGCAGAGCGACGTTCAGAAAACGCATCTAGGCAGAGCATGACGCAGCTCTTCTCGCCAACGCCGATCGCGCCGGTGACGACGCTGCGGAGCGACGCGGTGTCCGCTGCCCTGTCCGACCTCCACGGACGAACCGTGAGCTGGTTCCGTCTCGACGGCGGCAAGCACCGAGGGGCGATCGGAGTCGCCGAAGGCGAGGCCATGGAGCGGGCAGTGCGTCTGGGGATCGAGCTCGGCGTCCCCGTCGTCGGCGCGATGGCGACTTCGGGCGCCGACGTGGGCGAAGGCGTGGCTTCTCTCCACGCCTGGGGGCGTGTGGCTCGCGCGCTGACGGACGCCTCAGGCGTCGTCCCCACGATGCTGGCCGTCGTCGGCCCGTGCGTATCGGGACCGGCCCTCATGCTCGGCCTCGTCGACCAGGTCGTCATGACGAGCGACGCGTTCGCCTACGTGTCCGGTCCCGACACGGTGGGCGCCTTCACCGGCGTCCTCGTCGGCCGGAGCGAGCTCGGCGGCGCGTCCGTCCATGACCTGCGCAGCGGCGTGACCACGCTCGTCGTCGACGACGACGCTGATGCACTGGCGGCCCTGGCGACGATCATCGACTACCTGCCCGACCATCATCTCGACGATCCCCCGGTGGCGCTCGTCGACGATCCCATCGACCGCGACGCCGACCGCGCCGCGACCACGATTCCTGCTCGGGCCACGGCCTCGTACGACGTACGGGTCGTCGTCGAGGACGTCGTCGACGAGGGCAGCTTCTTCGAGCTCCGCGCTCGCCACGCGCCGAACCTCGTCACCGGGCTCGCCCGTCTCGGCGGTCGTCCGGTCGGCATCGTCGCGAACCAACCCAGCCAGCGAGCCGGGACGCTCGACATCACGTCGTCACAGAAGGGCGCACGCTTCGTCCAGTGGTGCGACGCGTTCAACGTTCCCTTGGTGACGTTCGTCGACACGACCGGCTTCGCCCCTGGCACCGATCTGGAGTGGCGGGGCATCATCCGCCATGGCGCGCAGCTCGTGCACGCGTACGCAGCGGCCACGGTGCCGCGATTGTGCGTCGTCGTCCGCAAGGCCTACGGCGGCGCGTACATCGTCATGGACTCGAAGCCTCTCGGCAGCGACTGGTACTGCGCTTGGCCCGCGACGGAGATCGCCGTCATGGGCGGAGCGCCGGCGGTGCAGATCCTCCACCGCAAGCGTCTCGCTGCCATCGCCGACGAGGACGAGCGGCGTGCCGAGCAGGTCGCACTCGAGCAGGAGTACGGCGCGCAGTTCTCCAGCCCCTTCCCCGCCGCCGAGCGCGGCTACGTGGACGCGGTGATCCCGCCCGCCGACACTCGCCGCGAGCTCGCAGCCGCGCTGGCGCGCGTGGCGACGAAGCAGGACCGCACCCCCTCTCGGCGCCACGCGAACACGCCGCTCTGAGGGAGAATCACGCCTCATGCTGCTCGAAGGCCGGCGAATCCTCGTCACCGGGGTCCTGAACGACTCCTCGATCGCGTTCGGAACCGCCAAGCTCGCCCAAGAGCATGGCGCCGAGGTCGTGCTCACGTCCTTCGGGCGGGTGATGAGTCTGACCCAACGGGCTACCAAGCGCCTCCCATCACCGCCCGAGGTGGTCGATCTCGACGTCACCAGCACCGAGGATCTCGACGCGCTCGCCGAGCGCGTCGGCGGCCGGCTCGACGGGTTGGTGCACGCGATCGGCTTCGCGCCGGAGTCGTGCCTGGGCGGTGGCTTCCTCACCGCGCCGTGGGAGGACGTCGCCGTCGCGCTGCAGGTGTCGGCGTACTCATTGAAGGCGCTGGCCGTCGCCGCGCTCCCGCTCATGGACGACGGCGGATCGATCGTGGGCCTCGATTTCGACAACACGAAGGCGTGGCCCGTCTACGACTGGATGGGCGTCGCCAAGAGCGCTTTCGAGTCGACCGCCCGTTACCTGGCGCGCGACTTGGGCCCGAAGGGCATCCGGGTCAACCTCGTCTGCGCCGGCCCCATTCGCACGATCGCGGCACGCAGCATTCCGGGTTTCGAGCAGTTCGAGTCGGTGTGGGACGAGCGCGCGCCCCTCGGCTGGAACATCAAGGACACCGAGCCCGTCGCCAAGGCGTGCGTCGCACTCCTGTCGGACCTGTTCCCGGCGACGACCGGCGAGATGCTGCACGTCGACGGAGGGTTTCACGCCATCGGCGCGTAGCCGGCAAGCCGATCAGGCGATGCTGGTCCTGAACGCGCCCTGACGGGTGTCACCCGTCGAGCGCGGTAGTCACCTTCGGCACGGTCGCCTTCGGGCTGACCTTGTAGAACACGTCGGCGATCTTGCCCCTCTCGTCGACGACGAACGCGGAGCGGATGATGCCCATGAAGCTCCGGCCGTACAGCGTCTTCTTGCCCCATGTGCCCCACGCCTGCGCGACCTTGTGGTTCTCGTCGGCCAGGAGCGGGAAGCCGAGCCCGTACTTCTCGTCGAACTTCTTCTGCTTCTCGGGGGGGTCGGGGCTGATGCCGACGACCTTGGCCTTGAGCTTCTTCAGGTCCGGCTCGGCGTCGCGGATCGCGCACGACTGAGTGGTGCAACCGGGCGTGTCGGCCTTCGGGTAGAAGTAGACGACGAGCTTCTTGCCCCGGAAGTCCTTGAGCTTGATCTTCTTCCCCCGCTGATCGACGAGCGTGAAGTCGGGGGCGGCGTCGCCAGGCTTCAGCTTCGGCATGGGCGCTCCTTGCAACGGTGATCAAAGGCGAAAGCCGTAGCATGCCGCACGTGCGCGGACCTGTGCGCCTCACCGTCGAGGCGCCGCCGACCGCGGTCGAGGAGGTCGTGCGGCGAACGCTCGGGCTCCGGCGCGGGTCCGACGGCTCGCTGACGGGACCGCTGCCCGACTGGGCCGATCCGAACGCCCGCGTGCGCGTGGTGATCGAGCCCGAGGACACGGATCGAGCGCAGATCAGCCTCAACGTCGAGGACGAGCCCCACGTCCCGTACTTCCAGTGGTTCTTCGGCCCCATCCTCCGCCGCGGCGAGCACCGGACGCTTCAGCACCGGGCCGCGCTCGTGGCCGCCGAGGCGGAGGGGCGACCGCCGCCGCCACCTCCGAAGCGGTCGCCCCTGCTGCCGCCGGTGCCCTTCCCCGCCCGCGCCACCGCGTTGCTGGCCACGGTGGCGGCGATCGCCGCGCTGGCCAACTTCGGCGGCGCCTTGTTCGGTCAGACCGCCGACTCGGTGACCAACACGTTCGGTGCGTCCAACCGCGGCCTTGGCCTGGCGCTGGCCGTCTCGCGGGGTGGCGTGCTCGTATCGCTCGTCGCGACCGCGCTCTCCGATCGGCAGGGACGGCGCCGGCTCCTCCTGATCTGCTTCGCGGGCGTAGGCATCACGAACGCGATCTCGGCGATCGCGCCGGGATTCGTCGTCTTCACCGGCGCCCAGGTGCTCACTCGGGCGTTCGTGAACTCCACGCTCGTGGTCTCCGGCATCGCCGCAGTCGAGGAGGCGCCCGAGGGAGCCCGCGCGTACGCACTGTCCATGCTCGCCCTGGCGTACGGCGCTGGCTTCGCGATCGCGGTGGTCCTGCTCCCGATCTCCGACATCGCACCGCAGTCGTGGCGCATCGTGTTCGCGATCAGTGCGCTATCCGTATTGCTGCTGCCGCGTCTGGCACGGAACCTCCAGGAGACCAACCGATACGCCGACCTCGCGAGACGGACGCAACAACGCGGCCAGCTGCGCGAGGTCTTCGCAAAGGCATACGGCTTTCGGTTTGGCTTACTCGCGCTCGCTGCGTTTCTCACGAACTTCTTCAGCGCCCCGTCCTCGCAGCTCATGAACAGGTTCCTCACCGACGAGCACGGCTTTTCCAACACACTGATTGCCGTGTTCCGAGGTGTGACAGGCGGCCTGCCCGGCTTGATCGGCATCGTGGTCGCCGCCCGTCTCGCCGAGACGCGCGGACGTCGCCCCGTCGCCATCTTTGCGCTCGCCGCGGCGAGCCTGCTGCAAATGGCCTTCTTCCTCGGCGGCGGTGTCGTCCTCTGGGTCACGGCGACATTCGCGATCATCGCCGCCAGCTGTGCCGCGATCGTCCTGGTCGCCTTCGACACCGAACTGTTCCCCACGGAGGTGCGCGGGACGTCGAACGCGCTCCTGCTCGTGTGCGGGGTCGCCGGCTCCGCCGCCGGGCTCCTCGTCGCCACAAATCTCGACGACGTCCTCGGCGGACTGGGACCCGCCATCGCCGTCTGCGGTTTCGCACCCTTACTTGCGGCGGTCTTCGTGCTGCCCTGGTTGCCGGAACCGGCCGATCGCACGCTCGACGAGGTCAGCCCGTCGGAGGTATGAAGCCCGATGCCCGACGACCCGTTGGCCGGCTTCGAATGCTTCGAATACACGCAGGACGGCGTCACGCGGCCGGTGTTCCGCGACGGCGTCGGCCCGGGCGTGATCGTGATCCACGAGGTCCCCGGCCTCCATCCCGAGGCGATCGCGTTCGGGCGTCGCGTCGTCGACGCCGGGTTCACCGTCTACATGCCGTCACTCTTCGGGACGCCCGGGAAGCCGTTCGGGTGGGGTTACACCCTGCGGGCGTTCCCCCAGGTCTGCATCGCCCGCGAGTTCACGACCATGGCGACGGACCGCACGAGCCCGATCACGACGTGGCTGCGAGCACTGGCGGCCACCGCCCACGACGACTGCGGCGGCCCGGGCGTCGGCGCGGTCGGCATGTGCTTCACCGGCGGGTTCGCACTCGGGATGATGGTCGATGACAGGATGCTCGCGCCGGTGCTCAGTCAACCGTCGCTGCCGTTCCCGGTCGGGAAGCGCCGCAGGTCCTCCGTCGGCATCAGCGACAACGACCTTGCGCGTGTGAAGGAGCGCGCCGCTCGAGGCGCCTGTGTGCTCGGTCTGCGGTTCACGGCCGATCCCGCCGTACCGCCGGCGCGCTTCGAGACCCTGCGCCGCGAGCTCGGCGACGCGTTCATCGCCGTCGAGATCGACTCGTCTCGCGGCAACCCCGACGCGATCCCGAGGTGGGCTCACTCGGTTCTCACGCTCGACCTCGTCGACGACCCCGGTCATCCGACACGCGCCGCGCTCGAACAGGTCCTCGATTTCCTGCGCGGGCGGCTGCTCGCCGGATCGGCGGACACAGGACAGGCGGGTCACCGATGAGATCGGACCGTCACGGGAGTCATACCGGAATGATGCTGCTGCGAGAGAGCTCCGAAGTCGCGGCGCGGCTCCCGTGTCACGATCTCGAACGGGCGCGGGCCTTCTACGCCGAGAAGCTCGGCCTCGAGCCGATCGAAGAACGGCCCGGCGGCCTCCGGTACCAGTGCGGGACCACCTTCTTCGGGCTGTTCCAGTCGACCGGCCGGCCGTCGGGAGAGCACACCCAGATGGGGTTCGAGGTCGACGACGTCGACTCGATCGTCGCCGAGCTCCGGCGCCGGGGCGTCGAGTTCGAGGAGGTCGACGCGCCCGGGCTCAGGACCGTGAACGGCATTGCCGACATCGAGGGGAACTACCCGTCCAAAGGCACCGCTGACCGGGCGGCCTGGTTTCGCGACAGCGAAGGGAACCTCCTCGGCATCGGCCAGGCCGTTCGCTGAACGGTTCAGCTCGCCGGCGTGATCCTCGCCTCGCACGCGACACCGCCGGCGGCGTCGACGAGCACGATCGATCCGGTCCCCGAGTTCGGCAAGCTCGCGACGCCGCCCCACCATCCGCGACCATCGTGGATGCCGACGTCGCCGAGATACTTGTCGGTCGACCCCGTCCGGAACTCGATGCGATAGTTGCCCGACGGCACCCAGTAGTTGACGTTCACGATGACGGCCGACGGCTTGCCGTTGGAGACGAACACATTCCCGACCTCGAGGCCGTTCGCGCCCGTCATGCGCGCCGCGCCCACGTGACTCGCCGCGCTCATCACCTGGTTCGAGTCCTCAACGCTCTCGACGACCCGCACGCCGACGATGCTCACGATCGCAGCCGCCGCGGCCGCCACGGCAACAGCCCCGGCGACGAGGCGGCGATTCCGGCGCCGCGGCGCCTTCATGGCGGCGAGCACGCGCTCCTCGAACCCGGCCGGCGGCTCCACTTCTTCGGCAAGGAGAGGGAGGGCGTCGGCCGCTTCGGCGAGGTCGCCGACGAGAACGCGGCAGGGCCCACACTCGCTCGTGTGCTCGAGCGCTGCCGCGCGCTCGGGACCGCCGATGATTCCGAGGGCCAGCTCGGGCGCCAGCTCTCGCACTTCCGTGCACGTCGATCCGCTCATCGCCGTGCCGTCACTCGGTGCGCTCCTCGGTGAGCGCCGACCGCAGCCGCAACAGCGCGGTTCGGATACGCGTCTTGGCCGTGCCGAGGGGGATGTCCTCGGCTTCGCTCACCTCGCGCGCCGTGTGCCCCAGGAGACCCGCCATCACGAGCGCGCGCCGCTGCTCGACCGGCAGCTGGGTCAACGCCGCGCAGAGCCGGTCGGCGTCGTCGCGGAGCGCCGCCAGCTCGTCGGGCAACGGTCCCCCGGCGCTCAGATTCAGGGCGAGGATCGAATCGGGATCCACGACCGCCGGCCGTCTGACCCGTACGGCGTCGATCGCGAGGTTCCGGGTGATGGTGAGCAGCCACGTCGCCACCGTGCCCCGACGGGGGTCGTAGGCGCCGGCGTGGCGCCAGGCCCGCACGAAGGCCTCCTGCGCGACATCCTCCGCGGCGCGGGCGTCCCCGACGATCGTCACGGCCAAGCCGAAGACGCGGCGTTGGAAGCGCTGGACGAAGGCTGTGGCCGCGTCGGAGTCTCCGGTCGCCAGGCCTGCGAGCAGCGCATCGTCGGAGACAGCCCACATCGTGATTACGCTCCAGCGCCCCGGTGGGATTGGGAATCGGCGCGCTTCACCGTAGCCTTGCCCCGTCCGTCATCCGACCTACGTCTTGCGGAAGCCGTGCCCGAAGAAGCCGCCTCGAGGTCGGGCGTGGGCGTGGAAGTGATCGGGGATGTTCCGCATGTTGTCGTCGACGTAGTGCTCGACGGTCAGCTGCTCCGCCGCCACCCGCCCCAGGTGGTCGAGCATGTGCTCGAGGTCGGCAGTGGACGGCTCCTTCCCGTGCTTCCGCCACACGACCATCGGGACGGCACAGATCTCGCACTCGGCGATCCAGCAGATATCGTCCTCGTGGTACCACGGTGTGATCCTCGCCGCTTCGCAGAGGTCGCACTCCGAGATCGGGGCGTGTCCCGCGTGCGTCATCGCGTGCCCGCGAGGTGCGCATCGAACCACCCCAGGGTTCGGTTCCATGCGTCCTTGGCGGCGGTCTCGTCGTACGAGTCGCGTTGATCGCAGTGGAAGCCGTGCTGCGCATCCGGATACCGGACGACCTCGGTCGGGACCGATGCGGCTCGCAGCGCCTCGCGAAGACGTTCGACGTCCTCGACAGGTATCGACTGGTCCCGGTCACCGAACAGCCCGAGCCATGGAGTCTGAAGCTCCGCGGCCTCGCCGACCAACGGTGGGAACTGCGGGAACCGCGCCGTCACGATCCCGCCACCGTAGAAGCCGGCCCCGGCGCCGAGCCGCCGCCTGAGCGCCACCAGGAAAGTCACCCGCCCGCCGAAGCAGAACCCGACGATGCCGATCCGCGAGTCGTCCCAGCCCGCGGCGTGCAGGTGCTCGCGTGTCGCGTCGACGTCGACCAGGATGCCGGCGTCGTCGAGGTGCTCGTAGAGCGGAAGCACCTTGGAGAAGTCACCGTACGGTGCGGTGCCGCCTCCGGCGCGGTGGAAGACGTGCGGCGCCACGGCGTGATATCCGGTGTCGGCGAAACGGCGCGTCACGTCTTCGATGTGCGCATTCACGCCGAACGCCTCTTGGATCACGATCACCGCGCCCCGAGCCGAACCGTCGGGACGCACCTCGTACAGCAGCATGGGACCGTGGGGGGTGTCGAGTTCGATCGTCTCCGCGTTCAAGAGGACCCCCTTCTCTGACGGGTGGCGGCATCGAGAGCGGTACGCAGCTCGGAAACGTACCTCCCCGCTTCCTCCGGTCCCCCGCCGGCCAGGACCCGCCGCACGAGCGCGCTCCCGACGATGACGCCGTCGGCCGCTCCTGCCGCCGTGACGGCCTGCTCGGCGGTAGAGATGCCCACGCCCAGCAGCACCGGCATGTCGGTCGCCGCTTTGCACCGCCGGCCCATCTCGGTCGCCGCCCCGGCGAGCTTCTCGCGCTCCCCGGTCACGCCCATGAGCGACACCCCGTACAGAAAGCCCCGCGACCGCTCGCAGATCGCGCGGAGACGCTCGTCGGGTGTCGTCGGCGCGGCCAGCAGAACGGTCTCGACGCCGGCGCCGTCGGCGGCGTCGCCCCATCCATCGAGCTCGTCCAGCGGGAGGTCGGGAATGATCGCTCCGTCGACTCCGGCATCGGCGAGCTGCGCCGCGAAACGCTGGTTTCCGGCGTGGGCGACGAGGTTGTAGTACGTCATCACGACGAGCGGGACGTTGACGTCGAGTTGCGAGGCCTCGGCGACGATCTTCGCCGGCGTGGCGCCGAGCTCGAGTGCCCGTTGTGACGCCTCCTGGATCGTGCGCCCGTCCATCACCGGATCGGAGAACGGGATGCCGATCTCGACGGCGTCGGCACCGGCGTCGACGACGGCGCGCACGACGTCGAGCCATCCCGCGCCCAAGCCGCCGGTGATGTAGGGGGCGAGCAGCGCGCGGCCCGCATCACGTTCCCGACGCAGGTGCGTCTCGAGCTTCACGCCAGCTGCTCGCCGGTGAGGCGCTCGGCTACCTGCGCCGCGTCCTTGTCGCCACGCCCCGACAAGGTCACGAGCACGGTCGCACCTGACGGCACGGACCGCCCCGCTTCCCTTGCCAGCCATGCAATCGCGTGCGCAGGCTCGAGGGCAGGCACGATCCCCTCCGTGACCGACAGCAGCTCGAAGCCGGCAACCGCTTCCTCGTCGGTCGCGTACGGATACTCGGCACGGCCGATCGCGGCCAGCTGCGCGTGCTCCGGGCCCACACCTGGATAGTCGAGCCCGGCGCTGATCGAGTGCGCCTCCCGGATCTGCCCATCCTCGTCCTGGAGGAACAACGAACGGGCACCATGGAGGACCCCTGGAACGCCCCGGTTGACGGAGGCGCCGTGCTTGCCCGTCTCCGGGCCGAGCCCGCCCGCCTCGACGCCTACGAGACGGACGTGCGGCAGATCGACGAACGCGGCGAACGTCCCGATCGCGTTCGATCCGCCGCCGACACACGCGACGACGTAGTCGGGGTCGGCGCCGTCGAGGACCTGACGGCACTGTTGCCGCGCTTCATCGCCGACGATGCGCTGGAACTCGCGCACCATCCACGGAAACGGGTGCGGGCCGACGACCGAGCCGATGCAGTAGTGGGTCGCCTCGACACTGGCGACCCAGTCGCGCAGCGTCTCGTTGATGGCGTCCTTGAGCGTCGCACTGCCGGACTGGACCGCCACCACGCGCGCGCCGAGCAACTTCATGCGGAAGACGTTGAGCGCCTGCCGCTCGATGTCGACCGCGCCCATGAACACGGTGCAATCCAGACCGAAAAGGGCCGCCGCCGTCGCCGTCGCCACCCCGTGTTGCCCGGCGCCCGTCTCGGCGATCACGCGATGCTTGCCCATCCGCCGCGTCAACAGAGCCTGCCCCAACACGTTGTTGATCTTGTGCGAGCCCGTGTGCGTGAGGTCCTCCCTCTTCAGCAGAACCCGCACCCCGAGGCGCTCGCTCAGTCGCCGGCATTCGGTTACGGGCGTGGGCCGTCCCGCGTACGACGTGAGGAGCGAGGCGTACTCACTGCGGAACAGGTCGTCCGTCCACGCGCCCCGGAACTCGCGCTCCAGCTCCTCGAGGGCGGGAACGAGTGTCTCCGGCACGAACCGGCCACCGAACTCGCCGTAGCGGCCCAGCCCCGCCGGCGCCGGGCCGGGCAGGTCGAAGCGGACGGTCTCCCCCCGCACGGGCGCGGTCATGGGCGGATTGTACGAGGACGCTTCCAAGCGCCCACGGGCGATCCGGCCCATGCCCGCCGCTCCGCTCCCGTCTGCTTTCATCGAACAGTGCTCCCGACCCGATTTACCAAGCTCGTCGGCTGCGAGCTCCCGATCCAGCAGGCCGGAATGGGTGGTGTCGCGAGCCCGGACCTCGCGATCGCGGTGTCGGCTGCGGGGGGGCTCGGGACGGTCGCGCTGCCCGTGGTGCCGGCGGGCAAAGTCGCCGGGGCGCTCGAGGCGATGGCACGGCGCACGAGCGCGCCGTTGGGATTCAACGTCCTGATGCCGTTCGTCGACCGCGACGCCGTCGAGGCCGCGTCATCTCGCTGTCGGCTTGTCGAGTTCTTCTACGGCGATCCCGTCGCCGACCTCGTCGGGCTCGTGCACGAGGGTGGTGCGCTCGCCGCCTGGCAGGTCGGCTCTGTCGCCGAGGCGGAAGCAGCGCGCGATGCCGGGTGCGACATGGTGATCGCCCAGGGCGTCGAAGCAGGAGGGCACGTGCGCGGGCGCGTCGAGCTGCTCGCGCTCCTGTCAGGGGTCCTCGAGGCCGTCGGCGTCCCCGTGGTCGCCGCCGGCGGGATCGGGAGCCCGCGCGCCGCGGCCACGGCATTCGCCGCCGGTGCGGACGCGGTTCGCGTCGGCACACGGTTCGTGGCGACGCAGGAGGCGGACACGCACCCGCAGTACGCCGACGCGCTCGTCGCCGCGCGAGCGTCGGACACCGTCCTGACGGACACGTTCTCGGTCATGTGGCCCGACGCCCCCCACCGGGTCCTGCGCTCTTGCGTCGACCGCGCGCACGAAATCGGCACCGACCCGGTGGGCGAGCTCGAGATCGACAGCACGACCATGCCGGTGCCCCGGTTCTCCGTGCTGGTCCCGACTCGGGCGGCCCGGGGTGCAGTCGATGCGATGGCCCTCTATGCCGGCGAGTCCGTGACCGACGTCGTCGCGGTGGTGCCCGCCCGCGACGTCGTCCTCGAGATCACCGCCGGCGCCGAGGAGCTGCTGCGCGGCGGATGACGGGCCTGCGACCAGCGGTTTCGCGGCTCCCGGGTTCCGGGGATCCTGGCGGAGGCGGAACGGAGGAGGGGCGCCATGCAGCATTCGCAGATTCCACACCCTTCCGGCTTCGCGGGAGCCGAAGCGCTGGAGCCGAGGCGTGCGGCCGATGACCTGGCCGACCTGGTGCGCATCGGCGATTTCCTCGCCCCCGAGACGCACCGGCAAGGCGGGTTCGATCACGCGGCTTCGGCGGTACGGGAATGGGCGGAGGACGACGTCGAGATGATGGCGGCCGCCGAGCGCATCGCCCGGCGTCGGCACCACGACGAGTCGGCGGAGATCCTCCATCGCGCCCGCGTGCTCGCGGCCGCGTAGCGGGCTGCTTTCTCGCGGGGTCGTCAGTCGCCGCTCGTGAGGAGGCGGACCTCGCCTTCGTTCAGCTCGAGGGCGGCGGCCGCGACGTTCTCCTCGAGGTGGGCGACGGAGCCGGTGCCCGGGATCGGCAGCATCACCGGCGATAGGTTCAGCAGCCACGCCAGCGCCACCTGGTGGACGGTCGCGCCGCGCCGGCGCGCGACTTCCTGCACGCCGCGGTTGGACTCGTGGTCCTGGATCGGCGCCCACGGCAGGAACGCGAGCTCGTCCTGCTCGCACGCCTCGAGCACTGGATCCGAGCTTCGGTCGGCATGGTTGTACCGGTTCTGGACGGACACGATCGGCGTGATGCGCCGCGCCTCGCGCAGCTGCGGGACCGTCACGTTGCTCAGCCCGATGTGGCGGATCTTGCCCTCCCGATGGAGCTCGATGAGCGCGCCGATCGACTCGCCGAACGGCACCGACGGGTCTGGCCGGTGGAACTGGTACAGCGGGATCTGCTCGAGCCGAAGGCGACGGAGGCTGCCCTCGCACGCCTCCTTCAGGTGGTCGGGGCGGCCGTTCGCCGGCCACCGGCCCGGGCCGGGACGTTCGAGGCCGCCCTTGGTCGCGATGACGAGGCTGTCGGGATACGGGTACAGCGCCTCGGCGATGAGGTTCTCGCTCACCTCGGGGCCGTACGAATCGGCGGTGTCGATGAAGTTGGTGTCGAGCTCGATCGCGCGGCGCAACACCGCTTTGGCCTCGTCGACGTCGGGCGGATCGCCCCACACTCCGCGGCCGGTGATGCGCATGGCGCCGAAGGCGAGCCGGTTGACGGTGAACTCACCGCCGATGGTGACCGTGCCCGCGGCGGCTGCACTGGGAGCGTTCGAAGGGGCCATGAGCCCACACTACGGCGGTGGCACCCCGCTCCCGGACGGGCGCGCGTCAGGCGCCTTCGGCCTGCCAGTCGTAGGGATGTCGGCGCTCGGCCGCGGCCGCTCGTTCGTGCTCGAGCGCCGCGCTCGCGGCTCGCGCCGCCTCGATGAACCGCCGCAGCTTGCGTGCGTCCTTACGGCCGCTGCCGGGTGCGGTCTCGACGCCGGTCGAGACGTCGACGCCCCAGGGGCGGACCCGCCAGACCGCCTCGGCGACGTTGTCGGGCGAGAGGCCGCCGGCGAGCATGAGCCGGACGTCGTCCAGCGCGCCGTCGATCTGCACCCAGTCGAACACGCGACCCGCCTCGGGTTTCGGCGCTTCGACCAGCACGACGTCGGCGGGGCCGTCCGACGCCATGGTCAGCGCCGGATCGCCGGCCGTGAACCCCTGGATGACGCGCCGCACGCGCTGCCGCACCCAGGCGACCTCGCCCGGTGGCTCCCGGCCGTGCAACTGCGCCGCCTTGAGCCCGACCCGGTTCACGACCTCGACCACCCGCTCGGGCCGCTCGTCGCGGAAGACGCCGACCGTCAGCACCTCGTCGTAGGGAAGGTGCTTCACGATGTCGGATGCCTCGTTGACGGTCACCATGCGCGGGCTCCCGGACGCGAACACGAATCCGAGCGCGTCCGCTCCGAGCGCCACCGAAAGGAGCGCGTCCTCCTCCGTCGTGATGCCACAGATCTTGATGAACATCCGCTTGCCGTCGCTTCGTCCGGTCGTTCGAGCCCTTCTATAGGTAGCGCACCGGACGCGGCAGTTGGTGGACGGTCGCGTGCGACCGATCACGGCGCGACGACGGTCGTTCTACGCGTCGATCAGGCGACCGTGGAGGAAGTCGTCGTACGCCGACAGGTCGAGGAGGCCGTGACCGCTGAAGTTGAAGAGGATCACGCGCTCCTCACCTGTCTCCTTGGCGGCCAGCGCCTCGTCGATCACGGCACGGATGGCGTGGCCCGCCTCCGGGGCGGGGAGCTTGCCCTCGGCGTTGACGAACTGGATCGATGCGTCGAACGTCTTGCCCTGCGGATAGGCGACGGCTTCCATCCTGCCGCTGCGCACCAGGCTCGAGATGATGGGCGAGTCGCCGTGGTACCGCAGCCCGCCGGCGTGGATGGGCGGGGGCACGAACTCGTGGCCGAGCGTGTACATCGAGAGCAACGGCGTCATGCCGGCGGTGTCGCCGAAGTCGTACTCGAACACGCCTTCCGTGAGCGTCGGGCACGAGGACGGCTCGGCGGCCACGAGCCGCACGCTGTCGTCCGGAACGAACGGCAAGGCGATCCCACCGAGGTTCGATCCGCCGCCGCAGCTGCTGATGACGACGTCGGGGCGCGCGTCGCCGGCCAGCGCGAGCTGCTCCTTCGCCTCGAGCCCGATGACCGTCTGGTGCAGCAGCACGTGGTTGAGCACAGAACCGAGGGAGTAATGCGTATCGTCGCGTCCCACGGCGTCGCGAACTGCGTCGCTGATCGCAAGCCCGAGGGACCCGGGATGGTCGGGATCGTCGACCGGTGAGGGGACGACCTCACTCCCCCACGTCTCCATCATGACCTTGCGGTAAGGCTTCTGGTCGAACGAGGCCCGCACCATGTACACCTTGCAGTCGATCCCGAACTGCGCGCACGCGTACGCCAGCGCGCTACCCCACTGCCCGGCGCCCGTCTCGGTCGTGAGACGCTGCACGCCCTCGGCCTTGTTGTAGAACGCCTGGGCCACGGCTGTGTTCGGCTTGTGCGAGCCTGCCGGTGAAAGCGACTCGTCCTTGTAGTAGATGCGAGCCGGCGTTCCCAGCGCGGCCTCGAGCCGCTCCGCCCGTACGAGCGGCGTCGGGCGCCACACACGGAGGATGTCGAGCACTTCGCCCGGGATGTCGATCCACGGGTCGGTCGATACCTCTTGCGCGATGAGACCCATCGGAAAGAGCGACGCGAGATCGTCGGGGCCGATCGGCTCGCGGGTCGCGGGATGCAGGGGCGGCTGGGGCGGCTCCGGCATGACCGGCAGCGCGTTGAACCACGCGCTCGGAATCTGCTCCTCCGACAGGACGATTCGAGTCACCGTTCCCTCCTGGGTTGCACGGAATGCGAGCTCATTGCCTGCACGAGCGCGATCGGGTCGTGGCTGCGCACGAGCGCCTCGCCGACGAGGACGGCGTCGTACCCGACGTCGGCCATGCGCCCAGCGTCTTCGGCCGACCGGATCGCGCTCTCGGCGACCGCGGCGACGTCCGCCGGGATGCGCTGGACGAGGCGCTCGCTCAGGCCGAGGTCCTCGCCGAAAGTGCCCAGGTCGCGGGCGTTCACCCCCACGACGGTGGCACCGCCGGCGAGGGCCCGGTCGAGCTCGGCGTCGTCGTGCGCCTCCACCAGCGCGACGATGCCGATTTCCTCGGCGAGCCGGCGCAACCCCGCGAGCAGCGCGTCGTCGGGCAGCGCGGCCACGATCAGGAGCACGGCATCGGCGCCGACGGCGCGCGACTCGTAGACCTGCGTCTCGTCGATCGTGAAGTCCTTGCGGAGCGCAGGGAGCTCGACGGTGGCACGCGCCGTCCGCAGATCGTCGACCGAGCCGCCGAAGAAAGGCTGATCCGTGAGGACGGACAACGCGGCCGCGCCGCCCGTCTCGTAGGCCTTGGCGACGACGGCCGGATCGAGATCGGGCGCCAGCGAGCCCTTCGACGGCGATCGGCGCTTGATCTCGCCGATGACGGCGAGCCGGCCGTCGAGGCGCCGGAGCGCGCCGGCGAAGTCGCGCGCCGGGTTTGCTTCGAGAGCCGCCCGCCGCAACGTGTCGCGCGCCTCGGACTCCTGCATCAGCGCGAGCTCGGCTCGTTTGGCGGCGAGGATCTCCTCGAGCACGCTCATGCGCTCGTGAGTGTACGGCGGCTTAGGATGCGCGGCGTCGGCGACTTTGCGGACCGGCGCCGCAGAGCCGGAGTCTGCGACGGCGCCAACGAGGAGATTCATGGCGATCTCGTTCCCAGACGGCTTCCTGTGGGGCACCGCGACTGCTGCTCACCAGGTCGAGGGCGACAACTGGAACAACGACTGGTGGCAGTGGGAGCACACCCCGGGCTCGGGGTGCGCGGAGCCGTCCGGCGACGCGTGTGACCACTTCTGGCGCTATCCGCGGGACATCGCGCTGCTCGCCGAGCTCGGCTTCGGCGCATACCGCTTCTCGCTCGAGTGGTCGCGCATCGAGCCGGAGGACGGCGAGTTCTCGAAGAACGCACTCGAGCACTATCGACGCATGGTCGATGCGTGCCGTGACAACGGTGTGGTGCCGGTCGTGACATATCACCACTTCACGACGCCGAGGTGGGCTGCCGCCGACGGCTGGGGCGCGCCGGTCACCGCCGACCGGTTCGCGCGCTTCTGCGAGCGTGCGGCCGACACGTTGGGTGACGGTGTCGGGATCCACTGCACGCTCAACGAGCCCAACGTCGTGGCGCTGATGGGGTTCTACCTCGGTCTGTTCCCGCCCGGTATCAGGGAAGAACGCGCGCTCGGCGCGGCGACAGGCAACCTCATCCGAGCGCACCGGCTCGCCTACGACGCGATCAAGGCGGGTCCGGGTGACGGGCCGGTCGGCCTGACGCTGTCGATGCACGAGTTCGTCGCCGAGCCGGGCGGGGAGGCCCAGATGGCGCGGGCGCGGGACCGGATGGAGGACGAGTGGCTCGACGCCTGCCGCGGCGACGATTACGTCGGCGTGCAGACCTACACCCGGCTGCGGTTCGGTCCCGGCGGCGTCCTCGGACCGGCCGAGGGCGTCCCCGCGCTGCAGATGGGCTACGAGTTCTGGCCCCAGGCGCTCGAGACGACGATCCGCCGCGCCACCGAGGTGGCCGGCACCCCCGTGTACGTGACCGAGAACGGGATCGGCACTGCCGACGATGACCAACGAATGCAATACGTCACCGAGGCCTTGGGCGGCGTCGGCCGCTGCCTCGACGACGGGCTGGATGTGCGCGGCTACTTCTATTGGTCGCTGCTCGACAACTTCGAGTGGTCGCTCGGCTACCGCCCGACGTTCGGGCTCGTCGCCGTCGACCGCGAGACCCAGACCCGTGCTGTAAAGCCGAGCGCTCGCTGGCTGGGCGACATCGCCCGCGCCAACCGCTTCGAGGGTTAGCCGGCTGACAATCCCATGATGCGTATCTGAAGCCCGCCTCGCGGGCCTGAGGTACGGATGAAGCCCGGACATGGGACCATGGGCGTGATGCAAGACCAGAAGGGGACGATCGTCGTCGTCGACGACGAGCCCAACATCTCCGACCTCGTCGACCTGTATCTCGCCCGCGAGGGCTTCCGCGTCATGAAGACGGGTACCGGCGAGGGCGGACTGCAGGCCGTTCGCGACCACCGGCCGCGGCTCGTCGTCCTCGACGTCGGCCTCCCCGACGTCGACGGCCTCGAAGTGTGCAAACGCCTGCGCGCCACCTCGCAGATCCCGGTGATCTTCCTCACCGCCCGCGACAGCGAGGTCGATCGCGTCGTCGGCCTCGAGCTCGGCGGGGACGACTACCTCACGAAGCCGTTCTCTCCCGCCGAGCTCGTCGCGCGCGTGAAGGCCGTCCTGCGGCGCGTCGACGGCGGGAGCGCCGCCGCCGAGGTCATGCAGATCGGCGACATCGCCATCGACGCCGGCCGGCGCGAGGTGCGGGTCGCCGGCGACCCCGTCGAGTTCACGACCAAGGAGTTCGACCTGCTGCGGTACCTCGCTGAACGGCCCGGCCTCGCGCTCTCGCGCCAGCAGATCCTGGACGGCGTGTGGGGCTACGACTGGTACGGCGACGCCCGCACCGTGGACGTGCACATCGCGCAGGTGCGCAAGAAGCTCGGCGACGCCGTCCAGATCAAGACCGTGCGCGGGGTCGGGTACCGGTTGGAGTCGTGACGCCGAGCCCGGGGCAGCCGGCGCTGAAGCCGCCGGCACGCCGCCTCGGCACCCGCCTGTTCGCTGCCATGCTCGCGATCGCGTTCGGCGTACTCGTGCTGAGCGCGGCGGGCACCGCGGCGCTGTTCCGGCAGACCGCCACCGATTCGGCCCTGCACGACCTGCGGGGGAAGGTGCCGACCGTGCGCGACTCGGTCGAGCGCCTGGCGGCGTTCCGGTCGCTCAATCCCCGGGCCGTGGACACCGCCGCCGAGCGGCGGCTGGGGCGCAACCTGCGGTCGATCATCGCCAAGACCCTGCGCGCCGCCGATGTGAGCGTCGTGCAGGTGACGTCGACGGGCCAGATCCAGGAGGGAATCGCGCCCCTCCTGGGGAACGCGGCCACCCAGGCCGGGCTCACCGACCTGCCTGCCGGGCTCGCTCCCGATGACCTGGATACAAAGGCGCTCCTCGCCGGCGACGAGCAGAGCGGGCGTGAGGGCCGGACGGCGTTTGTGGCCGCGCCGCTCGACATTGTCAACGGCAACACGCCCGTCGTCATCCTCACGCAGCAGGTCGAGACGCAGCCGCTCGGGCGGGCGGGCCCGTTCTTCCTTCTCGCCGGGGCGCTGGCCCTCGCGGTGGCCGGGATCGTCGCGTTCTTTCTCGCCCGCCGGCTCACTCGTCCGCTGACGGCGATGGGCCACACGGCGGACCGCATCGCCGGCGGCGACCTGTCGGCGCGCGTCGACCTCGGGAAGCACCCCGACGACGAGCTCGCGGGGCTGGCGCGCGCCCTCGACGGGATGGCAGCACAGCTCGAGGCGGCGCGCGGCCTCGAGCGCGGGTTCCTGCTCAGCGTGTCGCACGACCTGCGAACACCACTCACGTCTATCGGCGGGTACGCAGAGGCGATCGCCGACGGCGCGGTCGAGGGGCGCGACGCGCAGAAACGCGCCGCCGGGATCATCGCCGCCGAGGCTCGCCGCCTCGAGCGGCTGGTCGCCGACCTGCTCGACCTCGCCCGGCTGGATGCGCACGAGTTCTCGCTCACACCCCGTCCCGTCGACGCCGCCGAAGTGGTCGGCGAAGCGGCGGAGGCGTTCTACCCGTCCGCGCGCGACCTCGGTGTCGCACTGCTTGTCAACGGCCCGGCGACGGCGCCTGTCGACGCCGACCCGGAGCGCCTCGGGCAGATCGTCGCCAACCTGGTCGAGAACGCACTCAAGTACGCCCGTGGGCAGGTCACCGTCGGGCTGTCATCCGTAAACGGGACGCTCGAGCTGCGTGTCGACGACGACGGGCCCGGCATCGACACCGCCGACCTGCCGCACGTGTTCGACCGCCTGTACACCTCGCGCACCGCGCCCGGCCGCAAGGTCGGCACGGGCCTGGGCCTCGCCATCGTGCACGAGCTGTCGGCCGCGATGGGCGGCACCGCCGCCGCCCACTCCCTCGACGGTCAAGGAACGCGCTTCGTCGTCAAGATCCCGACCGGCGGATGATGCGTCCGTCGGGTGACAATGCGGCTCCCTGGGGACGCGTCATGTGCGGCGGCGCTCACGCGGGGGCGGGGACGGCCTCGACCACCGCGCGCACATTGCCGCCGTCCCAGCGCAGCTCGACCGGCGCCGGCGGTTCCACTTCGCGTCGTACATAGCCGAGCGCGGCGGCGGGACCGCTGCTCGTCACCGTGCCGACGACCTTCTCGCCGGCGACGATCTCCGCGCCCGGCGGCGGCGCGTCGTCGATGCCGGTGAGGCGGCGCAGGTACTTGTTGACGTGGCCGCGCGTGTCGATGCGGCAGACGAGCTCCTGGCCGAGGAAGCAGCCCTTCGTGAACGACACGGCGTCACGTTCGAGGAACGCCTCCTGAGGGATCGTCTTGTCGTCCAGCTCGAAGCCTTGGCGGGGGATTCCGGCCTCGATGCGCAGCGCCTCGAACGCGTCCGCGCTGCATCCGGGCACCCCGGCCGCTGCCAACCGATTTCGGACGGCGGCCACGGTGGCCGGCGGGCCCACGATGTCGAAGCCGTCACCCCCCGGCCACGGCGCCCGTACGACGATCGCGTCGTCGTAGGGGACGTGCGCGTACGGCGCGGCCGGGACCTCGACGCCCAGCGCCGAGGCGGCCGCGAGCGCGCCCGGCCCTCGCACACCGAGCGAGCCCCAGCTCCCCGTGCGGTCGGTGACCTCGCACTGGACGCGGATCCTGAACCGGTTCAGCGACGCGGCGAGCTGCTCGCCGAAGCCGGGGTCGCAGTCGAGCCACGCCTCGTCGCCGACGCGCAGGAGACGGAAGTCCACGTCGAGCTTGCCCTGCGGCGTGAGCAATAGCGAGTGGACGCCCTGGCCGTCACCGATCGTCTCGAGGTCGGCCGACACGAGGCTCTGCAGGTAGGACCACGCGTCGGGGCCGGTGACCACCACGGCGCCGCGATCGGAGCGGTCGACCGCGCCCGCCGCCGACTGCAGGACGTCGAGCTCGTCTTCGAGGCTCATGGCATTCCGCTCCGGGACTCGAGCGGCGCGAGACCTCGCGCCGCGGCCGCTGCCGTCAACAACGCCCGGGCCTTGTTGTGGCATTCCAGGTCCTCGAGCTCGGGATCGGAATCGGCCACGACGCCCGCCCCGGCCTGCACGCTGGCGCGCCCGTGGCGCCAGAACATGGTCCGGATCGCGATCGCGGTGTCGAGGTTCCCCGAGAAGTCGAGGTACCCCACGACGCCGGCGTACGGACCGCGCTTGGTGGGCTCGAGGTCGTCGATGATCTCCATCGCCCGCACCTTCGGCGCGCCACTCACGGTGCCGGCCGGGAACGTCGCCCGGAGTACGTCGACGGCGGTCTTGCCGTCGGCGAGCTCACCCGACACCTGGCTCGTCAGGTGCATCACGTGCGAGTACCGCTCGAGCGTCATCAGCTCGTCGACCCGTTCGGTGCCGAACTGCACGACGCGTCCGACGTCGTTGCGAGCGAGATCGACGAGCATGACGTGCTCGGCGCGCTCCTTCGGATCCTCGCTCAGCTCCGCCGCCATACGCCGGTCGTGTTCGTCACTGCGGCCACGCCAGCGCGTCCCCGCGATCGGGCGGCTGATCACGCGGCCGTCGAGCACCTGGACCATGGGCTCGGGCGACGAGCCGACGACCGTCGCATCGGGATGACGGACGAAGTACATGTACGGGGAGGGGTTCACCTGGCGGAGCACGCGGTACACCTCGAACGGCTCCACGTACGCGTCGATGTCGAAGCGTTGCGCGAGCACGACCTGGAAGATGTCGCCGGCGAGGATGTGCTCGCGCGCCGCCTCGACGGCCGCCTGGTACAGCGCCTTGGGCATCGTGGAGCGGAACGGCGGGAGCTCGGTGAGCTCCTCGGGTGGCGGGAGGGACGGCGAGTACGGCAGCGGCCGGGCGAGCGTGTCGACGTGCGCCTCGAGCCGGGCGGCGGCGGCGCCGTAGGCGGCGCTGGCCTCGCGCTCGTTGCTGCCAGGCGTGAGGAACACGTTCTCGACCAGAAACAGCCGCTGGCGGAAGTGGTCGAACGCGGTGACGTGTCCCGTCAGCGAGAGGACGGCGTCGGGATACCCGAGGTCGTCGGACGGGACGTCGGGGAGGCGCTCGATCTCGCGCACGATGTCGTAACCCAGGTAGCCGACGAGGCCGCCGTGGAACGGCGGGAGCTCCGGCAGCCGCGGCGCTCGATACCACGCCGCCAGCGCGTCGAGCGCGGCGAGCGCCCCGTCGTCATCGGGTACGCCGGGCGGTGGCGCGCCCGTGAACTCGATCCGGCGCCCGCGCGCGACCAGCGTCAGCGCCGGGTCGCGGCCGATGAACGAGAATCGGCCCCAACGCTCGCCGTGCTCGACCGACTCGAGGAGAAAGCCCTCGCCGTCCGAGGCGCCGACGAGCTTCACGAACGCCGAAACGGGCGTTTCCAGGTCGGCCAGCACCTCGCGCCACACAGGCACGACCGTGTGATCACGCGCGAGTGCAAGGAACTCCTCGCGCGACGGGTGGACCGCGTCGTCCGTCACTAGACGCGCCCGGGTTCTGCCCCACTGCCGAACGCGCGAAAGAAGCACGTCCGCTCGCCCGTGTGGCAGGCGCCGCGGCCCTCCTGTTCGACCACGAACAGCAGCGTGTCCATGTCGCAGTCGTAGTACGCGGCGCGCACCCATTGGCGGTCGCCCGACGTATCGCCCTTGCGCCAGTGCTCCTTGCGGCTGCGACTCCAGAACCAGGTGCGGCCTTCCTCGAGAGTACGGCGGAGCGCTTCCGCGTCCATCCAGGCGAGCATGAGGACGCGGCCCGTCCCCTCTTCCTGGACGATGGCGGGAGCGAGCCCGTTATCGTCGAATGCGACGGCAGCGAGCTCCTCCTCAGCGGCGACGATCGGCGTTGCGGTGGGCATCGCTGAGCGAGCGTAGCCGTGGGGTTCGGCGCTTCGGCCGCCTTTAGGATGACCTCGTGACCCCGCCTGTCGCGCCTCGTCGTCCGACGACCTTGCGCGCACACGGCGACGAACGCGTCGACGACTGGTTCTGGCTCCGGAACCGCGACGACCCCGAGGTTCGCTCGTACCTCGAAGCGGAGAACACGTACACGCGCAAGGTGATGGCACCGACCGAGGCGCTGCAACGGCAGATTTTCGACGAGATCAAGGGACGGGTCCAGGAAACGGATGCGTCGGCCCCGGTGCGCAAGGGGCCCTACGAGTACTTCAGTCGCACCGTCGAGGGCCGCCAGTACGGCATCCAGTGCCGGCGTCCCGCGGGTACCCCCGGACTGCCCGACCCGTTCGAGACGCCGGGCTCGTCCCCGGGCGAAGAGGTGCTCCTCGACCAGAACGTGCTCGCCGAGGGCCACGACTATTTCGCCCTCGGCGGGTTCGCCGTCAGCCCCGACCACTCCCGCCTGGCGTATTCCGTCGACACGAGCGGAGGCGAGCGCTACGAGCTCCGGTTCCGCGACCTCACGACCGGCGACGACCTGCCCGACGTCATCCCGGACGTGTACTACGGCCTCGCGTGGGCGAACGACGACCGCACGTGCTTCTACGTGCGCCCCGATGCCGCGATGCGACCGTGGCAGGTCTGGCGTCACCGCCTCGGCACGACCGCGACCTATGACGACCTCGTCTACCAGGAGGACGACGACCGCTTCTACGCCGGGGTGGGTCGCACACGTACTGGGCGGTACGTCGTGATCGCGGTCGGGTCGAAGATCACGAGCGAGTCCTGGTTCGTGGACGCCGACGAGCCCCGCGAGCCGCCACGAGTCGTCGAACCGCGCCGGGAGGGCGTCGAGTACGACGTCGAGCACCATTCCTCGCCTGAGCGCGGCGATCGGTTCTTCGTCGTGACGAACGACGACGGCGCCGAGAACTTCAAGCTCATGGTCACGCCCGTCGATCAGCCGGCACGGGACCACTGGCGCGAGGTCGTCCCGCATCGCGACGAGGTCCGGCTCGAGGGCGTGGACGCCTTCGCCGATCACATCGTTCTGTCGGAGCGAGCCGGAGGCCTCGAGCGCATCGTGGTGCGGCGCTTCATCGACGACGAGTCGCACGTCGTCGCGATGCCCGACCCGGTGTACTCGGCCGGCGTCGGCGCGAACCCTGAGTTCGACACTGGCACCCTGCGCTTCGAGTACACATCCCTCGTCGCGCCGATCTCCAGCTACGACTACGACCTCGAGGCCCGGGAGCGGACGCTCGTCAAGCGTCAGCCCGTCCCGGGTTACGACCCTGATGCGTATGAGTCGCACCGAATGTGGGCAACCGCCCCCGACGGCGTTCGCGTTCCGGTGTCGGTCGTCCACCGCCGCCGTCTCGCGCACGATGGAACCGCGCCGGGCCTCCTCTATGGCTACGGGTCGTACGAGATCTCGATCGACCCGTCGTTCTCGGCCGCGCGTGTGAGCCTCCTCGAACGCGGAGTCGTGTTCGCGATCGCCCACATCCGCGGCGGCGGCGAGCTCGGACGGCGCTGGTACGAGGACGGGAAGCTCGAGCACAAGCCGAACACGTTCACCGACTTCGTCGCCTGCGCGGAGCACCTCATCGCCGAGGGATATGTCGCGCCCGAGCGGCTGGCCGCCCGCGGAGGGAGCGCCGGCGGACTGCTGATGGGCGCGGTCGTGAACCTCCGGCCAGATCTGTTCCGCGCCGTCGTCGCCGAGGTCCCGTTCGTCGACAGCCTCACGACGATCCTCGACGAGACGCTGCCGCTGACCGTGACGGAGTGGGAGGAGTGGGGTAATCCTGTCGCCGACCCGGAGATCTACAAGGTGATGAAGTCCTACGCCCCCTACGACAACGTCGAGGCGAAGGACTACCCCGCCATGCTCGTCACCGGTGGGCTGAACGATCCCCGCGTGTCGTACTGGGAGCCGGCCAAGTGGGTGGCGAAGCTGCGCACCACGAAGACCGACGACAACCCGCTCCTGCTCAAGACCGAGATGGGCGCCGGTCACGCCGGCCCCTCGGGTCGCTACGACGCTTGGCGCGACGAGGCCCTCGTCCTCGCCTTCCTCCTCACCCAACTCGGGGCCGCCCCAGGCGTTGGCGTCGCGTAGGCCCGCGAACGAGGCTCTAGGTGACGCCAGACGATGGACTCGACAGGGGCAGGATGGCAGCGAGCTGGCGGCTCTGGGCGAGGAGCACGCCGTCGCGGCTCCAGATGACGCCGTCCTCCTCGAGGAAGCCTTCGGCGACGACGTTGGTACGGAACTCGGTCAGGACGTAGTCGTCCGGTTTCGCGCCCGGCAGCGGGAGCGACGAGCGGAAGTGGATCGTGAGGTCCACGGTCGGGACGATGATCTGCTCTTCGATGCGGCCGAAGACCGCGGGGATGACAGCGTCCGTGATGGCGGCGGCCACCGGCGCATCGACGACCCGGCCCTCGGGGAGTCGGATCCAGCGCGTCAAGACGGCTTCGCCGGTGTGTGCGCCCGGGAACGCGCCTCGCACCATGCGCTCGTCCCACCGGAACGCGATTTCGGGGATCATCGGGTCGCCGGTCGGCGCCTCGATCACCGGGCTGTCCTCCACCGCCGGCGCGTCCGGCGGCGCCAGGTCGGCGAACTCGGGGCCGGGTCGGGCGTGCGAGAACGCACCCAGCGCGAGACCGATGAGCGTATGGTCCTGCGTGATGCGCGCCGAGCAGGTCGTGAGCGATCGGCCGGCGCGCTCCACCGCGGTGGCAATATCTAGCGCGCCTTCGGCCGGCGGCGCGGCGTAGTGCACCGTGAGCGACCGCGGAGCCCGTTCCGCGTCGGCGACGGTCTCCGTGAGCGCCCGCAACACGATCGCGGCGAGGTAACCGCCGTTCGGGCCCCGGTGCACCCACCATGCCCGGTCGAGCACCGCCTCGTAGCGTCCGTCACCGACTGGACGCACTGCCGTCTCACGGTCGAAGTCGAATGTCCGCCGCATGGACGCCGCAGCCTACGCTGCGTAGGTGCCCGAATCGCTGGAGCTGAAGACGGCCGACGGCGTCACGCTCGAAGCGGAGTTGGCGCTCTCGGCGGAACCGCCGCGCTGTGGCGTCGTGCTTTGCCATCCGCACCCGCAGTACGGGGGCACGATGCGCTCGATCGTGATCAGCGCGCTGTTCGACGCGCTCGCGCCGCGCGGCGTCGCCTGCCTCCGGTTCAACTTCCGCGGCGTCGAAGGCAGCGAGGGAACGCACGACTTCGGGAACCTCGAACGCGTCGACGCCGAGGCCGCGGTAGCCGAACTGTCCGGCCGACTCCCCTCCGACATTCCGCTGATCCTTACCGGCTGGTCGTTCGGCGCCGACATGGCCCTCTCGGTGCGTGACGAGCGCGTCGACGCCTGGCTGGCGATCGCGCCACCGCTCGTCGTGGTCCATGACGTCGACGGGCTCGCCGCCGATCCGCGGCCCAAGCTCCTCGCCCTCGCCCAGCACGACGAGTACCGCGACCCGGCGGAGGTCAAGGAGATTGCCGAGCCGTGGGCCAACACCGACGTGCAGGTCGTCGGCGGCGCCTCCCACTACTTCGTGGGTCGCACCGACCGGCTGGTGGAGATCGCGGCCGGTTACCTGGACCGGTTGGCGCCGGCGACGACGTAGCCAGCGCGCTACATCTTGGTGAGGCCGATGAGGTTGCCGTCGGGATCAGAGAACAACGCGATCTCAGGTCCGTCCGGGATCTGCATGGGCGGCATGACGACCTTCGCGCCCAGCCCTTCGGCCTGGTTCAGCTTCGCCTGTACGTCTTCGCAGTTGACGTAGAAGGTCGTGTAGGGACCGCCTTCGGGCGGCGAGTTGATGCCACCGCCGACGCCCTCACCGCCACTGTCGGTGTCGACCATGCCGTAATGCGCTTGGTTGTCGCTGTTGATCTTCCAGTCGAACAGGTCGGCGTAGAACTTGGTCGCGGCGGCGTCTTCCTTCACGCCGATCTCGAACCATACGACGGGGTTGCCCATGTGCTGCTCCTGTCTCTCGTTTCCCTCGGCCCTGGTACTGGCCGTCGAGGCGGTAGATGCCACTGCGGGCGCGCCTTATCGAGCACCACTGTGCCCTCTTCGCCGCGCCGCGTCCTGTTCCTCGGCCACCGACTCGAGGCACGGCTGGCCCGAGGCCCGCCGCAAAGAGCGAAAGCTGATAGAAGCGTTCAGAAACGCGTACGATGAAAGCCGCCTGAGGCGGAGTTTCGCTCATCTAGGGGGGGTGTGGGCGGAAACAGGCGCTTTGCGTATCAGCCGGCGCTGGACGGGGTGCGGGCGTTCGCGGTCTTGTCCGTGTTCGCCTATCACCTCGACGCGGGATGGGCACAGGGCGGGTTCCTCGGCGTCGACGCGTTCTTCGTCCTGTCGGGCTTTCTGATCACGTCCCTGCTCATCGGTGAGTTCGCGCGCCACGGCGGCATCGGCTTCGCCGGGTTCTGGGCGCGCCGAGCGCGTCGCCTGCTCCCCGCGCTGTTACTCGTCCTGCTCGCCGTGGCCGCCTACGCCGTGCTGGCGGCGCCCGCGGACCAGCTCGACCGCCTGCGCGGCGACGGCCTGGCCACGCTGTTCTACGGTGCGAACTGGCGCTTCATCGCATCGGGTCAGTCGTACTTCGACCTGTTCTCCGAAGCCTCGCCGCTGCGGCACATGTGGTCGCTCGCGATCGAAGAGCAGTTCTACCTCGTGTGGCCGCTGATCACGTTCGCGTGCCTGCGCCTCGCACGAGGTCGGCACTGGCTTCTCGGTCTCGTGTGCGGCACGGGCGCCGGCGCGTCGATCGCCGCGATGGCCGCGCTGTACGACCCGGTGGACCCGTCACGCGCCTACTACGGCACTGACAGCCGGGCTCACCTGCTGCTCATCGGCGCCGGGCTCGCGCTCGTGCTCGCGCGTTGGAGGCCGCGCGGCGCAGGGCGTTCCACCGTCAACGCGTTGGGCATGGCCGGCGCGCTCGCGTGTGTCGGCTTCTGGACCTTCGTGCCGGACACGGCGGCATGGATGTACCGCGGCGGTTACGCGGTCTTCGGCCTGTGCGTGGCGGCGGTCATCACATCGGCGATCCAGCCGGGGCGGTTTGCGCTGCGGTCGTTCCTGTCGCTCGCGCCGCTCGTCTGGATCGGGCGCATCTCGTACGGCCTCTACCTGTGGCACTGGCCGGTGATCGTCGTGGCCTCGCCGGCGCGGACGGGGCTCGACGGCCCGTCGCTCACGATCCTTCGCGTCGTGCTGGCGTTCGCGTTCGCCACCGCCTCCTTCTACCTGGTCGAGCAGCCGATCCGGCGGGGCGCGCTCCGGGGTCGGTGGGCGATGGCGGTATCGCCGTCGGCGTTCGTGGCGACCGGCGTGGTGGTGCTCATCGCCACCGCCGGTGCCGCGCCACTCCCGGTGTATCTCCAGAACGGCCCCGGGCAGCTCACGTCACGCGCCCAGCAGCTCCCGAAGTCCGAGGCGCAGCCGGCGCCGCCACCCGCCGCGGCGTTCACGGCCCCGGCGGGTGCGCCCACGACGCCACCGCCCACGCGCATCATGCTCGTCGGCGACTCCGTCGCCGAGAGCCTCCTCGACGGTCTCCGGGAGGCGGCCGCCGAGCAAGGAGCGCAGCTGTATCCGGCATCGGTACCCGGTTGCGGCATCGTCGGTGGACAGCCGATCGACCTTACCGGCACCCCGTTCAAATGGTCGGCCACGTGCGAGCGGGAGGTGCCGAAGTACCAGACCGCCCGGCTGGCTCAGATCCGTCCCGACGTCGTCATCTGGCTCAGCGCGTGGGATCGCGACGACCGCATCGTGGACGGACAGACCGTGAGCACGAACACGATGACGGGTCGCTACGTGTTCGCGAGGCTGATCGATGATGCCGCAACCCGCCTGACCTCCACGGGCGCGCGCCTCCTGATGATGACCGTCGCGCCGCCGTCTCCGAGCGACTCGTATCCGGACCCGCCGAAGGACCCGAAGTTCGACTACATGAACCGCATGCTGCGTGACTACGCGCGGGCGCACGCCGATCACACGTCGGTGGTGGACCTCGCCCGGCTGCTGTGCCCGAGCGGGACGCAGCCCTGCCCGGAGGAGGTCTCGGGCGTCCGGCCGCGGCCCCGCGACGGCAACCACTTCGAGCCCGACACCGCGGTGTGGGTCGCGCACCAGCTCATGCCGCAAATCATGGCGGCGACGCCGGGCTCCGGCGTCGACGCCGCCACGTCCGCCGACGCGACTGCGAACGCCTCGGTCGGCAGGCGGGTCTAGCCCTCTAGGCCCCGGTGCGAAGCTCGGAACCGATCGGAGCGAGGCCGTGCCGCTCGAGAAACGACATGCGCCGGTCGAGGATCGACTGCCATTCGGCGAAGTCGTGGTCGTAATGAGCCCGGTCCCCGTCCTCGTAGGCGTGCTCGAGCTCGTCGAAGGCGGCGTCCTCGGCATCCAGGAGCTGCCGATACCGCTGTAGGAATCCTTCGTCGACCACCCCGTTCGACTCGGTCATGCATCCCCCTTCGCGCCGACGCGACGCCGGCCGACGCCGCCCGCGCCGACCGTACCCGACCCGAACGCCGCCGACTACGGGCGTGAGCCGACGGCGGCGAGGGCCTCGTCGACGCCGAAGCGGCCCTCGTAGATGGCCCGCCCGACGATGGCCCCGGCGAGCGAACGGCCCCCGGCGCGCAGCCGGCGCAGCGCCGCCAGATCCTCCAGCGCGCCCACCCCGCCGCTGGCGATCACGGGGAGTTGCGTCACCTGGAGCACGCCACCGAGCTGGCCGAGGGCGGGCCCGGCCATCGTGCCGTCCCGGCCGATCTCCGTGACTACCAGCGCCGCCGCTCCACTGTCCTCGAGGTGTGTCGCCACCTCCAGCAAGTCCTCGCCGGTCGAGTCGATCCATCCTCGAACGGCGACGGCCCGCCCCCGGGCGTCGAGCCCGACGGCGATCCGGCCCGGATGCAGGGTCGCGAGCTCGCGCACGAGCTCGGGCCGCTCGATCGCACCAGTACCGACTACGACCCGGGCCGCGCCTGCCGCCAGCAAATCGCCACCGGCCTCGACGCTGCGAACGCCCCCGCTGGCTTGGACGCGGCACGGCACCGCGGCGCAGATCGCCTCGACGACGCCGAGGTTGACGCGCTCGCCGGTCCGGGCGGCGTCGAGATCGACGACGTGGATCCAGGAGGTGCCGGCTGCCGCGAACGCCTGCGCCACGAGGACGGGATCGTCGCCGTACACGGTCTCAGCCGCGAAGTCCCCCCGCTGGAGCCGGACCACTTGCCCGGCACGCAGGTCGATCGAGGGGTACAGCTCGAAGGACACCCCTCTACAGCGAGCCCTTCGTCGACGGCAGGTCGGCGCCTTCGATCTTGACCGCGTCCCGCAAGCTGCGGGCCACACCCTTGAACGACGCCTCGATGATGTGGTGACCGTTCTTGCCGGACAAGGACCGCATGTGGAGCGTGATGCCGGCGGCGAACGCGAAGGCCCGCCAGAACTCCTCGGCGAGTTGTGGGTCGAACGTGCCGATCCATTCCGACTTCGGATCAACGTCGTAGACGAGGAACGGGCGCCCCGAGAGATCGAGGGCGACCTGCACGAGCGCCTCGTCGAGCGGTACGACCGCGTCGGCGAAGCGGCGCACGCCGGTCTTGTCGCCGATCGCCTCCTTGAACGCGCTGCCCAACACGATGCCGACGTCCTCGATCGTGTGGTGCGTGTCGATCTCGAGGTCGCCTTCGGCCTCGATGCGGAGGTCCCATCCGCCGTGCTTCCCGAGTTGCTCCAGCATGTGGTCGAAGAACGGGATGCCGGTCGACGCGCTCGCGTTCCCCGACCCGTCGAGGTCGAGCGCGAGGTCGATCTTGGTCTCCTTGGTCTCCCGATGCTGCGTGGACGACCTGCTCATGCCACCCTCACCTCCTCGACAGCCTCGCGCAGGGCGGTGAGGAAGGCGTCGTTCTCCTCCGCGGTGCCGACCGTGACGCGGAGGCAATCGTCGAGACGCGGCCAGCGTGAGAAGTCCCGCACGAGCACGCCGCGATCGACGAGCCGCTCCCAGAGGGCGTGGCCGTCTCCGTGCACACGCAGCAGCACAAAGTTCGCGCCGGATGGGAACACGGTGATCCCGTCGACGATGTCGAGCTCGGCTCGCAGACGTTCCCGTTCGCGAACAAGAAGCGCGACACGCTCGTCCATCTCGCTGCCGTAGCGAAGGGCGAGCACGCCCGCGAGCTGCGTCGGCACCGCCAGGTGGTACGGCAGGACGACCTTCTCGAGCTCCTCGACCACCCACGGCGGCGCGACGCAGAAGCCGAGACGGAGAGCGGCCATCGACCACACCTTTGAGTAGGTGCGCGAGACGATCAGCGGCCGCTCGTCGGCGACGAGGTCGATCGCGCTGCGGTCGGCGAACTCGCCGTAGGCCTCGTCGACGACTACCAGGGCGTCGGACGCGTCGAGGAGCGCTTCGACGGCCCCGGCCGGCTCGACCGTTCCCGTGGGGTTGTTCGGGCTGCACAGGAACACGACTGCCGGTCGATGCTCGGCGACGAGCGCGCATGCGGCGGCCGGATCGACCGTGAAGTTCGCTGTCCTCTGCCCCAGGACGACCGCGGTACCGGTGATTCGGGCGATATGCGAGTGCAGCGCGTACGTGGGCTCGAAGAGCGCCGCGGCACGCCCGGCGCCGCCAAAGGTGAGCAGCAGCGTCTGGAGCACCTCGTTCGATCCGTTAGCGCAGAACAACCGCTCGACCGGCTGGTGGAGCTGCTCGGCGAGCGTGGCGCGGAGCTCGTGTGCGCCGCGGTCCGGATACCGGTTGAGCGGCGCGACGCGCAGCTCGTCCAACCACGCCTCGACGAACTCCGGCGGCGGCGCATACGGGCTTTCGTTCGTGTTCAGCCGTACAGGGACCTCCAGCTGCGGCGAGTGGTAGCCCTCCAGCCCGTGGAGGTCGCCGCGGGGAGACAGGCGGTCACGCGTCATTCGCCGCTCCGGAGCGTGACGGACCGACCGTGCGCGTCCAGGCCCTCCACCTCGGCGAATGCCCGGACGTAGGGCGTGACGCGCGCGAGCGCGTCCCGATCGAGTGTGACGACGTTCACGTGCTTGCGGAACGTGTCGACCCGCAGCGCGCTCGCGAACCGGGCCGTGCGCGCGGTCGGCAGCACGTGGTTGACGCCGGCGACGTAGTCGCCCACGGCCGCCGGCGACCAGGGACCGCAGAACACGGCACCGGCGTTGCGAACGCGAAGCACCAGTGCCTCGGGATCGGCGGTCATCAGCTCGAGGTGCTCGGGCGCGATCGCGTTGGCCGCGTCCAGCGCTGCTTCGGGCCCGTCGACGACGACCGCCCGGCCGCCCGACGCGAGCGTCGATTCGATCTCGGCGCGGCGCGGCGCGTCGGCAAGCAAGGCATCGACCGCGGTATCGACCGCATCGGCGACGTGCTCCTCCCAGGTGACGAGGATCGCGGCGCCGTCGGGACCGTGCTCCGCCTGCGCGAGCAAATCGGCCGCCACGAGGGTGGGATCCGCGGTGTCGTCGGCCACCACGACCAGCTCCGACGGTCCCGGGAGGGACTCGATGCCAACCATGCCGGCGACCTCGCGTTTGGCCAGCGTCACGTACACGTTGCCGGGGCCGACGACGACGTCGACGGGCGGGATCGACTTCGTCCCGTACGCAAACGCGGCGATCGCCTGTGCCCCTCCGACGCGGTATACCTCATCGACTCCGACCAACGCCGCCGCCGCCAACGTGGCGGCGGGAACCTTGCCGTCCGGACCCGGCGGCACGCAGAGGGCGAGCTCGGGGACACCGGCCACCCGGGCTGGGATCGCGGTCATGAGGACCGTGGACGGATAAGCGGCGCGTCCGCCGGGCACGTACAACCCGGCCCGGCCGACGGGCACCACTAACTCTCGCAGCACCACGCCATCGCGCTCGACCCGCACGCCGTCGCCGACCTGAGCCTCGTGGTAGGTGGCGATCTCGCCGCGCGCGTAGTCGAGAGCCGCGCGGAACCCCGACGGCGCGTCGTCAAGCGCGGCGCGCAACTGCTCGGACGGCACACGAAGATCCTCGATCCGGCAGCCGTCGAGGCGCTCGGTCAACGTGCGGAGCGCGTCGTCGCCGTGGGCGCGTACCTCGTCGATGATCTGCCGAACCGCGTCGAGAGCGGCGCCGTCTTCCGAAGCGTGCACGAGCACGTCGCCGAGATCGGCGTCCGCGCCGCGAAGATCGAGTCGGGAGAGCATCGGGGACCGGGAACATCGTAACCACCGGCTTGTCCGAGACCGACCGAATTGCCCAGACTCGATAGGCGCGGGAAGGCTGGCCGGGATGCCTGCGTCGTCGGACCTCGCCGAGCTCACTACGGTGCGATCACAGCTCGAGGAGCTCGCCCGTCGGATCGTGACCGTCGCCGACCGCTACGAGAACACACCCGATTCGCAGATCGCATCGGACCTCTACGCCGCCGAGCGCACGCTCCTCAACGCAAGGCGATCAGTCGACAAGGCGATCACGGCCCTCGACGACATCGCCCGCTCGTAGGGCCGCTCGTCCGGAACCGTCGCCGCCTGACCAGCGCCTATGCTCGCATCACCGTCCAGCAGGCGGCGGGCCCGTCGATTGCTCGCGGGTTTCGACCGGAGCAGGAAGAGCAGCCCATGAGCAACCGCCTGCCGTGACCTCCCACATCGAGTCGACCGACGTCGACGGCGACTTGGCGCAGGAAGTCGAGCACCTCCGGCGTATTCAATCCGTCACCGACGCGTCGCTCGCGCACCTCGAGATCGACGAGCTCCTCGACACCCTGTTGGAGCGAACGCGGGAGATCCTCGAGGCCGACACGGCCGCTGTGCTCCTGATCGACCGCGCCGCACAGGAGATGGTCGCGACGGCCGCGAAAGGCATCGAGGAGGAGGTCCGCGGAGGCGTTCGCATCCCGATCGGCGAAGGTTTCGCCGGTCGGGTGGCGGCCGAGGGCCGACCGGTGATTCTCGAGCACGTAGATCACACGAACGTCCGCAATCCGATCCTCCTCGAGCTCGGGATCCGTTCTCTGCTCGGCGTTCCTCTGGTCGCCGATGGAGAGACGATCGGCGTGCTCCACGTGGGCACGCTCGGGTCGCGGTCGTTCACGCAGCAGGACGCCGAGCTGCTGCAACTCGTCGCAGACCGAGCCGCGCTCGTGATCAACACCAGCGTGCTCAAGCAGGAGCGAAGGGTCGCCACCGCCCTGCAACGCAGCCTCCTGCCTCGACTGCCTGACGTCAGCGGCTTGGAGATCGCGGCGCGCTACATCCCGGGAAGCCCGCGCCTGGTCGGCGGCGACTGGTACGACCTGTTCGAGCTCCCGACGGGACATGTCGGCGCCGCGATCGGTGACGTCGTCGGCCACGGTCTGCAGTCCGCGATCGTCATGGGCCGTCTCCGCAATGCGTTGCGGGCCTACGCGCTCGACTCGAGCGACCCGGCCACGGTGCTCACCCGTCTCGACGAGATGGTGTCGCACTTCGAGGCGGATGAGATGGCTACCGTGCTGTACGCGGTCATCGACCCCGATCGCCGGCGCATGACGTGCTCGTCGGCCGGACACCCGTTCCCCTTCATCGCGTCGCCGTCCGGCGAAGCGGCGATCGTCGACGCGCGTGCCAACCCGCCGATCGGGAGCTGCGCGGACATCCAGCGCGGCGCGGTCGACGTTTCACTGCCGCTCGGATCGACCGTCTATCTCTTCACCGACGGCGTGGTGGAGCGTCGGGGCGAACACATCGACGTCGGCCTCGAGCGGCTTCGCAACGCCGTCATCGCCGGCTCACCGCACCGCGGCTGCACGCGGATCGTCACCCAGCTCATGGGCGATACCCAGCTCGAGGACGACTTCGCGGTGCTGGCGCTGCACGTCCGCGCTGCTGATCAGTAGTTGTCCTATTGAATTACCGTCTTTGCTGCCTGCCGTCCTACGGCCAATACGCCGTCTGACTTGGGCATTTGGCGCTGGGAAGTGTTGACACGCGCTGGCCGCTTATGGACATTCCGCGGACTTTCGCGGACAAGGCGGAACACTCGAGTTGCGGCGTCAAGAAGGGCTCAGAGACGTCCGGTTCGGCGTGCCCAGCGAGCTATGTCAGCACCGGAGCGACCGTCTAGGACGTTCGGGCGTGGGCGAGTCGCACGGCTTCGCCACCCGAACAGCTCGGGCTGACGGCCATGGATCATGCGTCGTGGGACGACGTGAGGATGACTCCTGAAGGGATGGCCGAGAGAGCCGGCGCTCCGCGACGGTTCGCGGCCGAGCAAGAATCCATCGGTTTACCTCACTCGTCGGGACCAATTACCGGGTGCAGTGTGTGCAGCGCTGGATTGACGCGGCAGTACAGTCGCCGGCCGTGGCGACCCGGTTGGAACGTCGTCAGCGCCGCGCCCGGCGCTGGCGCGTGAATTGGGCCGCGGCGGCGGTCGCAGTGGTGTTGTTCGTCCTCGCGTCCATGCCTGCCGCGGTGCGGTGGCTGGGCGGCGGCGGCGATCACCCCCGGATCGTGACGGCACCCGCGGCTACGGGCACCAGCCGCCCCGCCCCCACGAGCGCGCCACCTGCGAGCGCGGCGCCCACGACCACGACGCTTCCGCCGCCGCCGGGGGTGGCGCCCCGGGTCGACCACGTCGAGACCACCGATCCGGTTGTGTTCATCACCATCGACGACGGCTGGCACCCCCTCCCCGACGTGTTCGCGTTCCTCCAGGCCCACCAGGCACCGGTCAGCGCGTTCTTGATCGCCCCCATCGCTCGGCGCGACGCCGAGTTCTACCGCCAGGTCCTGACCCTCGGCGGCACCGTCGAAGACCACACCATGCACCACCCCGACCTCGCCCGGCTTACGCTCGGATCACAGACGACCGAGTTCTGCCAAGCCGCCGACCTCGTCGCCGCGACCTTCGGTCGCCGGCCGCTGTTGGCCCGCCCGCCCTACGGATCCGAAAACCAATACACCGACCAGGCCATCGGCGCCTGCGGCATGTACGTCACGGTGTTGTGGGACGCCACGTTCAGCAACCATGGGTTCCGCCTCACCCACCCCGGCGGGCTGCGGCCCGGCGACATCATCCTGATGCA
>DATFXL010000047.1:0-9339 GCA_035316025.1 Acidimicrobiia bacterium
TCGGGCGACTCGTATACGCAATAGTTGCGTGCGCCCTTCTCGTCGTGCTCACGCCAGAAGAACTCGCCCGGCCACCATGCGTCGACGCGCTGGACGGCACCGGGCTGGACACGCCGGACGCGCTCGAAGATCTCGGGGAACAGCTTGCGAGCGTCATCCTCCTCGACGAGTCGGACGCGCCCGCCCGGGACGGGTTCGAGGAACGCGGAATGGCGACGTTCGATGCTCAGGCTCATCGAGCTCGTCGAGACGCCGTACCCGAACCGGCGGTAGATGCTGCTCTCCGACGCGTACAGGATCGCGAGCGTCTCCCCTCGTTCGGCGGCGTCGTCGAGCTGCGTGCGCTTGATTGCGCTGAGGATCCCGCGACGGCGGTGTGTAGGGAGTACCGCGATCCAGCTGACGGCGGCCGTGGGCAGGAGGCGTCCACCCGGCATCGTGAGCTCGAGGGAGTACAGCCGTCCGGTGCCGACGATCTGGTCGCCGTCGAAGGCCGCGAGCGTCCGGTCGAGCTCGACGCTCGTCCAGTCGAGCTCGAAGCGCGCCGGCTCGAACCGCTCGCCGAACGCGGTGAGCGGCGTCATCGTGAACTCGGTCAGCTCGTCGCGCGTGACCGGTCGGAGCACGAACTCGGACGCCATGTCTCTTGTCTAGCTGACCGCTCTAGGAGCCGGCCTCGATTTCTCCCGTGCCTTTGGCGGATGTACGGCCACGCGTCCGGCGTCCCGGATGACGAAGCCGCGTGAGCCCGGCACGCAGCCCGCGCTCCACCGTCTCGCGCGTCCGCTCCATGCGGCGGCGGCGACGGTCGACCGATTCGCGAGCCGCGCGCATCCCGGCGATGTAGGAGAGCCCTGCGAAGCCGAGACCGACGGCAAGCACGAACAGACCGACGCGGAGATCCTGGTACACGGGTGGGATCGCGACCGGGATCAGCGCGCCCGCGACCCACGAGATCTGGAAGCGCGTCTCGAACCGAGCGAAGCTCCGGCCGCGCACGGCATCCGGCGCATCGCGCTGGAGCAGGCTGTCGAAGGCGACGCGACCGGCGGCGGCGCCGGCGGCGATCAGCAACGCGCCGAACGTGGTCATCGTGATCGACGCCGAGCGGGCGGCGAAGAGGCAACCGACCGCCGGCAGCACGAGCGAGCCGGCGAGTATGAACTCCTCGCGCGTGATCTTGCGCAGCTGCGGTGCGACGATGTTGCCGAGGAACCCGCCGACGCCACTGATCACGATCACGAGTCCGAAGACCCATGGGGCTTCGTCGTTCTCGCGCAGCCCGAAGGCGAGGAAGAACGTCAGGAAGCCGACCGCGCCGCGCAGCAACCCCATCGCGCTGCCGGCGAGGATGATGCTCGGTGCGTGCAGCTCTTCCTTCTCGAGAGGCGTGTCGGGCCCGCCATGCTCGGCTTCGACCCGGGGGATCTGCCACGACAGCATCGAAGCCAGGACGAACACCAGCGCCGCCAGCACGAGGGACCACTCGGCGCCGAACAGCTTGTACACACCGGCGGCGGGCAGCCCGCCCACGGCGCCCCCGACCACGCTGATGATCGCGAGCCGGGAGTTGGCGCTCACGAGCTCGTTTTCGCCGCTCACAACGGCGGGGACGAGCGAGCTACGGGCGATGGAATACGTCTTCGCCATCACGAGGACGCCGAACGCGAGCGGGTAGATCAGCAGCCCCTCCGCCCCGCTGGCGTTCACGTAACGAGCCATGAAGAGGCACAGCACGGCACGAACCGCGCAGGTGGCGAGGATCATGAGCCGCCGGCCACCGCGCACGCGGTCCAGCAGCGGGCTGAGGAGGGGTGCGATGATCGCAAAGGGCGCCATCGTCAACAAGAGGTACAGGAGGACCTTCTCGCGCGATTCGCCCGGCGACACCGAGAAGAACAGCGACCCTGCGAGCGACACCGTCAGGCAGACGTCCCCGCACATGCTGGCGGCATGCGTGATCGCCAGCCGCGCGAACGGCGTGGGCTCCGCGAAGCGGGGGTCGGCCGGGCCCGTGGGACGTTGGCGAGGAGGCGGTGCCGTGGCCATGGCCAAAGCAACGTTACCGGTCGTCACCGGCAACGCATTTCTTTGGCGCCCGCGCCGCAGGACACGCCGGAGAGTTCACACTGCGTTCCTCCGACGGCAATTTCGGTGCCACGTGCCGTCGGTAGCGTTTTGGTCGCAGCTCCGCGGCTGTCTCGTCTCCTGGCAACGAGCTTCCCCGTGTGCTCTCGGCCGGGTCCCCCCGCCGGCCGATGAGCCACCGGCGGTCCGGCGGCTCGCTCTCGACGGGCGGGCCGGCGGGCCGTCATCGTACGGGTCGCATGTGGCCGCGGGTTGTCCCTGGTGGCAGGGGCCAGGGCCGAGGATGGAGAGGCACAGGTACGATGGCGTGCATGGCCGGCCTCGACGTGTCAGTTGAGGGCAGCAGCGCTCCCGGAATCGGCGCCGCGCTCGCACCCCCGACCCAGCTCCAGCCCGAATCCCGCTACCTCAACCGTGAGCTGTCCACGCTCGACTACTTCGCGCGCGTCCTCGCCATCGCCGCCGATGGATCCGTTCCGCTGCTCGAGCGCGTGAAGTTCCTCGCCATCGTCAGCCAGAACCTCGACGAGTTCTTCCAGGTACGGGTGTCCGGGCTGCGAGAGCAGTTCGACGCCGGCATCCGAGCCACCTCGGCCGACGGGCTCGAGCCCGGCGAGCAGCTGCGCGCCATTCGCACCCGTGTCGAGCCGCTGATGGAGCGTCAGGCCGCAATCTTCACGCGCGAGGTCGCGCCCGCGCTCGACGATGTAGGCGTCGGCGTCTACGACTGGGAGACGCTCTCTGAGGCCGACCGTAAGCACCTGCAGGGCGTGTTCGACGAGCGCGTGTTCCCTGTGCTCACGCCGTTGGCGGTGGATCCCGCCCACCCCTTCCCCTACATCTCGAACCTTTCGTTGAACCTGGCCGTCGTCGCGCGCGACCCGGTGACCACGGAGGAGCGCTTCGCCCGGGTGAAGGTGCCGCCGGTGCTCCCCCGCTTCGTCGGGCTGCCTGACGGCGAACGGTTCGTGCCCCTCGAGCAGGTGATCGCGGCTCATCTCGACACTCTGTTCCCGGGAATGAAGATGGTCGCCACCCATCCGTTCCGCGTCACCCGCGACGCCGACTTCGAGCTCTCCGACGACGCCGAGGACCTCCTCGAGGCGATGGAGTTGATTCTGCG
Source organism: Acidimicrobiia bacterium (assembly GCA_035316025.1). GTDB lineage: Bacteria > Actinomycetota > Acidimicrobiia > IMCC26256 > JACDBD01 > JALZAA01. The sequence goes on from DATFXL010000047.1 coordinate 3,212, forward strand.
CCGGAGGACGAAGTTCGGCCGTGTCGTGCGTCTCGAGGTCGGACCCACGATGAGCAGCGAGGTGCTGGAGCTGCTGTGCCGTGAGCTCGATCTGACCGACTCCGACGTATACGTCGTCGACGGCCCTCTGGGCCTGAGCGGGCTGTGGGGGTTGTACGGGCTCGACCGGCCCGAGCTCAAGGACGAGCCGTGGACGCCGCAGACGCAGCCCGCCCTCTCCCGCACCGACGCGCCGCCCGACGTGTTCCGTGTCCTGCAACAGGGCGACGTGCTCGTACACCATCCCTACGACTCCTTCGCCACGTCCATCGAGGCGCTCGTCGAGCAGGCGTCGCGCGACCCGAACGTACTGGCAATCAAGCAGACGCTGTACCGGACGGCCGGCAGCGACAGCGCGCTCGTGCGCTCTCTCATCCACGCCGCCGAGCAGGACAAGCAGGTCGTCGCCCTCGTCGAGCTCAAGGCACGCTTCGACGAGCAAGCCAACATCGAACGAGCGCAACTCTTCGAGGAGGCGGGCATCCACGTCGTGTACGGGCTCGTCGGTCTCAAGACGCACGCCAAGATCCTGCTCATCGTGCGCCAGGAGCCGGACGGCATCCGCCGCTACTGCCATGTCGGCACGGGCAACTACAACCCGAAGACGGCGATGACGTACGAGGACCTCGGTCTGCTGTCGGCCGATCCCGATCTCGGCGCCGACCTGACCGAGCTGTTCAATTACCTCACTGGCTACAGCCGCCAGGGTCACTACCGGAAGTTGCTCGTGGCGCCGGTGACGATCCGCCCCGAGTTCCTGAAGCGCATCCAGCGCCAAGCCGAGCTGGGGCCCGACGGGCGGATCATGCTCAAGATGAACAGCCTCGTCGACCCCGAGATGATCGACGCGCTGTACGCGGCGTCGCAGGCGGGGACGCCGATCGACCTCGTCGTGCGCGGAATCTGCTGCCTGCGTGCCGGCGTCCCCGGCCTGTCGGAGACGATTCGCGTCCGTTCGATCGTCGGGCAGTTCCTCGAGCACTCGCGCATCTACCGTTTCGGGGCCGACCCGGACACGGCTGAGTACATCATCGGTTCGGCCGACCTCATGCCGCGGAACCTCGACCGGCGCGTCGAGGCGTTGGTGCCCGTCACCGCGCCGGCTATGCGTGACCGTCTGGATGAGATTCTCACCATCGACCTGGCCGACGACACCCTGGCGTGGGAGCTCGACCGCGACGGCGCCTGGACACGCGTGCCCCGCACGGCCGGCGTCAACACGCACCGGCAGCTGAAGGAGCTGGCGGTGCAGCGCGCCCGCGCCAACGAAGCTCGGGCGTGAGCTCTCGTCAGTCCCTCTCGTCGCCCCCCGGCTTCCAGCTTCCGTCGCTCGGCGGGCTCGCCGACGGGATCGACGCCGTCGGCGGCGAGCAGGACGTCATCGAGCTCACGTACCACGACACGCCCGATCTCCGCCTCGCCCGGGCGGGTGCCACGCTTCTGTATCGCGCCGACGACGGTTGGCTGGTGACGCTCGGGCGCGGGTCCGCCGCTGACCCCGAGCGGCCGCGCCACGAGTACCGGTTCGAGGGTCACGCCAGCGAGCCGCCGGCGGCGGCGCTCGACTTGGTCCGTGCGCTCGTCCGGACGTCCAAGGTCGGGCCTGTGGCACGGCTGCGGACGCGTCGTCGTCCCGTCGACCTGCGCGACGCGTCGGGCAAGACGCTGGGCGAGGTCCTGGACGACGAGGTGACCGTGCTCGCCGGCGGGCGCGTCGCCGCCCGCTTCCGCGAGGTCGAGCTCGTGGTGGACGACGTCGCCCCCGAGGGACTGACCGAGGCGCTCCACTCCCGCCTGCGCGCCGCCGGCGCCGGGCCGCCCGATCCGAGCCCCCAGATCGTGCGGGCCCTCGGCTGGCGGGCCCTGGAGCCGCCCGATGTCGCAGTGGTGCACCGCCTCGGCCCGGCGCCCACCGCCGGCGACGTGATCCGCCACGCGCTGGCGGCGTCGGTCGCGCGGCTCGTCGCCCACGATCCCGGCGTCCGCCTCGGCGACGACCCCGAAGACGTGCACCAGGCCCGAGTCGCCACCCGCCGCCTGCGCTCGGACCTGCGCACGTTCCGTGACCTGCTCGACGCGGACTGGACGCAGTCGCTCCGGCGCGACCTGAAGGGCGTCGGCCACGACCTCGGCGCCGTTCGCGACACCGAAGTGCTCCTCGACCGGCTCCGGGCCCACGCCGAGCGGCTCCCGACGCCGGACCAGCCCCCGGCCAAGAAGATCATCCAGCGCCTGCTCCAACGCTGGGACGAGGCCCGGGCCGAGCTGCACGAGGCGCTCGCCAGCACGCGGTACGCCGAGCTCCTCGACCGCCTGGTCGAAGCGGCGCGCGAGCCCGCCCTCCTGCCCGACGCCGAGGGGCCCGCCGCCGACCTAATCCCCCCGCTCGCGAGTCACCCGTGGGAGAAGCTGCGCATCACCGTCGACGATCTTCCCGAGGACCCGTCCGACGAGCAGCTCCACGAGGTGCGCATCCAGGCCAAACGCTGCCGCTATGCCGCCGAAGCAGTGGCGCCCGCGATCGGGAAACGGGCGCGCGCGTTCGCCAAGGCCGTCGCCGCCCTCCAGGACATCCTGGGTGAGCACCAGGACGCCGTCGTCGCCGAGGCGTGGCTGCGGGACGTGGCGTCGACGGCGATGGGCCGTGAGGTGTTCGTCGCTGGCCAGCTCGCCAGCCTCGAGCGGCTCGAGATCGACCGCACGCGGGCGGCGTGGGGCGCTGTGTGGGGGGCGGCGAGCAAGAAGAAGCTGCGGCAGTGGCTCTGAAGCTGTGGCGGCTCCGGTCCCGGCCCCGACTGGACGAGCCGGGGCCGATGATCCGGGCGGCGGGCGGCATCGTGCGCCGGAGAGGGACGAACGGCCCGGCGAGCTACGCGCTGGTGCATCGCCCGCAGTACGACGACTGGAGCCTCCCCAAGGGCAAGCTCGACCCGGGTGAGACCGACGAGGAAGCGGCGTGCCGCGAGGTCGAGGAGGAGACCGGTGTGCGCGCCGCCCTCGTGACCGAGCTCTCGTCCATCCGGTACCTGGACCGGAAGGGCCGACTCAAGCAGGTGCGCTACTGGCTGATGGAGCCCGTCGACGGCAAATCGCCGAGGTTTCGGCCCAATGACGAGATCGACGAGGTGCGCTGGTGCTCGGCCGCCGTGGCGGGCAAGCTTTTGGACCACGACCACGACCGGAAGCTGATCGTCGAAGCGGAGGCCCTGTCCTGAAGCTCTACCTCGTGCGCCACGCAAAGGCCGGCAGCCGCGGCAGCTGGGACGGGGCCGACGAGGAGCGGCCCCTCTCGAAGGCCGGACGTCGCCAGGCCGACGCGCTGGCCGAGCTGCTCCACGACGAACCCATCGGACGGGTGGTCAGCAGCCCGTACGTTCGGTGCCGGGAGACGCTCGCCCCGCTGGCCGCCCAGCTCGGGCTGCTCGTGCAGGACGCCGACGGCCTGACCGAAGGTGCGCCCCTGAACGAGGCCCTGCGGCTCCTCGACAAGGTCTCCGACAAGCCGACGGCCCTCTGCACGCACGGCGACGTGATCGGAGACCTGCTGCACCACTTCGACAGTCAGCAGATCCGCCTCGACGCCGGCGACGACGCCGCGCCGAGCGAGCTGCGCTTCCCGAAGGGCTCGACCTGGGTCCTCGACATCGAGGACGGCCAGGTGGTGCGGGGAACGTTTCTCCCCGCCACGTGACGAGCGCGCCGGTCGGCGACGTCGACGCACTGCTCGCGACGCTCCAAGCCGGCGCCCACGCGACCGACGCCGAGGACGTCGACCTGCTCGCGCACGGCTTGCAGTGCGCCGCGCTCCTCGCCGAGGTCGCGCCCGACGACCCGGAGCTGCAGGTTGCCGGACTCGTGCACGACGTCGGTACAGTGCTGTGGCCGGACCGGCCGCGTACGCACGCCAGGGCGGGCGCGGCGGCCGTCGCCGGCCTCCTCGGCAAGCGGGTGGCGTGGCTCGTCGGCCAGCACGACCAGGCCAAGCGCTACCTCGTGACCATCGAACCCCGCTATGCGTCTTCCCTGAGCCCGGCCAGCGTGCGCACGCTCGAGGTCCAGGGCGGCCGGCTCGACGACGCCGAGCGGGCCCGCCTCGAGTCCGAGCCGGGGCTCGCCGACCTCCTGACGCTCCGGCGCGCCGACGACGAGGCCAAAGTCCCGGGCCGCGCCGTCCCCGACATCACCCACTGGCGCCCGGCGGTCGAGCGGCTCTCCGCATCGGCGTCCGCTCGGCACCTGTAAGGGGCCTCGGCGACGCCAAACCCGGGAGGGCGGTGTCAGCCCGTCGCGGCGCGGGTGGGCTTCTCGTAGCGGTACCCGACGCCGCGGATGGTGACGACTCGCGTCGGGTTCGACGGGTCCTCCTCGACCTTGGCCCGCAGTCGCTTCACGTGCACGTCGAGGGTTTTTGTGTCGCCGAAGTAGTTGGGGCCCCAGATCCGGTCGATGAGCACGTCGCGGGTCAGCACCCGGCCCGCGTTCGCCAGCAGCAGCTCGAGCAGCTCGAACTCTTTTAGCGGGAGCGGCACCGGATCGCCGCGCACGAAGACCTCGTGCCGGCCAGCGTCGAGGCGGACATCGCCGATCTCCAGGATCTCTTGACTCGTGATAGGGGCCGGCTCGTCGTCGGCGCTGCGGCGCAACGCGGCGCGCACGCGCGCGATGAGCTCGCGCAACCGGAACGGCTTCGACACGTAGTCGTCGGCGCCGACCTCGAGCCCGACGACGGCATCGATCTCGTTGCTGCGGGCCGTGACCATGATGATCGGCACACGCGAACGCGTGCGGATCTCTCGACAGACGTCGACGCCCGAGATCCGCGGCAACATCACGTCGAGGAGGATCAGCGACGGGGTCGTGGCGTCGAACTGCTCGATCGCCTCCTGGCCGTCGGCAGCGACCTCGACTCCGAATCCCTCCCGCTCGAGCGCCACGGTGAGGGCGTCCCGGTAGGACTCCTCGTCGTCGACCACGAGGATGAGGGGCGATGCTTCTGCCATCACGATGCTTCCGAGAGCTTCTTGGCCGAGGGTAGGGGCACACGCAGGCGGAAGGTGGAACCCTCCCCTTCGACGGATTCCACCGTGACGTCGCCGCCGTGCGCCTGCGCGACGTGGCGCACGATCGACAGGCCGAGGCCGGTGCCGCCGGTCGCCCGGCTGCGCGCCCGGTCGACGCGATAGAAACGCTCGAAGATGCGCTCGAGGTCCCGGGACGGGATCCCGATCCCGTGGTCACGCACCGAGATGCACACGCTGCTGTCCCCGACCATGGCGTCCACCTCCACCGGCTCGCCCGGCTCCGAGTACTTCACGGCGTTGTCGAGCAGGTTCGTGACCGCGCTCACCAGCTGCGAGCGGTCACCCGCCACGACCAGGTCGGTCGCCACCGGGGACACGCTGAGCGGGATCCCGACGGCATCGGCCGCGCCCCGCACCCGCTCCGCCGCCTCGTGCAGCACCACGTGCACCGGCACCGGCTCACGGGTCGGGCGCTCCTGCGCCTCGATGAGGCTGAGGTCGAGCAGGTCGTCGACGATGCGACCAAGGCGATCGGCCTCCCGCTGCACGCGGTCGGTTAGCTGCGTGTTCACAGGCGACTCGTCGCCGGCCGCCATCGTCTCGGCCAGGAGGGACAGCGCGCCGATCGGCGTCTTGAGCTCGTGGCTCACGTTGGCGACGAAGTCGCGCCGCACGCTCTCGACCCGCCGTAGCTCCGACACATCGCGCACGAAGGCGACGGCGCCGATCACGCGGTTGCGGCGCCACAACGGTGCGGCGCGCACGCGGAGCACCTCACGAGGGGGGCCGAACAGCTGCAGCTCACGCTCGGCCCGCTCGCCCCGCAGCGCGGGCGTGAGCAGCGTGCGCATCGCGTCCTCGACGAGGGCATCGGAGTGGCGGGCCCTGCGGAAGCGCTCGCCGGCGGCGTTGCGCATCAGCTCGTTGCCCCGGGCGTCGACGACGACGACGCCGTCCTCGAACGCCGCTACCGCCCCCGCCAGCGACTCGCGCTCGACGTCGCCGCGTGCGCCACCCCGCTCGTGCTCGAGCGGCTCGTCGAGCTCACCGGCGGCGCGGCGCAGGTCC
>DATFXL010000048.1:0-70253 GCA_035316025.1 Acidimicrobiia bacterium
CCGACCGGGAGGCGTACGTCCACGGCGAGAAGCGGGTCTCGTATGCATGGCTCGACCGGGCGGCGGACGGGTTCGCGGCGACCCTGCTCGACGCCGGCGTCGCCCCGGGCGACGTCGTATGTCTGCTCCTTCCTTCGTCGATCAAGTTCGCGACGTGTTACCTCGGTGCGCTGCGCGGGGGCGCGATCACGTCGGCGCTGAACCTGCGGCTCGGGCCGGCCGAGAAGGCGAGCATCCTCGAACGCACTGCGCCGGCCGTCACGGTCGTCGGCGACGGTGTCGAGCTTCCACAGGGGGTCGACGCCGGCTTCACACTGCACGTTTCCGAGCTCGGTCACGCCTTCTCAGCTCAGCCGCCCCACTCGCTACCGGAGCCGGCGCCCGGCGACGCCGCGTGCGTCGTGTGGACGAGCGGCACCACCGGCCAGCCCAAGGGCGCCGTGTACGACCACGAGGCCATGGCCGCCATCTCGCGAAACATCGGCGAGCTCACCCGTTCCGGCGACCGTCGTCTGGTGGCCTTGCCATTCGCGCACGTCGGTTACATGACGCGCATGTGGGACGAGCTCGCCAACGGCACCACCCTCGTGCTCGTCGGCGAGCCATGGTCGGCCGGGGAGACGCTGCGCTTGATCCGCGAGGAAGGCATCACGATGGCGACGGGCGTGCCGACGCAGTGGTCGCTCGTTCTCGCGCATCCCGACGTCGAACACACCGACTTCTCCCGGCTGCGCGTCGCCGCCCTCGGCGGAGCGGCGATCGCCCCCGAGCTCGTGCGCCAGATGCGCAAGGTGCTCGAGTGCCCCGTGATCACGCGCTACACGAGCACCGAGGCCGGTGTGTGCACGAGCACGCTCGTCGGCGACGACGACGAGATCGTGGCCACGACCGTCGGGCGATCCGCACCAGATGTCGACCTGCGCATCGTCGACTCGGCCGCCGGCGAAAATCTGCCGGCGGGCGAGATCGGCGAGGTGTGGTGTCGGTCGCCCGCGATGATGCGGGGTTACTGGCGCGATCCGGCCCGCACCGCCGAGGTGATCGACGCCGACGGTTGGCTCCACACCGGCGACTTGGGCGTCGTCGGCGCCGACGGAAACCTTCGCATCGTCGGGCGCCTCAAGGAGATGTACATCCGCGGCGGATACAACGTGTACCCGGTCGAGGTCGAGGCCGCGCTCGCCGAGCACCCGTCGGTGGTTCGGGCCGCGGTCGTCGGTGTGCCCGATCCCGTCCTGGGCGAGATCGGCGCGGCGTTCGTCGTCCCGGAGCCGGGCGCGCCCCCGCCGACGCGCGACGGGCTCCGGGCCTGGTGCCGCGACCGCCTCGCCGACTACAAGGCGCCCGATCGGCTCGAGCTCGTCGACGAGCTGCCACTGACTTCGATGCACAAGGTCGACAAGCGTGCTCTCGCGGCGCGGACAACGGAGGACAGATGACCACCGAGGCGACGATCCAGCCAGTCGGTACCGGCGACACGAGCGAGAAGCCGATCAAGCTCGGCGGCGCGTTGTTCACGATGGTCGAGCCGCACCTCGGGCACGAAGTCGCGTACAACCGCTGGTACGAGCGCGACCACTTCTACGCCGGGTGCATGATCGGCGCCTGGACGCTTTCGGGCGCGCGCTACGTCGCGACACGGGCGTGCAAGGAGAAGCGCTACCCGGCCGACTCGCCGATCACTCCGGACCCGATGGTCGGCTCGTACCTCGCGCTCTACTGGATCCTCGCGGGCAAGTTCGGCGAGTGGATGAAATGGGGCACCGAGCAGGTCAACTGGCTCCACGCCAACGACCGGATGTTCGCCGAGCGTGACCACATCCACACGCTCATGTACCGCTTCCTCGACGAGCAGCGCGCCGACCCGGACGGCGTCCCCGCCGAGCTCGCGCTCGACCATCACTTCCCGGGCCTCGTCGCCGTGATCGGCGAGGTCGCCGAAGGCAAGACCCATGACGATGTCATCGAGTGGTTCCACGGGCGGCCGTGCCCGGCCGAGGTGATGACGGCGTTCACACCGGTGCCGCTCTTCCAGGACGCGCCGAGCGACGTGCCACGCAACGAGGACACCGACCGCTTCCTGCAGCTCTACTTCCTCGACGAGGATCCGCTTCAAGTGTTCGACGACCGCTTCGGCGGCCTCGGCAAGGAGTTCGACGCCAGCGGCCTCGGCCGCATCCTGTTCGTGTCCCCCTTCGTCGCCACCGTCCCCGGCACCGACCGCTACGCCGACAAGCTCCGGTAGATGCGTCCCCAGGGTGACGATTTGGCCCCCAGCGGACGCATGATCACGAGACGGTGGCGCCCCTGAGCCGGGGGAGCACCTTGCGCTCGAACAGCTCGAGGCTTTCCCAGGCGACGTCGGGCGGGATGCCGCCCATGAGCGGATGGAGGACGAGCGTGCCGAAGTCGCCCAGCTCCTGCGCCAGCTCGACGCACTCGTCGGGCGTCACGACGCGGTACACGCCGCTCTTGCGCACGTCGTCGACGTCCTTGGCGTGCACGTCGACAGCCGAGCGCTGCCCCGGCGTCTGCCAGCTCTCGTATACCTGCGCCTCGTGCAGCGCATGCGGCCCGATCTTCACCCACGCCGCCTCTGGGTCCTCGGCGACGTGGACGAAGCCGGGCCCGGCGGGAAGGCTGATGAAGCCCTGCTCGAAGCCGACCTTCTCGCACTCGTCGTTGTAGAACTCAGCCAGCTTCGGGTCGCCGACGGCCGGGAACATCGGCAGCCGCAGCCGTGCCGCCCGGCGCGCCGCGACTTCCGTGGAGCCGCCGATCATCATCATCGGGTGCGGCCGGGTGAGCGGCCTCGGTGTGACGACCACCGTGCGCCCCCGCCATTCGAACGGCTCGCCCGTCCACGCCTTGCGCATGACGTCGACGTACTCCTCGAGCAGCTTTCCCCGCTGCTTCCGGTCGACGCCCGCCATCTCGAACTCCTCGTAGCGGTAGCCGACACCGGCGACGAAGCTGACCCGCCCGCCGCTGGCGAGGTCGAGGACCGCCAGCTCCTCCGCCAGCCGCACCGGGTCGTGGAGCGGAACGAGGATCGCCGCGATGTTGATGCCGATGCGCCGGGTGTGGCCCGCGATCACTCCCGCCATCGTCACCGGCGCCGGGATGTACCCGTCGTCCGCACCGTGGTGCTCGGACAACACCACGAAGTCGATGCCGCGCTCGTCACCCCACCGGGCTTGGTCGAGGCACGCGGCGTACAGCTCCGGGTGCGTCGCCGAGCCCCAGCTCGGGGCACGCAGGTCGTATCGCAGACCGATCATTGCCATGGCCGACTCCAGACTCAGCGGGTGAGGTGTGGCCCGACCTCGGCGCCGAAGCGCTCGATCTGGTCGCACAGCTCGTCGATCGAGCGCGACTGGAAGCGCACCTGCAGGTGGGACACGCCCATCGCGCCGTATTCGTTCATCGAATCGGCGAGCTTCTCCGGCGGCCCGGTGATCGTGCCCCGCGCCACCTCCCAATCGGGCTCGCCCACGTACATCGCCTCGGTGATGACGCCGATTTCAGGCTGGGCGCCGGGCCGGGCGCGATCACGATGCGCCCGGAGGTAGTCGATCGAGTCCGGCATCTTCTTGCGCGGCGTCCCCTGGGGAATCCATCCGTCGCCGCGCTCGGCCACGCGCCGCAACGCAGGGCGGCTCGAGCCGCCGATCCAGATCGGCGGGCGGGGTTGCTGAACCGGTCGGGGCCGCATGCCGACCGCGTCGTCACCCGACCCGGTGAACTCGGTGCGCCAGGCCTCCTTCACGCCGTCGACGGCGTCGTCGAGCAGCCGCCCCCGTTCCGCGAACGGGAGCCCGAGCGCGTCGAACTCCTTCTCGACGTGGCCTGCCCCCATCCCGAGGATCACCCGACCGTCCGACAACGTGTCGAGCGTCGCGAACGCCTTGGCCGTCTGGAGCGGATGGCGGTAAGGACCGACGAACACGTTCGTCATCAGGCGCGCCCGCGTCGTGTGCCCGGCGAGGAAGCCGAGCGTGGAGATCGGCTCGTACCACGTCGTCGACATGGCCGGCGCCAGCGGGCGTGGGATCGCCACGTGGTCGCACACGGCGAGGTAGAAGAAGCCGGCACGGTCGGCCGCCTGCGCCGCCTCCACCAGCTCGGCCACGCCGGCGCCGTTGTCACGTTCCCACGGCGCCGCCACCATGGTGCTCAGCGCCACCGACGGGAGTTGGATCCCGAACACGAGCTTGCCGTCCGGGACGACGGCGACGACGTCGTCCCTCACGACGGCGCGATCATTGGTCTCGCTCACCCGGGCCAGACGATGCTCTGGAGCTCCGAGTACGCGTGGAGGCCGAACGACCCGCCGTCCCGGCCGACCCCGCTGAGCTTCGTGCCCCCGAACGGCGTCTCGTGGTTGCGCTGGATCGTGTTGATGCCGACGTTGCCCGCCCGCAGCCGGCGGGCGACACGCATGCCGCGCGCCGAGTCGCCGCTGAAGACGTAGTCGTAGAGCCCGAAGTCGCTCTCGTTGGCGAGGTGGACCGCCTCGTCGTCGTCGTCGAACGTCTCGACGACCACGACGGGGCCGAAGATCTCCTCGCGCGCGACGCGCATTTCGCTGCGCACCCCGGCGAGGAGCGTCGGCTCGACGTAGAAGCCCCGCTCCGTGTGCGCGGGACGCCCACCACCGGCAACGACGTCGGCGCCCTCGTCCGCGCCCGTCTTGATGTAACCCTCGACACGCTCGCGGTGCGCGCCGGTGATGAGAGGACCGACCACGGTCTTCGAGTCCAGCGGGTCCCCGACGGGCAGGACCGCCGCCAGCTTCGCCAGCCGTTCGACGAACTCGTCGTGGCGCGAGCGGTGCACGATCGCCCGGGTCGGTGCGGTGCAGATCTGGCCGGAGTGGAACATCCATACCGACCCGACGCCGGTCACGGCGGCGTCGAGGTCGGCGTCATCGAGGACGAGGCACGCGCCCTTGCCGCCCAACTCGAGCAGGAGTCGCTTCATCGTGCGCCCGCCGGCCTCGGCGATCCGCAGCCCCACGGCGGTGCTGCCGGTGAAGCTGATCATGTCGACGTCCCGTGACTCGACCAGCGTCTGGCCCGTCGCCGGGCTCGAACCGGTCACGACGTTCACGACGCCGGGTGGGAACCCGACGTCCTCGAGGATTCCGACGAGCTCGATGACCGCCAGCGGGTCCTGGGGCGCGGGCCGCACCACCACGGTGTTGCCCATCGCGAGCGCGGGCCCGATCTTGCCCGCCATGTTCACGATCGGGAAGTTGTACGGGGTGATGCACGCGACCACACCAACCGGCGCCCGCCGCGCGAGCGCGCCCATCAGCCCGCCCGGCGCCAGCGGCGTCGACGGCATCTCCTGCGGCGGGAGCGGGATCACCGCCGGCTCGAGCGCGCCGGCTGCGTACCGGTCGAAGCGGCTGGCGGCGACGGGAACCTGCATCGAACGACCGACCGTCGCGGTGCACCCGGTCTCGGCGATCACGAGCGGGACGAGGTCCTCCACCTTCGCGCGAACGCGGCCAGCGGCCGCTTTGAGCAGCTCGGCGCGCTCTTCCGGGGTCGTCCGCGACCAGGACTCGAACGCGTCGCGCGCGGCCCGCGCCGCGTCCAGCGCCTGCGTGACCGATGCCTCGGGCGCGACGCCGACGACGGCTTCGGTTGCCGGGTTGACGATCTCGTACCCGCCGTCCCCGCCGTCGACCCAGTCGCCGCCGATCAGGAGCCGTTCGTCCGCCGTGACGCTCATCCCGTTCTCCCCGCTAGGATGCTCAATCTAGAACGTGTTCTCATTTGCTGTCCAACGGCGGTGACACGTGGACCTCGGCCGCGTCGGCATCTGGACGTTCGCGCTCGATCTCCAGCCGGCTGCCCGCGCATGCGATCTGGCGGCCGAGCTCGACACGCTCGGCTACGGAGCGATCTGGGTGCCGGACGCGGTGGGCCGTGACCCGCTCGTGCATGCGGCCCTGCTGCTCGGCGGCACCGATCGCATCGCGATCGCAACCGGGATCGCCCAGATCTGGGGACGCGACCCGATGTCGATGAACGCGGGCTGGAAGACGCTCAGCGAAGCCTTCCCCGGGCGGTTCGTGCTCGGGCTCGGCGTGAGCCACCAGCCGATTGTCGAGGGCCTTCGAGGCCGGAGCTACGCCCGCCCGCTCACCGCGATGCGCGAGTACCTCGACGGCATGGACCGCGCGATGTACGCGGCCATTGAACCGACCGAGGCACCGCGGCGCGTGCTCGCGGCGTTGGGACCGAAGATGCTGGCCCTGGCGGCCGAGCGCACCGACGGCGCGCATCCGTACAACGTCCCGCCCGAGCACACAGCGCGCGCCCGGGAGATCCTCGGGCCCGACAAGTTGCTCGCGCCCGAGCAGGCCGTCCTGCTCGAGACGGATCCGGATGCGGCGCGCCGCATCGGGCGCGCCCACCTGGCGATCTACCGGGACCTTCCGAACTACATGAACAACCTGCGCCGGTTCGGCATCTCCGACGACGATCTTGCCGGCGACGGGAGTGATCGACTCGTCGACATGCTGGTCGCGTGGGGCGACGCCGAGGCCGTCAGCACGCGCGTGCGCGCTCACCTCGACGCCGGCGCCGACCACGTGGCCGTGCAGGTCCTCAAGCCCCACCGCACCGAGGTGCCGCTCGATGACTGGCGGGAGCTCGCGCCGGCGCTCCTCTAGAGTCCGACGGCAATGGCGGAGAACACACCGACGTTCGAAACGTACGACGAGCGCGTCGCCGAAGGCATCGTGCGCGCGCACGAGCGGGACGAAGGCCTGCCGGGATACCTGGGTATCCGCCTGACGGACACGTGGCCAGGCGGGATGCGGGCCGGGGTCGACGTCCGCGACGACCTGCTCAATCCGTTCGGCAACCTGCATGGCGGCGTGCTCGCCGCGCTGTGCGACCACCTGCTCGGAACGGTCTGCTACCCGGTGATCCCGTCCGGTGCGTGGGCGGCGACGACCGAGTTCAAGCTCAACTACCTCGCGCCGGTGACCGGCGGCACGTTGTCGGCGGCGGCGCAGATCGTCTCGCTCACGAAGCGGACGGCAGTGGTCCGCATCGAGGTCGACAACGACGGCCGGCCGGTTTGCCTCGCTCAAGGCACCGTCCTGGTGATGCCGCCCAAGCGATAAGACGCGATGAGTTCCGGGGGTCGCCCCGGTCAGATTCCACATGCCGATCTATCCCGGGGAATCGCCGGAGTACCGGGCGGCGCGTGACGCGCTCCTCGAACGCGAGATCCGCCTCCGGCGCGAGACGGAGGCGGTGGCGGCGGCCCGCCGTGCCCTCCCGTCCGGCGGCGTGGTCCCGGAGGACTACGTCTTCCACGAACTCGCTGGCGGCGGCCGGCAAACCGTGCGGCTTTCCGAGCTGTTCGCGCCAGGGCGGGACTCGCTGGCCATCTACAGCATGATGTTCCCGCGCTACCACGGCGACGAGCGCCCCGGCCCCGCCGGCGGCGAGACGGCGCGTCTGCCGCTGGTCGAGGGGCCGTGTCCGTCGTGCACGGCGTTGCTCGACCAGCTCGACGGCGCCGCCGACCACGTGAGCCAGCGGATGAACTTCGCCGTCGTAGCCAAGGCCCCTGTCGAACGCGTCGCCGCGTTCGCACAGGAACGCGGCTGGCGCCGGCTCCGAGTCCTCTCCTCTACCGGCACCACCTACAACCGCGACTACCTCGCCGAGACGCCCGAGGGCGACCAGATGCCCATGCTCAATGTCTTCCACCGCGACGGTGACACGATCCGGCACTTCTGGGGCTCAGAGCTCTTGTACGCGCCGAGGGAGCCAGACCAGGACCCGCGCCACGTCGGCATGCTCGAGCCCCTGTGGAACTTCTTCGACCTCACTCCCGAGGGGCGCCCGACGGACTGGGAGGAGCAGCTCAGTTACTGAGTTCGACCGCCGCGGAGGCGGCGGCTTTGCCGACCGCCGGAGCAGGAGCCCGAGCTTGCGAGGGCGACAGGTTAGGCCGCGGAGGCGGCGGCTTTGCCGACCGCCGGAGCAGGAGCCCGAGATTGCGAGCGCGACAGTTAGGCCGCGGAGGCGGCGGCTTTGCCGACCGCCGGAGCAGGAGCCCGAGCTTGCGAGGGCGACCGGCTAAGCCGCGGAGGCGGCGGCTTTGCCGACCGCCGGAGCAGGAGCCCGAGCTTGCGAGCGCGACAGTTAGGCCAACGCCAGCTGCAGCATCCGGATCGCGTTGCCGCGCACGATCTTCTCGATCTGGTCCTCGTCGAGATCCTTCATCTGCCGCTCGGCGACCTCCTTGCTGTTCGGCCACGTGGAGTCGCTGTGTGGGTAATCGGTCTCGAACGTGATCGTGTCGACGCCCATGTCCTCGAGTGACCGCAGGCCGTGTGGGTCGTCGAAGAAACAGCCGTACACGTGCTCCCGGTAGTACTGGCTCGGCGGTTTCTTCACCTTGTCGGCGACGCCCCCCCACGCCCGGTTGTGGTCCCACACCGCGTCGGCACGCTCGAGCACGTACGGGATCCACCCGATCTGGCCTTCGGAGTATGCGATCACGAGGTTGGGGAACTTCTCGAACACGCCCGACATCAGGAAGTCGGTCAAGGACATGGCGGCGTTCATGTACGTGAGCGTCGAGCCCACAGCCGGCGGCGCGTCCTTCGACGTCGACGGCATCTTCGACGACGAGCCGATGTGCATGCACACGACCGTGCCCGTCTCGGCGCACGCCCGGAAGAACGGGTCCCAGTAACCGTCGGCGTCGTGGATCGACGGCAACCCGAGAAACGGCGGGATCTCGGTGAACGCGACAGCGTGTCCGCCGCGGGCCGCGTTCCTGTGGATCTCCTCACCTGCGAGCTCGGAGTCCCACAGCTGGACGATCGGGAGCGGGATCAATCGACCGTCCGATCCCGCGCACCACTCGTCGAACATCCAGTCGTTGTAGGCCTTGACGCAGAGATCGGAGAGCTCCTTGTCCTCGGCCTCCATGAACGTCTGACCGCAGAAACGGGGGAACGTCGGGAACGACAGCGAAGCCTCGACCCAATTGGTGTCCATGTCCTCGAGGCGCGCTTTCGGGTCGTAACAGCCCGGGCGCATCTCCTCGTACGTGATCGCCGTGATCTTGACCTCGTCGCGGTCGAAGCCGACGGCTGCGCTCAGGCGCGTCTGCGGAATCTTCTTGTCCTCGTAGTGCCACCAGTCGCAGGGATTGCCTTCGCCCTTCGAGTAGGAGAAGTTCCCGCCGACGAACGTCATCTCACCCAACGGCGCCCTCTCGACCCGAGGACCGACGTCGAGGTACTTCTTGGGCAGCCGCTTCTGCCACACGTCGGCCGGCTCCACCACGTGGTCGTCCACCGAGATGATCTTCGGGATATCTGTCATACGAGCGAGCTTAGACCTGACGCCCCGTCAGATCGAAGGGATGGGCCGCCGAGTGAGGATCACGTGGATCGCGAAGCCGCCGGCGGCGACGACGAGCGCGCCGATCACGATGATGAGCGTGCTGTTGGTGAGGCTGCGGGCGATGACGTCCCACGCGGCATCGAACGCGTCGCGGCTAGCGAGCCGGTGGAGCGTGTCTCCGACGAGCTGCTTGGCCAGCGCCATGAACGCGAGGAAGAGGAGTGACACGCCGGCGACCACGGCGCCGGCGATCCCGAGCGTGAGCCACCGGCGCTCCGACATTGCGACGGCCAGAGCGAGCAACGCGAGGACCACGAGGGGTGTCAGGAGGGCAACGCGCTGGGCGCCGTCGACCGCGCCCCACAGCACGCGGACTTCGCTCCGGCGGGCGATGACGATCGGCTGGACCTGGACGCCGCGCAGGGCCGCGGCGACCTGAGGGTTCTGGGAGCGAGCGAGGTTCACGCCCGGGGTGACGTCGAGGGTGATGGTGTCCTTGCCCGAAGTGAGCTGGTCATGCACCTCTCCCAGGGACTGCTTGAACGCGGCTCGGTAGGCGGGGGTGGTCAGGGCCGCGCTGATTCCGGCCCTGATCGCCGGCTCCGCCGCGGTCGGCACGGGTCGGGTGGTGTTCGCGAGCACCGCGTCGGCGATGCCCAGTCGTACCGCTTCCCGATCGAGCAGGTCGTCCGAGAGGTTCGTGAACCGCTCGCGATCCAACAGCACCTGCTGCGTCCAAAGGCCGACGAGCGCGAGCGGGAGCAGGAAGCCCGCTGCCACGAGGAGCAGCGTGACGAGAGCCGGCCGGCTCACACGGCCGGTTGTCTCCGCAGGACGAACGCGAAGCGGGTGAGGACGGCGCCCCAGAAGAGCAGCATGAATCCGATCACGAGCGCCACGACGAGGATCGTGATCCCGGGCCACACCACGGTGATCACAGCCGCAACGAGCGCGGCGATCCCCTTGGCGACGAAGTGCCCGGAGTGCGGGCGCTCCTCACCGCGGTGGCGATACGCGTAGTAGAGCGTCATGACGGCGTAGACGATCAGCCACGCCGCGAGCAGCAGCGCGAGCACGAGGGCGGTGACGTCCGGCCAGGCGAGGACGACGATGCCGGCGATCACGTCGACGATCCCGCGGAACAGGATGAAGCCCCACCCCTCCGTGTGGCGTTCGGTGATCGACCAGCCGATCTCGGCGCCCCCCGCGACGATGAGGAACACGCCCAGCACGAACACGAGCGCCAGCACGGTGACGCCCGGCCACACCAGGGTGATGATGCCGGCGATCAGCGACAGGATCCCGAGCGCCAGCACCCAGGGCCAGCTGCGGTGCACGTCGACGGTCTTGACCTCGACCTCGGGCTCGGGCGGCGGCGTTGTGCTCATCGTGACTCCCCTGCGGTCGCGAACGGCGCTTCGGAACATAGCGCCCGGGCCCGTCGAGCGCCGGGGTACGGTCCGGGCGGACAGGAAGGACCAGCGATGATCCTCGACAGCAAGACAATGGTGGTGTCGGGTGTCGGCTCCGGCCTCGGGCGGGAGATCGCCGTCGCTGCCGCCCGCGAAGGAGCGAACGTCGCGCTCGGCGCGCGCACCGAGGCGAACCTCGAGAAGGCCGCCGCCGAGATCGACCCGTCCGGCGCACGTGTTACGTGGGAGGTCACCGACATCACCGACCCTGGGCAATGCGAGCGCCTCGCAGCCGCTGCGATCGACCGCTTCGGTCGGATCGACGCGCTCGTGAACTGCGCTGCACTCGACGCGGTGTTCGGGGGACTCGAGCAGGCGGACTGGGACAGCTGGCGCCAGGCCGTGGAGGTGAACCTGTTCGGCACGATGCAGATGACACAGGCCGTCATCCCCTCGATGAAGGAGCGGGGCGGGTCGATCGTGTTCATCGGCAGCCAGGCGATGTTCTGGTCTCAGCTGCCACAGGCGGCGTACGCGGCGTCGAAGGCGGCCACGCTCGGTGCCGTCACGCACCTCGCACGGGAGCTCGGCCCCTACCGCATCCGGGTGAACACCGTCGTGCCGTCGTGGATGTGGGGCCCTCCGGTGGAGATGTACGTCGACATGACGTCGAAGGCGCAGAACGTCGACCCCGAGACCGTGGTGAGCGGGATCACCGAGAAGATGCCGTTGGGCGAGATCCCGAGCGACGGGGACGTCGCCGAGGTCGTCGTGTTCTTCGCCTCCGACCGGGCCCGCATGGTCACCGGTCAGTCCCTGCTCGTCAACGCAGGCGAGTACATCCGTTGACCTGATCATGCTTCCCCCGGGGGGACTCTTTGGCTCCCAGGGGACGCATCAGACGGGCGAGCCCGGCGCGACGAGAGGCCAGGGGCGTTCGCGCTCGGCGGTGAGCGCGAGGTCGAGGAGGAGCGGCTCCTCGAAGTGGCGGCCGATCACCTGGAGGCCGACCGGCAGGCCGCGGTTGGAACCGATCGGGATCGAGCACGCCGGGTTGCCGAACACGTTGGCGGGAATGGTCAACGCGCCGTTATTGCCCAGCTCCGCCTGCTGATCGCCGACTTGGGTGGGGAGCGGTCCTTCGGCCGCGAACGCGACGTCAGGGTTGGCCGCGGCGATGACGAAGTCGACCTGGTCGAAGATCTCCGCCATCGCCTCGTTCATCGCGGTGCGGCGATTCTCGATCCGGGCGCGCGCCGCCATGTTGTACACCTCGGTCGCGACCTTGAGCCCGAACCCGATCTCGAGGGTGAGGTCCGGCTCGCAGTCGGGATAACGGTCACCGAGGAGCGCGAGCACCTCGGACAGTCCTGACAACGCCCACTCGTAGCCGAGCTCCGGGAGCTTCACGGGTACGTCGACGAGCTCGAGCCCGGCGTCGCGGGCGAGCGCCTCGCCGTTGCTCACGACCATCTCGGCGACCTCGGGATGGACCACGGCGATGCCGAGGTCGGGCGCGATCACCGCCCGCTTGCCGCGGAGCTCACGCGTGCCGAGAGCGGCTTCCCATCCGTCGACCGGGGCGAGGCTGTACGGGTCGCGATGGTCGAACCCGTTCGTGACGTCGGCGAACCGCGCGGTGTCGCGCACCGAGCGGGATACACAGCCGAGGACCGCCGTCACGGATCCGAGCAGCATCTCCGGGCTCTTCGGGATCCGGCCGTACGTGCACTTCAGCCCGAACAAGCCGGTGAACCCGGCCGGGATGCGCAACGATCCGCCTCCGTCGCCGCCGGTCCCGACGGTGACGAGCCCGCCGGCGACCGCCGCCGCTCCCCCACCCGTCGACCCGCCGGGCGTACATGCCAGATCCCAGGGGTTACGGGTCACGCCGTTGAGGTTCGTGCGCGTGAGGTTCACGCCGCCGAACTCACTCGACGTCGTCAAACCGACCAGCACCGCGCCCGCGTCGCGCAGCCGAGCAACGAGCGCGGAGTCGTGCGTCGCCACCTGGTCCTTCAGCGGCACGCTCGCCTGGGTGTACGGCCAGCCGGCGACGGAGTCGAGCTCCTTCACGCCCACGGGCACTCCGCCGAAGGGCAACGCCGGGTCGGCGCAGGCGGCGGCGTCATGAGCCGCTTCCGCGTCGAGGTACGAGAACGCGTTGAGACCGGAAGTCTCGATCGCGGCGAGCGTCACCTCCAGCTCGTCGTCGGGCGTTCGGTCGCCGGACCGAAACGCATCGACGAGTGAGCACGCATCACCGAGCCAAGGCGTGCGTGTCATCGCCTGGATGCTACGCGCGCCATGCCGAGGTGACCGCGGCCGTGGTCGTGAGCGTCGCGACGAGGATCAGTGTGTTCTCCAAAACCGCCTCGGCGTATTCGGTGGGTACGCCAGCAACTGCGTCGCGCGGCATCACGAACTGATAGCCGCGGTTCACCGCATCGAACGCGAAGTTCGTCATGCCGACGTTCACCGACACGCCGACGCCCACGATCGTCGTCACACCGAGGTTGCGGAGGATCGGATCGAGCTCGGTGCCCGTCATCGGGCCCAGTCCATGATGTCGAGGGAGAACCAGGTCGGCGGGATCGACGCCGATCTCCTCCGGCGGCTGGACGGCGGCCGAACCCGGGTTGAGCTGCACCGAGGACTTCTGCGCGCCCATGAAGAGCCGGGCGTTGCGGTTGGCACCCTTCCGGTCGGCACGCGTCTCCGCCGTGCAGTGCACGACCGGGACACCGGCGGCGCGAGCCGACCGGGCGAGCTCGGCACAATGCGGCACGACACCCGTCTTCGCCGCCTCCGCCGCCAGCATCGGCAACGCCGACTCGTCGCCGACGACGCCGTTCTGGACCTCCTGCAGCACGAGGGCCGTATGGCCGGGCGCGACCAGTTGGTGCAGGTCGAGTGGCATGGTGACAGGCGAGGCTATCGGGGGATGCGACGGAGCAGCGCAGCCGCGCTCGCGAGTGCTCGTCATCGCCGTCGCCGTGTGCGGGTTGTTGCAGGCGGCGCGCATCTCGCTGTCGGGATACGGGACGACGGTGGCCGGGTGCGCGTTCGCGTTCTCCGTGATCGTCAACAGCGACCGGGCCCAAGCCGCCGCCGAGCCGCTCGACGCCCTGATCGGGGCGGTGGCCGCGTATCCGGGACGAACCATCCGGGTAGCCTGAGCGTGTGGGCGTGTCGAGCATCCTCAAGCGCTACCTGCCGTTGAGCGGTTCCGCCATCGCACTGTGGGCCTGGCGGAACCGGGACGACGTGATCGACTGGGCCGCATTCGGGGTCCGCTCGGCGCAGGGCCTCGTGTCCGGCAACACGGACGACGTGGCCACCGAGGCCCGCCTCCGCATCGCCATCCACGGTGATCGGCGGACCCGGCGCGCACCCGGGCTCGAGGTGATGGTGCGCGACGGCGTCGCCGTGCTCAAGGGCATCGTCGACCCCGAGGTGCGCGACGTCGCCGTCAAGATCGCCGAGCGAACCGACGGAGTGAAGAAAGTCGACGACCGGATGGACGAGATCCGCGGTCGCCTCGACCCGCCGCGCGATTAATTCGCAAACAGGTCGGTCGCCGACCGAAGCGACGCGCGCGCACGAGCGGTTTCCGCTTCTCCCCTGGCGCGAGGTTGTCCTGCCGTGGCTGGTGTCGCGCGTCTACTCGGTGGCGCTCATCGTCGGCGCGGCGTCGATCGGCCACGACGGCCTCCGCGCGACCGGATTCGCGAAATGGGACGGCCAGTGGTACCTCGCGATCGCGCGCTTCGGCTACGGGCCCGAGCCCGTCGAGGGCGTGCAGACGCGGTGGCCGTTCTTCCCCGGCTTCCCTGGGGTGATCCATGCCGTCCGCGAGATCGGATTACCCGACCGCGGCACCGTCGTCGTCCTGAACCAGTTGATCTTCCTCGTCGCGCTGGCCGGTGTGTGGCGCATCGCCCGCCGCTACACGAGCGCCCGCCCTGCCCGTCTAGCCGTCTGGTCGTTGGCGCTCTTCCCGGGGGCCTTCGTGTTCTCGATGGTGTACCCGTCCGCGATCTGGCTGGCCGCCACGGTCTGGGCATTCATCCTCGTTGACGAGCGGCACGACCTGCCGGCGGCGGTGCTCGTCACCGGGGCGGCGCTGATCAGACCGAACGGCATCGTGCTGGCGGTGGCCCTCGTGTTCGTGCTGCGCTCCTGGCGACGGGTGCTGCTCGTATGCGCGCCGTCGGTCGTCGCGGTCGCGCTGTGGTGTGCCGCCTGTTACCACTGGACGGGCGATCCGCTCGTGTTCCTCACGTCGAAGGAGGGATGGCCGGAGGTCACCGTCAAGGCGTTCGCGCTCGCGCCGTGGCGTTACGACTACGTCTTTCCGCACATCTTCCTCGCGTTGGCCGCTCTCGGCGCGCTCTGGCTCGTCCGGAAGCGTCTGCCCTTCGCATGGATCGTGTTCACCGTCCTGTACCTCCTACCGTCGCTCGGGCTCGGCATGGTGGGGCTCGGCCGGTACGCCAACGAGTGCTTCCCGCCGTTCGTCGCCGCCGGCGAGTTGCTCCATCGGGCCCGCCGCTGGGTGCTCGTCAGCGCGTTTGCCGCTGCGGTAGCGGGGCAGGCCCTGTGTGCGTGGTGGGTGATCCACCAGCACTACATCCCTTGACGGATCCCCGGAGCGAAACCGCCTTCACTCCTGCTGCAGCCGCATTGGCCGGCACAGCATCTGTTGCCCACCGGTCGCAAGGAGTCTGCCGTCGCCCGACCACACGGACGCGCTGCTCGCGACCAGGCCGTCGCGTGCGACCGGCGAGCTGCACTCGGCGAGGAGCCACGGCTGGTCGCGAGCTGCGGCGTGGAACCGGGCCGTGACGTCAAGGCTCGGCGCGTAGAAGGGCAGGTCACTCGTGTACGCGCGCACGGCCGCGGGCCATCCGAGCGTGTCGACGAGGAGCAATGAGCGACCGGCGTCGACGAACGCGTCGTCGAAGGTGTCACGAGGGACGTAGCGGAACCAGGACCGAACGCTCGGATCGCCCGGCTCGCGCGCCTCCCACTCCTCGCGCGGCAGCCACGACAACGGCCGTTCCTCGAAGTTGCTCCAGAACGCGTGATACGGCCCGCGCTCCTGGTCCGACATGAGCTCGGCGACGTTGGGCAGCTGCTCGGGTGGCGCGACGTCGGGCATGGGCGCGGCGTCGTGCTCGAGCCCTTCGACGTCGCCGACGATCCACGCTTGCGCCTCCAGGATGGGCCTGCCGTCCTGGGTCATCGACACCCCGACCGACGCCGTTCGCCGCGAGCCGCGGATCGTTCGCACCTCGAGGTCGACGGCGTCGAACTCGGCCACACCGAGGTAGTGACACGAGAACGTGGCCGGGCGCCGCAGGGGCGTGTGGGCGCCGGCGGCCCGCAACGCGATCACCGCCAGGTAGCCGCCGTTCGGGCCCCAGATCTCCCAGTCACGGGAGAGGTGCGCACGGTAGCGACCATCGGCGCCTTCGATCGCGGTGTCGACGGCGAGGTCACCCATCCGCTCATCCTCACGCGCGACGCGTCGGCGGCGCGGCCATTATCAGGCGCGGGCTCAGAGGTCGAGGGTGTTGGCCTCGACCACGCGCGCCCGGCGCGTCGCCTTCGCCTTCGTGCGCAGGATCACGTCGCGGGGTGCGCGAGCGATCATCGCCGTGAAGCGCGCCACTTCGGCGCCAAGCCCGTCGGCCCGCACGACGCTCGACACGAGCCCCAGGCCCTTGGCTTCCTGCGCCTCCACGACGCGGCCGGTGAAACACAGCTCTCGAGCGACGCCACCCCCGACCACGTCGTGCAGCGGGCCGTAGACGACGTCGCCGAACTCGATCTCCGGATGCGAGAAGCGCGCGGTATCGGCGGCGATCCGCAAGTCGGACATGACCGCGAGGTCGAAGCCGCCGGCGATGGCGGGGCCGTTCACGGCGGCGACGATCGGGAGCGGGAACCGGAGCACCGTGGCGTGGAACCGATCGCTCGACGCCCACAGCCGCTCCGACAGGTCGGGCTGCTGGAACTCCCTGAGGTCGAAGCCGGAGCTGAAGACGTCGCCGGCCCCGGTGATCACCACCGTCTTTACCGCGTCGTCGCCGGCAACGGCGTCGAGGGCATCCGACACCTCGTCCCGGAGCGCGATCGACAACGCGTTCTTCTTGTCGGGCCGGTTGAGGGTCAAGGTCACGACGCCGTCGTCCGGTGCCGATCGCAGCAGCAGCGCGCCGCTCACGAGCGTCCCAGACGCGGACGGCGATAGCCTGACGAGCCGTCAGGTCGAGCGGAGGTGAGCGTCGGTGAGCGAGACGGGCGTCCGCGGCGACCTCGAATGGGGCACGACACCTCGCCTGCTGCACAGCTCTGCGGAGCGCTTCTCGGCACGGGAGGCGATCGTAGACGTCAGCGACGGCCGCACCTTGTCCTTCTCGGGGCTGGCCGTCGCCGCGCACGACGCCGCACGCGCGTTTCTCGCAATGGGTATCGAGCGCGGGGACCGCATCGCGATCTGGGCCCCGAATGTCTGGGAGTGGATCGTCGCCGCACTGGGACTCCAGTCGGCAGGCGCGGTGCTGGTGCCGCTCAACACGCGCTTCAAAGGCCGTGAGGCGGCGTACATCCTCGGCAAGTCGCAGGCGAAGGCGCTCGTCACGATCTCGGGCTTCCTCGACACCGACTACGTCGCGCTGTTGCGCGACGCGGTCGACGTGGATGCCGATCTCCCCGATCTCGAGACGATCGTCGTCATGCGGGGTGACGCTCCGGAGCGAGCTCGTCCTTGGACCGAGTTCCTAGCCGCGGGATCCGGTATCGAATCGGAGCTCGCGGACGCGCGCGCCCAGGCGGTCGAGCCAGGCGACCTGTCGGACATCCTCTTCACCTCGGGGACGACAGGGAACCCCAAGGGCGCCATGCTGACGCACGGGCAGACGCTGCGCGCGTACCGCGACTGGAGCGACGTCGTCGGGTTGCAGGAACACGACCGGTACCTGATCGTGAACCCGTTCTTCCACGCGTTCGGATACAAAGCGGGATGGTTGGCCTCACTGATGATGGGCGCCACTGTGCTCCCGCAGGCTCTCCTCGACCCCGACCAGGTCTTCGAGCGGATCCCACGCGACCACGTCACCGTGCTCCCGGGGCCGCCGACGCTCTACCAGACGATCCTCAACCACCCCGGCCGCGGCGACCACGACCTCTCGAGCCTGCGTCTGGCCGTCACCGGCGCGGCCGCGATCCCGGTCGAGCTCGTCGTGCGCATGCGCGAGGAGCTGACCTTCGAGACGATCATCACTGGCTACGGGCTCACGGAGGCGTGCGGCATCGCCACCATGTGCCGTTACGACGACGACCCCGAGACGATCGCGACCACATCGGGGCGAGCGATCCCCGGCGTGGACGTGCGGGTCGTGGACGACGACGGCGAGGAAGTGGCGCGCCGTGAGCCCGGTGAGATCGTGATCCGCGGCTACAACGTCATGCGGGGGTATCTCGACGAGCCGGACGAGACGGCGGCGACGATCGACTCGGATGGCTGGCTGCACACGGGTGACGTCGGCGTGATGGACGAGCGCGGCTACCTCCGGATCACCGACCGCACGAAGGACATGTACATCGTCGGCGGCTTCAATGCCTACCCGGCCGAGATCGAGAGTGTCTTCCTTCGCAACGAGAAGGTGGCGCAGGTCGCGGTCGTCGGCGTGCCCGACGAGCGAATGGGTGAGGTGGGCATGGCGTTCGTCGTCCTCCGTCCCGATGCCGACGCGACCGCCGAGGAGCTCATCGCTTGGAGCCGGGACCAGATGGCCAACTACAAGGCGCCGCGGTACGTGGAACTCGTCGACGAGCTGCCGCTGAACGCGATGGGCAAGGTCCTCAAGTACGAGCTGCGGGACCGGGGCGCCAAGCTCGTGACCTGACTCTAAATGGTGGCGATCTTGATGTTGCCGGCGGTGTCGCTGACAAGCACCTGGACGGTGTCGGTCGCGCCCTGCGAGTCGGTGACGGTGCACGGGATCTGCGACTGGGGGCGGGCCACGATCACGCTCTTCCCCGGCGCGCACGACGCCGTCACCTGAACGCCGACCTGCTGGTCATACTGCATCTGCACGAAGTTCTGCATCTTGGCGACGTCGAGGACGGCGACCTCGCGTAGGGAGCGGAACCCCGGATCGCGATCGGTCTGCGTGACGGTGATCGGCACTCGCTCGCCGCTTACGGTCGCCGTGCACGTGAACTGCTTGCCGGTCTTCTTCTTGACGTTGTCGGGACACGTCGTCCGGCCGACGGGCGCGCCGGGGAAGTCCTTGCGCAGCTGAGCCCGGATCGTGCTCTCCACTTCCTTGCTGTCGATGGTGCTCGATCCGCCGCTGCATGCGACCAGCACCGCGACCACGCACGCGAGCGCGCACACGAGGTCTCGGGACCGGTGCACGCGCCGGAGGATACCGGTCAGTCCAGCGCAGCCCGATACAGCGGCACCGCGTCGGGTATGCCCTTCATGACGACTGGTCCGAGCTCGTCGAGGCGCAGCCCGGGCACTCGTCCGCGCACCAGGTCGTGCACGGGCTCGGAGACGAGGACCTCCCCCGGGCCGGCAACGTCCACGATACGGGCGGCCAGATTCACGTCGTGACCGACGAGATCGTCGCCGCGCCGCGTCGGACACCCCCAGTGCATGCCGACTCGGACCCAGAGCGGGACGTCGGTGGCGGCCTCCTCCTCGAATCGCTCGGCGACGGCCAGACATGCCCCCAGCGCGCTCACCGCCTCCGGGAACCACAGCATCAAGCCGTCGCCGAGGTCTTTCACCACGCGCCCGTCGTCGGGCAGCGACCCCCGGACCATCTTCTCCTGCCGATCGAGCAAGGCGAGCGCCGCGTCGTCGCCGTGCTCGGCGGTGAACTCGGTGAAGCCGACGATGTCGGTGAAGACCACCGCGCCCGCAGGCGTGCCGTTCACCGCTCGACGACCTGGATGTTCCCGCTGAGCGTCTTCACCTTGATCTCGCCGTCGCCGCCGGTCGGGCACGCGCAACGCACCTTGCCGCTCAGGGTCCTGAGCCGGGTCGCCGGCTGCGCTCCGGGCGGGACGCTGACGACGACCGATCCGGACAGCGCCTTCACGTCGAGCGACCCCGGCCCGGCGAGCCCGACCTCGACGTTGCCGCTGCCCGCCTTCACCTTGGCCCCGTCGACCAGCTCGGCGACGACCGCGCCCGATCCGGTGGCGAGGTCGGACACCCCCGCCCGCGCCACGGCGATACCACCACTCCCGGTCTTCAGCCGGCACTCCCCTGCGCACTCGGTGATCTCGAACGACCCGGAGCCAGTGCGAGCGTCGAGCCGCTCGACGTGATCGACGTGGACGCTCCCGCTCCCGACGGTCACGCGTGCGTCGCCGAGCCGCCCTCGCAATTCGACGCGGCCCGAGCTCGCCCCGACGAACACATCGCTCCCCTCCGGGCACCGCACGGACACCGCGCCGGACCGAGACTTGATCTCGATGGATCCGTCGTCGCTTTCCTTCGCGTCACGCGCCCCCGTCACGACGACGTCGGCGCGCTCCTCCCCGGTCACCGTCACGCTCCCCGAGCGCGCCGTGACTCGGATGACGGCGCCGGGTCGAGTCGGGAGCGTCAGCTCTGACGCCATGGAGGCATCATGCCGCCCGGAAGACGCGACGGCGACGTGACGGCAGTCACGAGCCCTCGCGATCTCACCGAGTCAGCGACCGACGGCGCGCACAGCGGCACCGCCGATGTCCATGAATCGCGTGTCGCCGGCGATCGCGTTGCCGAGGGCGTTGAGCGTGTAGGCGACGGCGAGCTCGCGCTCAGGATCCCCCCACGCGCCCGACCCGCCGTACCCGTTGTGACCGAACCCGCGCGGGAGCGCGGCCGTCGATGTCAGCACGCCGTGATATCCGAGGCGCCACTGCATCGGGAACCCGAGGATGAGATCGGGCCGGTCGTTCTGCGGCTCGATGGCCCGGGCGACGGTCTTGTCCGATACGAGCTGGACGCCGTCGATCTCACCGCCGCCGGCCAGGCAGGCGTACATACGCGCCAGCGACCGCGCCGTGAAAGATCCGTTGCCGGACGGCATTGGCTGCTCGACCCACTCGGCGCCACCGTTTCCGGTCAGGATCTCGGGCGGGAGCGCGGCCGCGATCAGCTCGGGATGGATGGTGAGCCCCAACTGCTCTGCGATGCGCACCATCGCGGCGGGGTCGCGGGTGAGCGCGCCGGCGTCGGGCGAGGTGATGGTCTCCACCAGCCGGCCGTGCTCGGAACGCGGCAGCCCAACATGGCAGCCGTCGAGCGCGAGCGGCTCGGCAATCTGCGTGCGCACAAAGTCGGTGATCCCGAGCCCGGAGACACGCCGCACGATCTCACCGACGATGAACCCGTACGTCACCGCGTGGTAGCCGTTGCTCGCGCCAGGCTCGAACGCGGGTGTCATCCCTTCGATGCCGGCGACCATTTCGTCCCAGTCGAGGATCTGCTCGGGCCGCTCGAGGAACGACGCCACGTCGTAGAGGCCGGCTTCGTGGCAGAGCACGTGACGGACCGTGATCGCGTCTTTGCCGTGCGGGGCGAACTCCGGCCAGTGATCGGCGACGCGGTCGTCGTAGTCGACGAGGTTGCGGTCGACGCAGACGTGCAGGGCCGTCGAGGTGACGCCCTTCGTCGTCGAGTACGACACCGCGAGGCTGTCGGCTTGCCACGGCGTGCCCGCCCGGTCGGCCACGCCGCTCCAGACGTCGACGACCGGCCGGCCTCGGTGGTACACGCACACCGCGCCGCCACTGCTCGACTCCGCCACCTGGGCGTCGAGGAGCGAGACGACTTCCTCGAAGCCAGGCTCCCAGGTCCCCTGAGCCATGGTGCCTTCCCCCTGTGCCGTTTGGCACGTATTGCACACCTAGTGAAAGAACAATATCGTGCACGACCGTGGCGGCGACCAGTCTCACGGACGGACGGTCGGCGCGGGCCGCCCGCACTCGCGACGCCGTCGTCGAAGCGCTGCTCTCCCTGCTCGATGACGGCAACTTCCGGCCGACGGCCCGACAGGTCGCCGAGCGCGCCGGCGTCTCGCTGCGCTCGGTCTACGTCCACTTCGACGACCTCGAAGACCTCTTCACCGCGGCGGCTCACAGCCACTTCGAGCGCGTGCGCGACCTGGTGCAGGCCATCCCCGGTGACGGGCCGCTCGAGTCGCGCCTCGACGCCTTCGTCCGTCAGCGGGAGCGCGTCCACGAGGCCTCGGCGCAGGTCAGGCGGGCCGCCGTCCTCCAGGAGCCGTTCTCACCCGCTCTCGCCGAGGTGCTGTCGCTCGCACGGCAGCTCTCGCGCGCCGAGATCGAGACGGTCTTCGCGCCCGAGCTCGGTCGTCGGGACGGCGCCGATCGGAGCCGCCTACTCCTCGAGCTGGAGGTCGTCTCGAACGCGTCGACGTGGGAATCGCTCCGGCTCCAGCTCGATCTCCCCACCGGGCAAGCCCGTGAGATCGTCGCCGACATGTTGCACGCCTTCCTGCGCGACGCCTGATGGAGACGCTGCGGACGCCCGACGAGCGGTTCACCTCCCTACCCGGGTACCCGTTCGCCCCCCACTATCTCGACGTACCCGACGACGAGGGCGGGTCGTTGCGCATGCACTACGTCGACGAAGGGCCGCCCGAGGCCGACCCTGTCCTGCTGCTCCACGGCGAGCCGTCATGGAGCTTCCTGTACCGCAGGATGATCCCCGTGATCACGGGCGCCAGGCTCCGGGCGGTCGCACCCGACCTCGCCGGGTTCGGGCGCTCCGACAAGCCGTCGAAACGCGCCGACTACACCTACCAGCGTCATGTCGACTGGATGCGGTCGCTGCTCGAAGGACTGGCGTTGCAGCGGGTCACGCTCTTCGGCCAGGACTGGGGCGGCCTCATCGGGCTCCGGCTGGCGGCGGAGGAGGCAGATCGGTTCGCCCGCATCGTCGCCGCCAACACCTTCCTGCCCACCGGTGACCGCCACCCCGGCGACGCCTTCCTCGCGTGGCAGAAGTTCTCGCAGGAGACCGAGACGTTCCCGGTCGGCCGAATCGTGAACGGCGGCTGCACCACCGGCCTCGCCCCGGAAGTCGTCGCCGCCTACGACGCCCCCTTCCCCGACGAGTCGTACAAGGAAGGCGCCCGCCAGTTCCCCGTGCTCGTGCCGACGAGCCCCGACGACCCTGCGTCGGAAGCGAACCGCCGGGCGTGGGACAGGCTCCACCGTTGGGAGAAGCCGTTCCTGACCACGTTCAGCGACTCGGACCCGATCACCGCCGGCGGCGACCGGGTCCTGCAGAGCGAGATCCCCGGCGCCAAGGGTCGTCCTCACACGACGATCGAGGGCGCGGGGCACTTCCTGCAGGAAGACCGCGGCGAGCAGCTTGCTCGTGTGGTCGTGGACTTCGTGCAGGGGACACCGGGCAGCGGGTAGGAACCGATCGGGCGCGGCACGCGTCCGAACGGCAAAACGTAACGTTGCACGCGCAGAGGGGGGACGTGGTGCTCGGCATGCGTGACTCGACGGACACGTCGTTGCCTGTCCGTACGCGCCTCACAGACTTCACGTGGCTGGGTGGGGTCCTCGGCTGGGTCCTGCCGCTCGGCGGTCTCGCGTTTGCGGTGCTCGTCTGGCCGTTCCCCGCTCCGAGCGGCGTGATCCTCGACGGGGCGCTGGGTGGCGGTCGGATCGCGCTGATCGCCCTCGGGATCGCGCTGATCTACCGCGCGAACCGCGTCATCAACTTCGCCCAGGGCGACCTCGGACAGGTTCCGGCCACGCTCGGATCGCTGTTGGTGATCAGCCTGGGCGTCAACTACATCCTCGCCTTCACGACCGGCCTCGTCGCCGCGATCGTGCTCGGCGTCCTCGTCGAGACCCTGATCATCCGGCGCTTCTTCCGCGCGCCGCGCCTCATCCTGACGGTGGCCACCATCGGTCTGTCCCAGGTGCTCATCGCCGGTGGCCTGTTCCTGGCCCAGGCGTTCGGCCAGGACTTCCAGTCCAACCGGCTCGACCCGCCGTTCAGCCTGAAGTTCGAGTTCGGCAGCACGATCTTCAACGCCAACGACGTGATCGCGATGATCGTGATCCCGGTCGCGTTCATCGCGCTGGCGGCGTGGCTGCGGCTCAGCAACGTCGGCGTCGCCGTGCGCGCGAGCGCCGAGCGGGCCGACCGGGCGTCGACCCTGGGTATTCCCGTGAAGCGCCTGCACACGATCGTGTGGACGGTTGCCACGGTGCTCGCGTTCCTCGGCATGTGGTTGCGCGCCGGTGCGGTCGGGCTGCCGATCGGGACGGTGCTCGGGCCGTCGTTCCTGCTCCTAGCCCTGGCCGCCGTCGTGATCGGCCGCCTCGACCGGTTCTTTGTCATCGCGGTGGCCGCGGTCGGCCTCGGCATCCTGGACAAGGCGATCACGTTCCAGCCCGACAACAACCCCGCGTTCAACGACGCCATTCTCTTCCTCGTCATCCTCGGCGCCCTGCTCCTCACTCGACGACCAGGCCGGGGGCGCATCGGCGAGGGCCAAGTCTCGACGTGGCAGGCGGCTCGGGAGGTGCGGCCGATCCCGCGCGAGCTCAAGGGTCTGCCGGAAGTGCGCGTGACGCGGTGGGTGCTCCTCGCCGGTGTCGTCGCGTTCCTCGTCACGCTGCCGCTCTGGCTGGACGAGAGCCGTATGAATCTCGTCAGCGTCATCGTCATCTTCGGCTTGATCGGGCTCTCGCTCGTCGTGCTGACGGGATGGGCGGGTCAGGTCAGCTTGGGCCAGATGGGCTTCGCCGGCATCGGTGCCGCCGTCGGCGGATGGGCTACCTATTACATGCAAACCGACATCTCGCTCGCGCTCCTCGTCGGCGGGGCCGCCGGCGCGCTGGCCGCCATCGTCGTCGGCTATCCGGCGCTGCGCAGACGGGGTCTGACGCTCGCCGTCAGCACGCTCGCGTTCGCGCTGTTCGTGTCGTCGTTCCTTCTGAACCAGGAGCTGTTCGGCGAGAACGGCGAGCCGCCTCTGTTCTTCCCGGGCCACTGGCTGCCGGGGTTCCGCATCGACCGTCTCCCGGTGTTCGGGCGCTTCGACGTCGAGAGCGAGACCCGCTTCTACTTCCTCTGTCTCATCGTGCTCGGCCTTGTGCTCCTCGTCGTGCGGGGAGTGCGACGGAGCCGTACCGGCCGGGTCCTGATCGCGATCCGTGAGAACGACACGGCGGCGCGGGCGTACGGCATCAACACGACGCGCACGAACCTCGCGTGCTTCGCCCTCTCGGGGTTCATCGCCGCAGTGGCGGGCGCGCTGCTCGTGCACCAGCAGACCGGCCTCCAGGTCGGTGCGGGCAACCTCTACCTGCCCCAGCAGAGCCTGCAGGTGTTCTCGATGGTCGTGATCGGCGGGCTCGGATCCATCCCCGGTGTGCTGCTCGGCGCCGTGTACGTGTACGGCGCGCAGTACTTCCTGCCCGGCCAGTGGCAGTTCCTCGCCACCGGGGCCGGGCTGCTGTTGATCCTCATGGTGCTGCCGGGCGGGATCGGCGCCGTCCTCTACGACATCCGCGACTGGCTGCTCCGTCAGGTCGCCAAGCGTCGCAAGCTCGTCGTCCCGAGCCTGGTCGCCGACGTCCGCGTCGAGGAACCGGTTCCGGAGCCTGCCCGTGAAGCGGCCGAGGAAGCGGCCGAGGAAGCGGCCGAACGCGCGCCGGCCGAGGTAGGACCGTGACCGCGCCTCCGGTCGCGACCGCGCAGATGCCGGGCGGCCGGTTCGCCCGGTGGTGCGACAGCATCACGGGCGGCGCCGCGCTCTTCCCGCTGGTGGTGCTCTTCGGACTCAACGCCGTCGACCAGCTCGACCAGAGCGCCTTCGGCGTGCTCCTGCCGAACATCCGCGACGACTTCCATCTGAACACGGAAGGGATTCTCACCGTCGTCTCGCTGTCATTCGTCGCCGCGCTCGTCCTCGCCCTGCCCGTCGGGTTCTGGGCCGACCGCCTTCACCGGGTTTCCATCGTCATCGTCGCCGGGATTCTCTGGGGCACCTTCTCGGTGCTCACGGGGCTGGCGGTCTCGGTCGTCATGCTCGGCATCGCCCGTGCCGGGTCGGGTCTCGGGCGCGCGTTCAACGACCCGGTCCACAACTCGCTGATCCCGGATTACTACGACGTCCCGGTCCGACCAAAGGTGTATGCGGTGCACCGGACCGGGAACGCCATCGGGCTGTTCCTCGGCCCCGTGCTCGGAGGCCTGATCGCGTACTTCCTCGGGTGGCGGGCGCCGTTCATCCTGTTCGCGATCCCGACCGCGATCTTCGTCGCACTGGCGTTCCGGCTTCGGGAACCCGTGCGCGGTCACTTCGAACGACGGGCGATGGGTGCCTCCGAGCAGGCCATCGTCACCGAGGAGGCACCGCCGTCGTGGGCCGAGTCGTGGCGCATCGTCTGGCAGGTCCGCACGCTCCGTCGCCTGTATGCGGCGCTGCCGTTCCTCGCGCTGGCCGTCATCGGCCTGCTGACGCTCGGCTCGCTCTTCTATCACGACGTGTTCGGGCTCACCGAGGTCCAGCGAGGCTTGGTAGCCGGCTTCGCCGAACCGGCCCAGATCATCGGGTTCCTGATCGGCATCCCGATCGCGACCCGGCTCTTGGCCCGGGATCCCGGCCTCGTCCTGAAGTTCCTCCTCGCGGTGACG
Organism: Acidimicrobiia bacterium; assembly: GCA_035316025.1. Taxonomy (GTDB): domain Bacteria; phylum Actinomycetota; class Acidimicrobiia; order IMCC26256; family JACDBD01; genus JALZAA01. The sequence goes on from DATFXL010000048.1 coordinate 26,517, forward strand.
GCCCTGGTCAGCGTGGCCTGGGTCGTGTTCGCCGAAGCGCCCAACCTCCCCGTCGCGATCGCGATGAACCTGGTGATCTCAGGAGCGCTCGGCCTTCTCGTGCCGGGCATCTACAGCGTGCTGTCGCTGGCGATCCCCCCGAAGGTCCGCGCGTTCGGCTTCGCGGTCGCCGCGATCTGGATCGTCCCCGGGTTCCTTCTCCTGCCCATCATCGGCGGCATCGCCGACTCCTACAGCACCCGACTCGCCCTCCTCGCGGCAGCCCCCGTGTTCGTCATCGGCGGAGTCATCCTCGCGTCCGGGGGCTCACAAGTCGCGGGCGACATCCGGCGCGTGTGGACGGCGGCCGCCGCCCAGTCCGAGGTGGCGTACGAGCGCCGCCAAGGCCGGGTCAAGCTCCTGCTCCTGCGCGGCGTCGACGTGCACTACGACAGCGTGCAGGTGCTGTTCGGCGTCGACTTCGAGGTCGACGAGGGCGAGATCGTCGCGCTCCTCGGCACGAACGGCGCCGGGAAGTCGACATTGCTCAAGTCCATCTCCGGGCTGGTGGAGGCGACCGGCGGCGCCATCATCTTCGACGGGCGCGATATGACCCACACGCCCCCCGACGAGATCGCGGCGCGCGGAGTGACCCAGGTGCCCGGCGGTCAGGGCGTGTTCCCGTCGTTGACGGTGGCCGAGAACCTCAGGCTCGCGGGCTGGCTCCAGCGTCGCGAGCACGACGAGGCGATCAAGGCGACCGAACGCGTCATGGGGTACTTCCCGGTGCTGCGCGAGCGCCTGCACGAGCCCGCTGGCAACCTGTCGGGTGGGCAGCAGCAGATGCTCACACTCGGGATGGCCTTCATCGGCCGCCCCCGCCTGCTCATGATCGACGAGCTGTCGCTGGGACTCGCGCCCACGGTCATCGCTCAGATGCTCGACATCGTGAAGGCGCTGCGTGACCGGGGCACCACCATCATCCTCGTCGAGCAGTCGGTGAACCTGGCCCTCACGCTGGCCGACGAGGCGTACTTCATGGAGAAGGGAGAGATCCGCTTCCACGGCCCCACCGCCGAGCTCCTCGACCGGCCCGACGTCCTCCGGTCGGTGTTCCTCGAAGGCGCCCTGGACGCCAACCCGCCGAAGCCCGGGCCCAACGGCGAAGAGGCGACCCCGGCGCGCGTCGCCGGCGACGGGCGACGGGCGACGAGCCTCGAGGTCGTCGACGTCTCGAAGCGCTTCGGAGGCGTCACCGCCCTGAACGACGTGTCGTTCGCCGTTCCGCGCGCGGAGATCCTCGGGTTCATCGGGCCGAACGGCGCCGGCAAGACGACGTTGTTCGACGTGGTCTGCGGCTTCCTGCCCTCCGACGGTGGAACCATCCACCTCGAAACGAGCCGCGGCAGCTACGACCTCACGCGCCGGTCCGCCCAGGCGCGCGCCCACCTCGGTCTGGGCCGCTCGTTCCAGGACGGTCGCCTGTTCCCGGCGCTGACCGTTCAGGAGACGATCGCGGTGGCGCTCGAGACGCACGTGAAGTCGCGGGACCCCCTCTCGGCGGCCCTGCACCTTCCCCACGTGATGCTGTCCGAGCGACGCGTACGTCGACGCGTCGACGAGCTCATCGAGATGGTGGGCCTGACCGCGTTCCGCGACAAGTTCGTCCACGAGCTCTCGACCGGGAGCCGTCGGATCGTCGACCTGGCGTGCGTGCTCGCGCATGAGCCGACCGTGCTGCTGCTCGACGAGCCGTCGAGTGGCATCGCGCAACGAGAGGCCGAGGCGCTCGCTCCCCTGCTCCGTCGCGTACGCGCCGCTCTCGGCGCGACGTTGCTCGTCATCGAGCACGACCTCCCGCTCCTGACCTCGATCGCGGACCGGATGATCGCGCTCGACCTCGGCGAGATCATCGCCGAGGGCGACCCGGCCGACGTCGTCCGTCACCCCGCGGTGATCGCCTCGTACCTCGGAACGACCGAATCAACCGTTGCGCGCTCGGGCGCGCAGAGCGCGTTGCTCACCGACCGGCGACCCGATTGACCGCTGCCCGAAAGGAAGCACAGATGGCCAAGCACCATGCTCATCGATCTCGAGCTGTCCGGCGCGGCATGTCGCTCGTCACTGTCGTCGCTGTGGTGACCGTCGTCGCAGGACTGCTCGCCGCGGTCGCCGCGGCTTCGCCTGCGAGCGACCAGGCCGACGCGCAGCGGAACCGGGCACTCGTTCTGTCGGGGCCCATGACCCCGCAGAAGGCGCAGCTCCAGGGCAAGACGAACATCGACTTCGGCCCGAACTGCGACACATCCACGGGACGGGTCAAGATCCCGACCGTCTACGCCGCCCCGTGCATCGAGCCCTTCACGGGCAAGAACGGCGGCTCGACGGCGGAGGGCGTCACGGCGGACTCGGTCAAGGTCGTCGTCTACGTGGGTGACCCCGCTAAGGACCCGCTGCTCGCGGGCCAGATCGCGGCGGCGGGCGCGAGCCTCGATACGAACCTGATCAAGGACACGTGGCGTGGCTACTTCGACATCTACAACAAGATGTACGAGCTCTACGGCCGCAAGATCGACGCGCAGTTCTTCGACGGCACGGGGAGCGGCGCCGACACGACGGCGTCCAAGGCCGACGCCATCGCCATCGCCGACATGAAGCCATTCGCCGTCCTGGGTGGCCCCCAGCAGTCGACGACAGTCTTTTCCGACGAGCTCGCGCACCGTGGCGTGCTGTGCATCGGAACGTGCGCGACCGCGGTGCCGCAGAAGATCATCAACTCCGACCAGCCGTACATCTGGCCCGCGGGTGCGTCGCCAGAGCAGGCGGCGACGATCGCATCCGAGTTCATCGGCAAGCAGGCGGGACCGGGCAAGGCGCAATACGCCGGTGACGACGCGACCAAGAGCAAGAACCGCGTGTACGGATTCGCCCACTACGACACGCCGGACGGCCAGTACAAGGGCCTGTTCGACACCCTGGAGTCAGGCCTCAAGAAGTACGGCATCAAGGTCAAGGCAGACCAGTCGTTCTTCTTGGACCCGTCGAAGGCGCAGGAAAACGCCCGCACGATCATCACGAAGATGAAGAACGCGGGCGTGACGACCCTGATCTACACGGGAGACCCGCTCACGCCGGCGGCACTCACGAAGGAGGCGACGGCACAGGACTACCACCCGGAGTGGATCATCGGCCCGTCGGTGCTCGCGGACACGTCGATCTTCGGTCGGACCTTCGACCAGGACCAGTGGTCGCATGCGTTCGGCCTCGCGCTGGTGCCGGGGCGCGTGCCGCAGTCCGACAACCCCTCCTACTCCCTGTACCAGTGGTTCCACGGATCGGCGCCGCCGAACAACACCTACGGCGTGATCTTGCCGAGCATCTCGATGTTCGCACGTGGAGTCACGATGGCGGGGCCGAAGCTCGCACTCAAAACGTTCCGTGACGGGCTGTTCCGGTACCCGCCGTCGGGGGGCGACGCGGTCAACCCGCAGGACTCGTGGGGCAAGCACGGATTTTGGCCGTCCGTCGACTACAACAGCTCGGACGACTCCGGCATGCTGTGGTGGGACCCGACGGCGACCGGCGAGGACGAGGTCGGGCACCAGGGGTCCGGCGAATATCGGTACGCCGGTGGTGGGATGCGCTACACGTTGGGGAAGTTCCCCGCCAAGGGGCGAGGCGGGCTGTTCGACACCGGGTCGTCGGTGACGGTGTTCCCGCAGCTCCCGCCGGAGAGCTCGACGGCGAGCTACGCGCCGCCCGCGACGGGATAGCGACGCGTCGCTGGGTACGCGTCGGCGGCATCAGCGGTGTCGTCGACGCGTACCCAGCCCGCGCCCTGCTCGTAGCGACGGATGACACGCGCAGGGTTGCCGACGGCCACGGAGTAGTCGGGCAGGTCGCCGGTGACGACCGCGCCCGCGCCGACGACCACGTGCTCGCCGATGTCGGCACCGCCGAGGACGAGTGCGCCGTGACCCAGCCACGAGCCGGTGCCGATGCGCACCGGGCGCGGCGCCGCGAACTGCCGGCCGACGGGCTCGTCGCGATCCGCGTAGCCGTGGTTGGCGTCGGTGACGTACACGTAGTGGCCGGTCCACACGTCGTCGCCGATCTCGACGCGCCGGTGGCCGACGACGCCACTCCCCTTCCCGATCACGCAGCGGTCGCCGATGGTGACCACCGGACCGTCGAGCACCTGCTCCGGTGACACGCCGGCGGACAGCGTGGCGTAGGGGCCGATGATGCATCCCTCGCCGACCTCGATCGACGACTCCCCGAACATGGCCGCCACGGGGAAGCAGATGGCGCTGCGCTCACCGAAGTGCGCAAACCTGCGTGCTCGCCGATGACCGGGGCGGATCGTGCCGACGTCGGTCGCCCACGACCAGCCCGCTTGCACGGCATCGCCGAGCAAGCGCCGCACGTGGTCCAAGGGTCCCTGGGGGATCAGTCGGTCGAGCACCCGTCGTAGGTTACGGGAGCGAGCCGCCTCCGCACGTCCTACGACTCGGGCGACCGGCGGCCGCGATGGGCGACACAGAAGGGCCGGAAGCCCATCGCCGCGTACATGTGCATCGGCGTGTCGTTCAGGAGCGCACCGATCAGCACCGGCCCGGCGCCGCGGGCGCGTGCGTCGCCGACGCAATGGGCGATCAGCGCGGTCGCGATCCCCCGGTGACGGAAGTCGGGGTGCGTGAACAGGTCCTCGACCTTGCCCACGCCGTTCGCACCCGGCCACGACGAGAGGAACGCGCAGTCGACGCCGTCGGACCGGGCGAGCCAGAAGCGCAGATCGGGCGCCTTGGCGCGCTTGGTCGCGACCATCTCGGTCGTTACGTCCTCGTCCCAGACCGGATGGAGCCTCCGGAGTGCCGTCTCCTCGTGATCGAGACGTGCCAGCCGCCGGACGACCGCCCAGTCGGCGTCCGAGTTCACGCACCGGATCTCGACGGCCGGTGGCTCGTCCTCGAGGGCGAGATCGCTCTCGAGGAGGAGCTCGAGCTCGTCCTCGAACGCGAACCCTTCGAGCACGAGGCGCGCCTCGAAGGCGGGCGGTGTCCACGGGTCGATGTGGAAGACCCGATGCGGCAGTCCGGCGAACACTTCGTCGGCACGCGCGAGCACGGCGTCGGCGTCGCGCTCGGTCGCGGCCCGCACCGAGTGCACCAAGTTGACATCGTAGATTCGTGGTGCGTTTCGATCGCGCACGAACCGCGCCAACCGTTCGTCGATCACCTCGCACCCGAGCTCGTAGTACCCCTGCAGCGTCTCGTACGCTCGCCGGAGCAGTTCCTCGTCCCGCACTCCTACGAGCGGCGCGGGCCCGCCGTGAGCAGATCGCTCGCCTTCGTCATCTGCGCCCGCTTGCCGACGCTCTTCGGCGCGACGTCGACGTCGGCGGCACGCGCCCGCAGGGCACCGACATTGCACTCCTCCGGGGGACGCAACGCGAACGGGTCGAAGCGGAAGTGTCGCAGCGCGTTCTGGTACGTGATCGCGTTGATCTCGTCGTCGGGGACTCCTGCGGCCTCGAAGGACCGCATGGCGAACTCGGGCGACGTCGGCCACGTGGAATCCGAGTGGGGATAGTCGGTCTCCCAGCAGATGTTGTCGACGCCCACGCGGTGGCGCTGCTCGAGCCCGGCGAGGTCGTCGATGTAGCACTTGACGACGCGCTCGCGGAACACCTCGCTCGGGAGCTTCCCGCCGAAGTCCTGGCCCGTCCACGGGTGGTGCCGGGTGTAGATCCAGTCGACGCGCTCGTGGAAGTACGGGATCCACCCGATCCCGCCCTCGGAGAGGGCGACGCGCAGATCGGGGAACTTCCGCAGCACCGGCGACCAGAGGAGGTCGGCTGCCGCCTGCACGATGTTCACCGGCTGCAGGCTGATGAGCACGTCGATGGGCGCGTCGTCGGCGGTGACGACGAGGGTCGACGACGACCCGATGTGCATGCAGACGATGGCATTCTCGTCGCAGCAGACCGACCAGAACGGGTCCCAGTGGTCGGAGTGGAAGCTCGGCATCCGCAGCTTGGCGGGATTCTCCGAGAAGCTGATCGCGTGACACCCCTTGGCGGCGACCCGGTGCACCTCGTCCGCCATTGCCTGCGGGTCCCACAGGGGCGGGAGGGCGAGCGGCATGAATCGGCCGGGATATGTGCCGCACCACTCGTCGATGTGCCAGTCGTTGTAGGCCCGGAGGACGGCGAGGGCGGCGTCCTTGTCCTTCGATCGCGAGAACAGCTGCCCGCAGAGGTTCGGGAACGACGGGAAGCACAAGGAGCCGAGGACGCCGTTGGCGTCCATGTCGCGGATGCGCTGGTGGATGTCGTAGCAGCCGTCGCGGATCTCGTCGAAGGATGTCGGCTCCATGCCGTACTCCTCCGGCGGGCGGCCGGCGACGGCGTTGAGGCCGATGTTCGGGATCTCGCGCCCCTCGTACACCCACACGTCGCTGCCGTCATCCTTCCTCACGACGCGGGGGGCGACGTCGACGTACTGGGTCGGGAGCCGCCCGTCGAACATGTGCGGCGGCTCGACGGCATGGTCGTCCACGCTCACCAGGATCATGTCGTCGAGACGCACCCTCTCCCCCTTGTTCGCCGCTGACGCGCACGTCAGGATATCGGCACCGGATCGCGAAGGGGCAGGCATGACGGCACCCACGGCGCAGCCCGTCGCCCGGGCTTCGGTGCCCCTGAAGTTGCTCGGCATCGTGCTCGCAGGTGGCGCCGTTTCCGTCGCCCTCGGCGTGTACGGCAAGGTGCACGACCCGACGGGCGAGAAGCCCTACACCCTGTTCTTCTCCGACACGATCAACCTCAAAGTGTGGTTCGCGACGGCGGCCGTGTTCCTCGCCGCGGTGCAGGTCCTGCTGGCGTTGCGCATGTACGACAAGATCCACGTCCCACATGACGCGCCACCGTGGCTGGGCGACGCGCATCGTCTCACCGGGATCGTCGCGTTCGGACTCACCCTGCCGGTCGCGTACCAGTGCCTCTGGGCGCTCGGGTTCCAATCGACCGACACTCGAGTGCTCGTCCACTCACTGCTCGGGTGCTTCTTCTTCGGCGTCTTCACGGTCAAGGTCCTCGTCGTGCGCACGCACGGCCTACCGGGATGGCTCCTCCCGATCATGGGCGGGACCGTGTTCGCAACGCTCGTCCTGATCTGGTTGACGAGCAGCATTTGGTTCTGGAACGAGTTCGGGTTCCCGAGCTTCTGAGGGCGCGGTGGGATTCAAGCGCTTCGTGAACGTTGTCGAGATCCTCGCCGGCGTGGCCGCGCTCGTGTTCGTGATCGCGCTCTTCGCCAACGAGCCCGGTGGCGGGAGCACAGCCAAGAGCGGTCGCGGATACGACATCTACGTCTCCAACTGCGCCCGTTGCCACGGCCAGGAGGGCCAAGGCGGCGTGGGCCCGCAGCTGGCCGGAGTGGTCACGAACGCGTTCCCGGACGCCAAGGACGAGATCGCGGTCGTCCGGGACGGGAGGGATGGCATGCCGTCGTTCGCCGGCGACCTCAGCCCGACGGAGATCGCGGACGTGGTGGCCTACACGCGCACCGAGCTCAAGTAGCTGGCTCGCCGACCACCGCGGCCAGCAGCTCCTTCTTGTCGACCTTGTGCATGCCCGAGCGGGGTAGAGGCGTTTCGCGCACGACGAGCCGCCGCGGCAACTTGTAGTCGGCGAGGCGGTCGGCCAGGAACGCCCGGACCGACTCGACGTCGAGCGGCGCGCTCCCGTTACGCAGACGGACAACCGCGCAGACATCGTGACCGAGCACGTCATGGGGAACGCCGATGACCGCCACCTCCGCCACGTCGGGATGCTCGTACAACGCGCTCTCGACCTCGATCGAGTACACGTTGTACCCACCCCGGTTGATCATGTCTTTCTTGCGGTCGACGAGATAGAGGAAACCGTCGGCGTCGAAGTAGCCGAGATCACCCGTATGCACCCAGCCGTCGCGCCAGGTGCGGACAGTGGCCTCCGGATCGCTCCAGTACGACCGCTCCCCCGCCGCCAGCCGGATCGTCACCTCCCCGACCGCGCCCAGGGGGCGCTCGTGACCATCGTCGTCGAGGATGCGCACGGATGCGCCCGCGACCGGCTTGCCGACCGAGCCCGGCCGCCGCAGCAGCTCCCCGGGCGGCATCGTGCACGTGCTGCCGCCCCCTTCCGTCAGGCCGTAGCCATTGACGAGCGCGGCGCGCGGGAACGCCTCGGCCAGGGCCGGGAGCGAGTGCGGCGGCGTCGGCGCGCTGCCGAACATGACCATCCGGACTGATCCCGTGTCGCGGCCCGCGAGCGCGCCCGACTCGAGGAGCAGGAGGATCTGGGCCGGGACCATCAGGAGCCACGTGGGCCGGCGTTCCTCGATCAATGCTGCGAACCGGTCGGTGTCGAAGCGCGGAAGGGCGATGCTCGTCATCGCCAGACGCAACGGCATGATCAGCGCGCCGAGGCTGCCGAATGTCGTGGGCAGCGGCGCCGAGTGCAGCAGCGTCAGCAGCTGCTCGAGGGGCTTGGCCTCGTTGGCGAGCACGCTGTCGTGCGTGGACGTGACGCCCTTCGGGAGGCCGGTCGTCCCCGACGTGTACAAGATCTCGGCCAGGTCCGATCCCGCTCGTGGGACTCGGAACGACCCGGTGTCCCCGCGGGTCACCTCGGCCCACTCGTTGTCGCCGAGGACGCGGGTCGACTGCAGCGCGCGTGCGCGTGCTTCCTGGTCGCCCCCGGTCACGATCAACGCCGGATCGGCATTGGCCGCGATGTGCTCGAGCTCGCGAGGCGCGTAGCGCGGGTTGACCGGCACTACGACGGCGCCCGCCTTGTGGGCGGCGACGTACGCCAGCGCGAACCGATCCGCCAGCTCGGGCGGGAGCAGGAGCATGACCCGGTCCCCGGGGGTCACGCCGCGGTCGACGAGTGCCCGGGCCAGCGTGTTCGAGCGTGCGTCCCAGCCGGCGAACGTCAGGGCGTCGCCGGCGAAGACGTCGACCGCGACCCGATCAGGAAACCGTTCCGCGACCGCTCGCAGCTCGTCCGGGAGCAGACTCACGCCGGCACTGTATTGACGCGAGCGGACGAAACCCAGAACACTCCCCCGCCATGCAGGAAGCGGCGGCCCCGATCCGCGTTGGCTTGCTGTTCGACTTCCCGCAGGCGGACGGGGGCACGAGCTTCGAGGAGGCGGTCCGGCTCGGGCTCGACGAGGTGGCCGCCGCCGGGCGCCTCGACCGCCCAGTCGAGTTCGAGACCCGCCTCGCCCGCGGGCTCCCGCTCGGGACCGAGCGCGATGTGGTCGCCGCGTTCCGCGAGCTCGACGAGGCCGGCGTGCTGCTGGTCCTCGGCCCGTCGATCAGCGACAACGGGCTGATCGCGCGTCCCCTCGCCGACGCCGCCGGCATCCCGAGCATCAACTACACGGGCGGCGAGCGGACGCGCAGCGAGTTCATGTTCCACTACCAGATCGGATCGCTCGAGGAGGAGCCGCCGCTGCTGGCGCGCCGGCTTGCGCAACGAGGGCTGCGCAGCGCGGCCGTGATCCGCGACCAGTCGCCGGTCGGGCTCGGGTACGCCGAGGCGTTCGAGGCCGCCCGCGCCCTCGAGACCATCGAGACGACGGGCGTCGCCGCGATCTCACCACTCTCGGACGACGTGCGTCCGGTCGTCACGAGGCTGCGGCAAACGGAGCCCGAGGCGCTCGTGTACCTGGGCCTGGGGGTCACGTCCCGTGCCGTGGCCGTCGCCCTCGCCGACCTCGACTGGTCGGTGCCGGTCGTCGCCAACAGCTCTCTGATGTTCGGGTACGCGCGTCCCGATTGGCGCGACGGCTGGGCCGGATGGGAGTACCTCGACGGCGTGGCCGACGACAACCGGATGCGTGATCGCCTCCGCGAGAAGTCGAAGCGCGCCGCCGCCGGACCGATCGGCTGCGCCGCGTATGACATGGGGCGGCTCGTGGGCGAGGCGATCGCGCGTGCCGGTCACCTCACGCGTGCGGGCCTGAAAGAGGGACTCGAGCGGGTGAAGCAGATGTCGGCCACGTGCGGCGTCGACGGCACGACCATGGGCTTCGGCACCTACGACCACGCGGCCCTGAAGGGCCGCTACCTCGTCCTGCGCGAGTGGCGGGACGGAAGGACGGTGCAGGTCACATGATGTGCGGGGTCACAACGACTGGAGGACGCCGAAAACCTTCTCGTCGGGCGGGATGTTGTACTGCTGGGCGCCGACCTCCTCGAACCGCACGATGCCGCCGCCGTCGATCACGAAGAGGCCGGGTCGCTGCCCGAGCGAGATGAGGCGGCTGGTGACGCCGTAGGCGTCGAAGACCTTGTGCTCCTCGTCCACGAGCGTGGGATACGGCGACGGCTGCGACCGCAGGTACGCCTCGGAGCGGGCCGGGCTCTCGGCCGAGATGGCGAGCACTTCAGCACCGAGGGCGGTGAAGCGTTCGTAGTCGTCGCGCAACTGCGCGAGGTGCCGGCGGCAGAACGGTCAGGAGTACCCGCGGAGGAACGCGAGGACGACCGGCCGGCCCCGATACGACGACAGCGACACCTCGCCGCCACCGGTGCGCGGCAGCGTGAAGTCGGGCGCCGCCGACCCGGTCGGGACCGTCGAGCTCTCGCTCATGGGCTCCTCCTTCGCCGTCGCCGCCGCACACTAGAGCCAACCCTTGACGGCCGGGACGGCGGCCGGGATCGTGGGCGGGGCGCCATCAGCCGTGGCGCCGTGACGACGTGAGGGGGGACCCATGGCGGACAGCGTCTACAAGGTCATCGAGCTGGTCGGGACGAGCTCCGACGGATTCGAGCAGGCGGTCTCGGCCGCCGTCGCCCAGGCGTCGCAGTCGCTGCGCGATCTCAGGGTCGCCGAGGTCACCCAGCTCGACGTGACCATCGAGAGCGGCAAGGTGTCCGCCTACCGCGCCAAGGTCAACGTGTCGTTCAAGTACGAGGGCGGTGGCTAGCGGGTAGCTGTCACACCCCCGTGGTTCGATGCTCGGGAGGGTGGAGCAGACCACGGAGGACCGATGACAGCGACCACTCGATTCAGTGAGGCCAACCTGGCCGCAGAGACCCCGCCGGTGCGGCTGGAGCCGTGCCCGGCATTCCGTCTCGACTTCGACACGGCTCACCCGGTCTGCGAGGTCTGCGGCTGGCTCGAGCACGACCACGCGGGTGACGATGCGCCCGGCGGCGCCGTCGTGAGCGTGCTACGGCGTCGATCCCCGATGCCGCAGCGGTTGGCGTCGTAGGAGCCGCTCAGGCTGACTTGCGAGTCCGCGAGCGGGTCTTCGTGGCCTTGGTGCTCTTGCTCGCCTTCTTGGCGCCGGCCTTCTTCGTCTTCTTGGCCGCCGCCTTCGCGGGCCGAGCTGCGGCCTGTTCGCCGCCCTTGCCGGCGCGGGCCAAGCTCGCTTCGAGCGCGGCCATGAGGTCGACGACCTTCGCCGGCTCCTCGACCAGCGGCTCGGCCACGATCTCCTCGCCGGCCGCCTTCTTCTCGATGATCCCGAGGAGCTGCTCGCGGTAGTCGTCGTGGTACTTGTCGGGCTCGAAGTCGGCCGCGAGCGCCTCGATGAGCTGACGCGCCATGTCGAGCTCCTTCTCGCTCGGCGCGACGTCGTCTTCGCGGGGGATCTCCTCGAGGCTCTCGATCGGGATCACCTCGTCGGCGTGGCGCATGGTCTCGATGCACAACCCGCCGTCGAGGGGACGGATGGCGACGAGGTGCTCCTTGGCCCGTAGCACGATCTTGCCGACGGCGACCTTCTGCAGGTCGGTCATCGCCTCGATGAGCAGGCGGTAGGGCCGCTCGGCGGCGCGATCGGGCACCAGGTAGTACGGCTGCTCGAAGTAGACCGGGTCGATCTGCTCGAGGTCGACGAAGTCCGAGATCTCGATGGTGTGGCTGGCCTTCGGCGTCAGCTTCTCGAGCTCGTCATTGTCGACCACGACGTACTGGCCGCTGGCGATCTCGTAGCCCTTCTGGATGCGCTCGTTGGGCACTTCGTCGCCCGTAGCCTCGGACACCCGGCGGTAGCGAATGCGGGCGCCGGTTCCCTCCTCGAGCTGGTTGAAGCGGACGTCCTTCGAGCGCACGGCCGACACGAGCTTCACCGGTACGGTCACGAGACCGAAGCTGATGTTGCCGCTCCAAATCGTGCTGGGCACGGGGCCCACCTCCTTGCCGCCCGCCGGCCCCTATAGCGTCGCAGGTCGTGGAGGGTCGACGCACACTTCTCCCGCAGGCCCCATGAGCCCCAAGGGGAATCAGGTCGAGATCCACGGCCGCCGCCTGCGGCTGTCAAACCTCGACAAGGTCCTCTACCCCGAGGCCGGGTTCACCAAAGCCGAGGTCGTCGACTACTACGCCCGGATCGGCGAGGTCATCGTCCCGCACCTGGCCGACCGGGCCGTGACCCTCGTGCGCTGGCCGGACGGGGTCGACCACCAGTCGTTCTTCGAGAAGCGCTGCCCCTCGCACGCGCCCTCGTGGCTCCGCTCCGCGCCCGTTTCCGACGACCTGACCCAGTGCGTGCTCGACGACCTCCCGTCGCTCGTGTGGGCGGCGAACATGGCCGCTCTCGAGCTGCACACGCCGCAGGCCCGCGTGTCGAGCCTCGACCGGCCCGACTCGATGGTGTTCGACCTGGACCCGGGCCCGGGGGCCACCGTGCTCGACTGCGCCCGCGTCGCACTCGACCTCCGGGGAGTGCTTGCCGAGCTGGGACTCGAGTCCGTCGTCAAGACGTCGGGGTCAAAGGGTCTCCACATGGCGGTGCCGGTGCACACCGCTGTGACCGACGACGATACGAAGGACTTTGCGCGTGCGCTGGGCCAAGTGCTCGCCAAGCGCCAGCCCGACCAGGTCACCGTGATCATGAAGAAGGAGGAGCGACCGGGGAAGGTGTTCGTGGACTGGAGCCAGAACGACGAGCACAAGACGACCGTGTGCGCGTATTCGCTCCGGGGCAAGGCACGGCCGCTGGTCTCGACGCCGGTGGCGTGGGACGAGGTGTCGGACGCGCTGGACGACAACGACGAGGACGCGCTGTCGTTCGAAGCACCCGATGTCCTCGAACGCGTGGCGCAGCACGGCGACCTCTACGCGCCGAACCTCGAGCTGGAGCAGGAGCTGCCCCCTCTGACACCGCAACGGAGCCGGCGCTCGTGAACCTCGACGGCAAGGTCGCGATCGTCACCGGCGCCAGCCGAGGGGTAGGCGCCGCGATCGCAGTCGCGCTCGCCGACGCCGGCGCGCGCGTCGCCTGCGCGGCTCGCGCGACGGACGCCGACCCCCTCCGTCTGCCCGGCACCATCGACGCCACGGTCCGGCGCATCGGCGACGCCGGCGGTGAGGCGATCGCGGTGCCGACCAACCTCGCCCACGAGGACGACATCGAGCGCATGGTGACCACCACGGTCGATCACTTCGGACGGCTCGACGTCCTCGTGAACAACGCCGCCATCACGTTTCCCGGTGACCTCGACGTGCCCCTGAAGCGGTACGACCTGATGATGGCGGTGAACCTGCGGGCGCCGCTCGTCGCCGCGCATGCGGCTGTCCCGCACATGCGGCAACGGGGCGAGGGCGCGGTCCTGAACCTGTCGTCGGCGGCGGCGCTCGGCTACATCCCGGGGCTCATGGTCTACGGCATGTCGAAGATCGCACTCGAGCACTTGACGGTCTCGCTGGCCGAGCAGCTGCGCCCGGACCGCATCGCCGTGAACACGTTCCGCATCGACGTGCCGGTGGCGTCGGAGGGATTCGTCGCCAACCTCCCTGACGCCGACCATTCCAGCTGGCAGCCGACCGAGGTCCCGGCGGAGGGCGTGGTGTGGATGCTGCACCAGCCCCCGTCGTACACGGGCCACAACGTGAGCATGGTCGAGCTGGGCGCCGAGCACGGGATCATGGCGTCGCGGACGGGCGGGGGCGGCGGATGAGAAGCCACGACCGCGCGCCCACCGCGTGGTACACGAGGGGGGTGACTCTGGACGAGCCTCGCTCTCCTCGCGACGCGCAGCGCCGCCGCCTCTACCTGGCCGAGACGCCGCTGCCCACGAGCCCGCTCCCCGGGCTCGACGCGTGCGCGGCCTACGCCGACCGGGTGGTCGGGACACTGTGGTGGGAGGCACGCTTCCCCCACCGGGGCCTCGGGCGGGTGCCCGGCTTCCGGCCCGGCCACGGCGCTCGCCAGGCCTTCTTCACCACGGACGAGCGGGGGACGACGATCACGCTCCCCCGTCGGTATCGCACCAAGGGCGTCGTGCTCCACGAGCTGGTGCACTGGGCCCTGGCCGACGACCTCGACCTCCCCACCCACGGCCGCACTTTCGCCCGCCTGCTCCTCGATGCCACGGGCGAGTTCCTGGGCGCCGAGCGCGCGCACGCGCTGCAAACCTCGTACCGCGAACAGCGTGTGCACGTCGCCCGTTCCCCGCGCCTCGGTCCCGACCGGCGCCTGCACTACGGATGGGACGAGCGCCTCCGCCTCGGCAAGGGCAAGCCCCTCTCGGTCCTGTATCTGGCGCGAGACGGCGGCCCCATCGCGACGACCGGCGTCTACGAGGGCTACGACAAGAGCCGGACGACACTGCTCGTCCGGGTCGGAGGCGCGGTTCGCCCGATGCGCATTCCGGCGAACACCATCTGGGACGTACGCCTCGCGTCCTGAATCAGTTCAGGCGTTCGACGATCATGGCCATGCCCTGACCGCCGCCGACGCACATCGTCTCGAGCCCGATCGTCTTGCCGGCGTCCTCGAGCCCGTTCAGCAACGTCGTCATGATGCGGGCACCCGTCTGACCGAACGGGTGACCCAGCGCGATCGCGCCGCCGTTCACGTTCAGCTTGTCCCACTCGATACCAAGGTGGCGGGCGGACGGGATCACCTGGGCCGCGAACGCCTCGTTGATCTCGACCAGGTCGATATCGTCGATCGTCATATCGGCGCGCGCGAGCGCCTGCCTACTCGCGCCGATCGGCCCGAGGCCCATGATCTCCGGGTTGAGCGCGGTGACACCGCTCGACACGATGCGGGCCAGCGGGGTGATGCCGAGATCGGCGGCGCGGTTGTCGCTCATCACGACGACGGCGGCGGCGCCGTCGTTCAGCGGGCACGCGTTCCCGGCCGTGACCTTGCCGTCGGGACGGAACGCCGGCTTGAGCTGCGCGAGCTTCTCGACGGTCGTGTCCGGGCGCGGCCCGTCGTCCTTGCTGACGACCGTGCCGTTGGGTAGCTCCACTGGGATGATCTCGCGCTCGAAGAAGCCGTTCGTCTGTGAGTTGACGGCGCGGTTCTGCGACAGCGCCGCGAACTCGTCCATCTCCTCGCGCGAGACGTTCTCGAGCTCGGCGACGTTCTCGGCCGTCTGCCCCATCGCGATGTAGATATCGGGCAGGCCCTCAGAAGGGTCCCACGGCCCTTGGCCTCCTTCGGACCGCTTCATGCTGCGCAGCCCGGCGTCCTGGAACTTCGGATTCTGGGTGTCGGGCCAGCTGTCGGAGTTGCCCTTGCCGAACCGGCTGACGCACTCGACTCCGGCGGCCACGAAAGCGTCACCCTCGCCCGCCTTCACCGCGTGGGCGGCCATGCGGATCGTCTGCAGCGACGACGAGCAGTAGCGCGTGATCGTGCAGCCCGGCACGTCATGGAGGCCGGCGAGCACGCTCACGACTCGTGCCATGTTGAACCCCTGCTCGCCCCCCGGGAGGCCGCACCCGAGGATCAGGTCGTCGATCTCGTTGCGGTCGAGCGCCGGCACCTTGTCGAGCACGGCGTTGACGATCGTGGTGGCGAAGTCGTCGGGCCGGAGGTCGACGAGCGACCCCTTGAAGGCCCGGCCGATCGGGCTGCGGGCGGTGGCAACGATGACGGGCTCAGGCATGGCAATGCCTCCGGGATGTCGAGAGAACGACCCTAGCCCGCGCTCGATCGGGCCCGGACATAGGGTCGACGGATGCACGACGGGAGCCGGAAGGCGATCGCCGCCGCGTTCCTCGCCAACCTCGGCATCGCCGTGGCCAAATTCGCGGGCTTCGCGATCACCGGTGCGGCGTCACTGCTCGCGGAGGCGATCCATTCCGTCGCCGACACCGGGAACCAGGCGCTCCTCTTCCTCGGCGGCCGGCGCGCCCGACGCCGCCCGACCGCCGAGCACCCTTTCGGGTTCGGACAGGAGCGCTACTTCTGGGCGTTCATCGTCGCGCTCATGCTGTTCTCGCTCGGGGGCTTGTTCGCCGTCGTCGAGGGCATCGACAAGATCGTGCATCCGCACGAGCTGGAGTCGTTTCCGATCGCGCTGGCGGTGCTCCTCGTCGCCATGGTGCTCGAGGGGTTCTCGTTCCGGACCGCGGTGACCCAGGCGGCTCCTGGACGCCGAGGCGTGTCGTGGTGGCAGTACATCCGCCGTACGAAGAGCCCCGAGCTCCCCGTCGTCCTGCTGGAGGACACCGGCGCACTGCTCGGTCTGTTCCTGGCTCTCGTCGGCGTGACTGCCGCGCAGATCACCGGCAACTCACGATGGGACGCCCTCGGCAGCATCGGCATCGGGATCCTTCTCGGCGTCATCGCGATCGTGCTCGCGACCGAGATGAAGAGCCTGCTCATCGGCGAGTCGGCCTCGTCGCATCTCGAGGACGCCATCCGGTCGGCAATGGTCGACGGCAAGGTCGTCCAGCGCGTGATCCATCTGCGCACGATGCATCTCGGTCCGGACGAGCTGCTCGTGGCGGCGAAGCTCGAAATCGACGCGCCGTCGGTTCCCGACCTCGCGCGGGCCATCGACGCCGCCGAAGCGCGTGTGCGCGCTGCGGTGCCCATCGCGCGCGTGATCTACGTCGAGCCCGACGTGTACCGCCCCGACGCGGTCGTGGACCGATGACTCACTACGAGGTGCGCGCATACAACGCCGCCACCGCGTCGGAGAACAAGATTCACGACGACGCCGTGGCGCGCAGCTACGGATTCGACGGCGGGCTCGTTCCCGGTGTGACCGTGTACGCGTACCTGACGCACCCGGTCGTGGCCGAGCTCGGACGCGCCTGGCTCGAACGCGGCACGATGACGACGCGCTTCGTCCGCCCCTGCTACGACGGCGACCACGTCATCGTCGACACCGACCCGCGCGGTGATGTAGACGTCCCGACGCTCGACCTGACCGCGCTCCGAGCCGCCGCCGGCCCCGCCGACCACGTAGTGGCGACGGCGACCGCCTCGCTGCCCGCCATCCGACCTCGCCCACCGTCGCTCGACGAGTACCCCGCCGCTCCCCTGCCCACCGCCCGCGTGCCGGCGACAGAGCACGACCTCGCTGCGCTCGGCACGCTCGGGTCGTGGGAAGGCGCGTTTCACGCCGAGCATGCCCCCGCGTTCCTCGACGAGATCGGGGAGGACCTTCCCCTCTACCGGGACGGCGGCCCCGCGCACCCGGGGTACCTGCTGCTGGCCGCCAACTGGATCTTCGGCGCCAACGTCCGCCTGGGCCCGTGGATGCATGTCGGCAGCGACGTCACCAACTACGGCGTGGTGTCCGACGGCGACCGGGTCTCGACCCGCGGCCGCGTCGCGGGTCTGTTCCAGCGCAAGGGCCACCGGTTCGTCGACCTCGACCTCCTGATGGTCGCCGACGACGCCCGCCCGGTCGTGCACGTGCGCCACACGGCGATCTACGAGATCGCCCGCCGCTGAATCGTCAGCCCACGCGTCGGAGCTCGTCCCGGTAGCGCGCTCCGTTCTGGACGTAGCCGGCCGCGTTGCGGGCGATGTCGGACGCGTCCGCAACACCCTCGCGCACGCGAGCCGGTACGCCGACCGCGATCGCGCCGGCGGGGACCTCCATGCCGTTGGGCACAAGTGCGGCGGCCCCGACGAGCGCGCCCGACTGCACGAGCGCACGGTGCAGCACGACGGACCCGGTCCCGACCAGCGCACCGTCCTCGACCACACAGCACTCGAGATGGGCCAGGTGCCCGACCACGCAGTCGTCGCCGATGAACGTGTCGAGCTCCTCGGTGCAGTGGATGACGGCGCCGTCCTGGATAGACGTGCGGGCCCCGACGACGATCTTGCCGTAGTCGCCGCGCAGGACCGCCTGCGGCCAGATCGTGCTCTCGTCGCCGATGGTGACATCACCGATCACGGTGGCTTCGGGGTGCACGAAGGCGGACGGGGCGATCTCCGGCGTCGACGCGCCCAGCGCATAGATGGCCATGCCGGTACCGTAGCGGCGTGCTCGACCCAGACATGCTGGCCGCACATGCCGCGCGCATCGATCGCGACGGGTACACGATCCTCGAGCGCGTCATCGAGCCCGCGTTCGTCGCCGCGCTCGTCGACGACCTCGCCCGGCTCGAGGCGTTCTACGGCGTCACCCCGTCCGACAACGACTTCGAGGGCACGAGGACGGACCGCATCTACAACCTGCTGGCGCTGGGCCGGCTCTACGAGGCGGTCCCCGTCCACCCGTGCGTGCTTCCGATCGTCGACCGCGTCCTCGATCCCGGATGCCTGGTGTCGTCGCTGTCGTCGATCTCGATCGGGCCGGGCGAGACCGCGCAGCCGATCCACGCCGACGACCAGCTCATCCCGCTCACGAAGCCCCACGTCCCCACGGTGTGCAACACGATGTGGGCGCTCACCGACTTCACCGAGGCCAACGGCGCTACCCGCGTGATCCCCGGATCGCACCGTCGCGACCACAACCCCGAGTACGGCGCGCCTTACGACAGCGTCGCCGCCGAGATGCCGATGGGCAGCGTGCTCGTGTGGCACGGCAGCCTCTGGCACGGCGGCGGCGCCAACACCACCGACGACCGGCGGATCGGCATCGCCATGAACTACTGCGCGGGATGGATCCGCCAGCAGGAGAACCAGCAGCTCGGGATCCCGCGCGACGTCGCGGCGCGCTTCGCGCCGCGGCTGCGGCAACTGTGCGGGTACGGCGTCTACAACGGCCTCATCGGGCACATCGACAAGCACAGCCCGGCCGAGATGCTGGGCGATCCGCCGGCCGAGAACCAGATGGTGTGGGACGTCGTCTGAGCGGCGCCGCCGGCGCGGCGGTCGTTGCGCTGATCGTCGGCGGTCCCTGGGGGCAGGGCATCGCGAGCGCCCGCCCCGCGCGGGCGCCCGCGGCCCACACCCCCTGTGACGCTCTCGATCCCGCGAAGTGCCTCTACCCGTTCCCCAACAATCACTTCACCGTGCGTGACCCCTCCACCGCCACCGGGCGGCGCGTCCAGCTCTCGCCCGACGCGATGCCGCGCAACGGCGCCGGGGTGCCGATCGACCCCACCGAGTGGAACCGCAACGACGGCTTCAGCCCCGGGACGCCCATCCTCACCGTCGTTCCCGGCATCGACCTCGACCGCACAGGCGCCGCGCCCGAGACCGACATCGGGCGCTCGCTGCGCGCCGACGCGCCCATCGTCCTCCTCGACGCGACATCAGGTCGGCGCGTCCCCTATTGGGCCGAGCTCGACTTGACCGTGCCCGACCCCGCGCAGCGCTCGATGATCGTGCGTCCGGCCGTGAACTTCCGTGAGGGTCATCGCATCGTCGTCGCCTTACGCCGCCTGCGTGACGCCTCCGGCACGATCATCCAACCCAACGACGTGTTCCGAGCCTTCCGCGACAACGTCAAGACCGACGACCCCACGATCGAACGTCGGCGGCGGCACATGAACGAGATCCTCAAGGTCCTCGACCAGGCCGGTGTGAAGCGCAACGACCTGTTCCTCGCCTGGAACTTCACCGTGGCAAGCGAGCGGAATCTGTCCGAACGCATGTTGCACATCCGTGATACCGCCTTCGAGTCCCTCGGCAACAACGCGCCTTCGTTCCAGGTCACACAGGTCGAGGACAACGTCGACGATCGCGTTGCCCGCCGCGTGACCGGGACGTTCACCGTTCCCGACTACCTCACGGGTGACGGGAGTCCCGGCAACCGGTTCGATCTCGGGCAGAACGGCCTGCCGCAACGCAACGGCGACTACACCGCGCCCTTCATGTGCATCATCCCCCGCGCCGCGCTCAAGGCGGACGGGACGGTCGCGCGCGCTCGTCCCGCCCTGTACGGCCACGGTCTGCTCGGGAGCGAGCGCGAGGTCGCCGCCGACAACGTGCGCGACATGGCGAACGAGCACAACTTCGTGTTCTGCGCAACGAAATGGATCGGCCTGTCGGAGGATGACGTCGGCAACGCGGTGTCGGTGCTGGGGGACGTCTCCCGCTTTCCGACCATCGCCGACCGGCTCCAACAGGGCATCCTCGACACACTGTTTCTCGGTCGCCTCATGATCAGGACCGACGGCTTCGCGTCGAACCCCGCGTTTCAGGGGAACGGGACTCCGGTCATCGACACGCGAGAGCTGTTCTACGACGGCAACAGCGAGGGCGGGATCATGGGTGGGGCCGCTACCGCCGTGACCCAGGACTGGACCCGCGCCGTGATCGGGGTCCCGGGGATGAACTACAGCACCCTGCTTCAGCGCAGCACCGACTGGGACACCTACAAGGCGGTGTTCGACCCCGCATACCCAGACCCGACCGACCACGCGCTCATCCTCGCGATGGTGCAAATGCTCTGGGACCGGGGCGAGGCCAACGGCTACGCCCAGCACCTCACCCGTGACCCGTACCCGAACACACCGACGCACAAGGTGCTCATCCACGAGGCCTTCGGCGACCACCAGGTCGCCAATGTCGCCACCGAGGTCGAGGCGCGCTCACTCGGCGCCCGCGCTCACCGTCCCGCGCTCAAGCCGGGGCGGGCTCCGGCGCGCCACGAGCTGTGGGGCATCGAGGAGATCGGAGGCTCGTCGTTCGACGGCTCGGCCCTCGTGGTGTGGGACAGCGGTACGCCTGCCCCGCCGAACGGCAACGTCGCACCACGCGGCGGCGTGGATCCGCACGGGTCCCCGCGCGCGTCGAAGGAGGCGCGGGAGCAGAAGTCGGAGTTCTTGAAGCGCGGCGGCCGCATCGTCGACGTCTGCCACGGCAAGCCGTGCACCGCACCACCGCCGCCTTGATGTGACTGCCGCCGCGCGCGCCTACGCGTGATCCCGCCCTTGCGAGGAGAGAAAGTCCTGCAGCCGTTCGAGGCTGTCGGTCCATCCGCTTTCGTGCACCGCGTGGCGCTCCTCGGTTGCGAATCCCACCTGTTGGAGCCTGAACCGGGTCGAGTCGCCCAGGTCCTCCAGCGACACCGTCGCGATCGTCTCCCGATCGGCCGGGTCGGGAGGATCCCAGCGGAACGTGTACTCGAGCAGAGAGGGCCGATCGACCCGTAGGAACTCACCGGTGAGGTGGAACACCTCGCCGTCCGGGGGCTGCATTGCGAAGCGGTACCGCCCTCCGACCCGGAGATCGAGATCGACGTGCGGCGTCGTGAACCCGTGCGGACCCCACCACCGGGCGAGCTCATGGGGCTCGGTGCACGCGCCCCAAACGCGCTCACGAGCAGCGGGCAACACACGGTTCAGCCGGAGTGTCAGTCCCACCGCGTCGACCATGTCGTGCTCCCCTGAACGCGTTCCCCGCTAGCGCATGACCGCACCGCCGTCGACCGCCAGCGCGTGGCCGACGACGAAGGACGCCGCGTCGCTGCACAACCACACCACTGCTTCGGCGATCTCCTCCGGCCGGCCCATGCGACCGAGGGGAACGCTGCGGGTCATGATGCGCTCCACCTGCGGATCGCCGGCTATGAAGCCCTCGAGCATCGGGGTGCGCGTGCTGCCGGGACAGATCGCGTTGATCCGGATGCCCTGGGATGCGTACTCCATCGCCGCCGCCCGGGTCAGGCCCACGACGCCGTGCTTGCTCGCGACGTAGGCGGGCAAGCCGGGGAAACCGACGAGCCCGGCCCCGGACGCCATGTTCACGATGGCGCCGCCGTGTTCGAGCATGGCGGGGATCTCGTACTTCAAGCCCAGGAACACGCCGGTGAGATTCAGTGCGATCGTGCGGTTCCAATCGTCGAGCGCGTAGTCGGCGGTCGCCGCGCTCGCGCCGGTCGTGCCGGCGTTGTTGAGAGCGCAGTCGAGGTGTCCCCACCGTTCGACGGCCCGGTCGACCAGCGCGGCGACGTCGTCCGGTCGGGTCACGTCGGCGCGGTAGAACTCGGCGTCGCCGCCGGCTTCCTCGAACACCAGCGCGGCGGTCTCCTTGCCGCTGTCCTCGTTCACGTCCGCGACCGTGATGGTCGCGCCGGCGCGGGCAAGGGCGATGGCGGACGCCCGCCCGAGACCGGATCCGCCGCCCGTGACGAGCGCGGCCTTGCCGTCGAGCGCGCTCACGAGCGCTCCATCACGCCGGCAGGGTGCGCAGGATGTACTCGGCCGCCGGGTAGGACTCGACCGAGTCGAGGTCGAGGAACGAGGACACGTCGTCCATGACCCGTTTCACGTTGTGCTCGAGCGTGTCGGCAGATCCGCCGGCGCTGAAGTAGCGCATCGGATCCGTCAGGTCCTCGACCTCGCGCAGTCCCTCCTCCACAATGCCCCGCCACCGGGGGGCGCCGTCGGTCACCGGGCGAGCGATCGCGTGCCGCACGTACAAGCAGACGGGGTGCACCTCGAACGTCAACGGCGTGTGCGAGCCGTGCCATCGAGCGAAGAATTGGGCGTCGTCGATGCCGGCCCGCTTGTCGAACATGGTG
The DNA here is from genome assembly GCA_035316025.1 of Acidimicrobiia bacterium. Classification (GTDB taxonomy): domain Bacteria; phylum Actinomycetota; class Acidimicrobiia; order IMCC26256; family JACDBD01; genus JALZAA01. Next base: position 49,179 of record DATFXL010000048.1, read on the forward strand.
ATCTGCTTCACACCCGGGGAGCGTTCGCCGTCGGGCCACGTACGCCGCTCGTACGCGAGCGGGACCGACTCGGTGACGAGATAGCCGGCCATTCGGCTCGCGGCTCCGCCGAGGACGCCCTCGAACGGCCCACGGTCGTCGAGCGAGTCGAGCCAAAGCCCCACGGTGGCGGCGATGCCGTTGTCCGGCACCGCGACGGTCGCGCTCATGTCGACGGAGGGGTCCACGACATTGATCGTCAGCGCGTGCGGACCAAGCCCGAGCAGCTCCGATCCGACGCGCTCGACGAGCCCCTCGGGGACGTCCCAGAGCGCGTAGACGAGCTTCTCCATGGCTGGTGGGGACGCTACCCCTCGCCGAGCGCAGCGTGGAATGTGTCGAGGAACGCGCGCACGGTCGCTACTGCCTCGCGGCGGAGCCGCGCCGCCTCGTCGTCGTCGCCGGGCTCGGCGAGGAACGTCGCGTACGCCGTGGGACCGTCCTGGTCCACGTCCTGGAAGCGTTCCGCGAGCAGGGCGAGCGCGTCCGTCACCTCCGGATCGCGAGCGACGGCGCTGTTCGCAGCTTCCGTCCCGGCAGCGTCCGGACCGTCGCCGTAATGGAGGAGGCAGAACACGAGGTCGTACGAGTCCTTGTTCTCGTGACGATCCTGGAACGCCAGGATCTTGAGGACCGTATAGGCGAGCACGCTCGCGACCCTCACCGTCACCTTCGAGTGGCCGCCGCCGTCGAGACGCTGGCCTTCGAGCTCGCGCTCGACATAGTCGTAGCCGACGAGATTCGCGCCGCGCACGTTGAAGGCTCCGACGCGGGAGCCGGTGGAACCCGCCTTCGGCCGGAACACGACGCCGGCGGGGACCGCCTCCGTCTCGCACAAGAACTCGACGGCGACCTTGACGCCCTCGACTTCGCGCGTCCACCGGAATCCCGGCTCCTTCGGATCGAAGTGCGACTTCTCGAGGTTGTCCTGGAGCGTGCGGTACGTGTCCGGCGTGGCGTCGCCGAGGGCCAGGCCGATGACGAGGTCGACGTCGGTCGTGCCCACGTGGGCCCGGGCGCCAGGCGCGAGCTCGCCGACGAGATACCGCGGCGCGAGACCACCGACAAGGTAGATGCGCTCGCGCCACGGACCGAGGTCGCCCAGGAGCGTGACGAGCGCGCGCTCGCATCGTGCCGTCGTCGCCTCGTCGTAGTCCGTGAAATGACCTCGGCTCAAAACCCGATGACCTCCTGTCGGAGACTGTCGGCTTGCTCCCTGCCCCGGCGCGGGTCACGCCGAAGGTCGGAGAACAGCCTGACCGGGTTGACGATCCACGTGTCCTCGGCCTGCCGCCGGAACGCCAGCGGTTCGTCCCCGCTGCCTTGCACGAGCACGAGGTTGGCGCCCGCATCGACGACCTCGGCGCCGGCGGCCGCGACGGCGCTGTCGAGTGAGACCAGCGACTCGATCCAGACCTCGGTGACGGGCACGGCGGTGACGAACGGCGCGACGAGCGCCGCCGCCCCGGCCCCGGTGACGGCGTGGCCGATCCCGGCGGCATCCAAGGCGGCGCTCACCGCGCCCGCGAGGCGGCGCGGGTCCCGCGCCAGCCGGAACGCACGGGCGCGACGTACGCCGCGGTCGATGTTCTCCTCCGCCCACAAGTCGAGCAAGGCGCTGGGATCGACGAGGTGACGCACTCGCCGGGGTCCGGCGCCGTCCGCGGTGACCAGCCCTTCCTCGTGCAGACGTGCGAGCACGCGATGCGCGAGACCGATCGACACGTCCGCGTCGCCGGCGAGGTCCTGCACCTTCCAGCCTCGCTCGGGGTCGAGGAGCAACGCCTGCGCCGTCACGCCCGCCTTGCCGGCCAGCCGGGCCTGGCCCCGCGCCGACCCGCCCCCTCGCGGTCGCGCCCGCCCCTGGGTGTGGAGCACGAGGCCCGGGAGGTCGATGTGGGCGTTGCCGAGACCGTCGACCATCGCCACCCCGTGGCGCTCGAGGATCTCGCGCGCCTCGGCGGTCGTCGCCACCGCGACGAGCAGGAGATTGCGGTCGGGGACGGCCGCTGCCGTCCGTGCGAGCTGACGAGCGGTGGCGGCGTTCGCAGCCCGCCGCACCGTCAGGGCAACCGGCTCGGCCACCCGGCCGCGGCACAGGACGGCGTCCCCCGGATCCCCGCCGTCCTCGGCGGTACGCGGCTCGACGGCCACGACCGGGACGTCACGTAGGATCCGCAGGGCCTCGGGCCCGAGTCTTCCTTGGACCTTCACGAGTTCGGGGTCTTTCACAGTAGGTGTGAAGATAGCCCCTGGAGTGAAATTGGGCAACCCGTGATCAAGCTCATCTGCTTCGTGAAGCGCAACCCCTGGCTCTCGGTCGACCAGTTCCACGACCACTGGCGAGGACAGCACGCCCGCCTGATCCGCGAGACGCCGGGCGTCGCCGATCGCGTCGAGCGGTACGAGCAGAACCACCGCTGCGCCGAGGACTACGAGCGCGGCGGCGACTTCGACGGCGTCGCCATCCAATGGTTCGCGTCGATGGACGACTTCGTGGCCATGGTCGCCGATCCGGAGTACCAGGCCCACGTCGCGCCCGACGAGCGCGCCCTTCTCGACCTCGACGGGCTCGCGTGGATCTTGACCGAAGAGGAGGAGGTCGTGATCCCGGGCCCGGCGGAGCGCGACGAACCGGTCGTCAAGCTCGTCTGCATGGTGAAGCGGCGGCCGGGCATGCCGATCGATGACTTCCATCGTCACTGGCGGACCGTGCACAGCCCGCTGAACTGCGACACGCCCTCGATCGCCCGCTACTTCGTGCGCTACGAGCGCAACCACCGCGCGCCGGCCGACTACGCACGTCCAGGAGCCTCAGACTTCGACGGCACCGCGGTCGAGTGGTATCCGTCGGTGCAGGCCTTCTACGACATGATCGCAGAGCCCGCCTACCGCGAGCTCATCTACCCGGACGAGGAGCGATTCCTCGACCGCGACCACCTCCTCTGGCTCCTCACCGACAAGGAAGAGACGATCATCGGCTGATGGAGGTCGAGGAGTACCAGCGCATCGCCGCCGCTGAAGACCACCATTGGTGGTACCGCAACACCCGCGCCCTGATGGCCGACCTCCTGCGCCCCTGGCTCGCGAACGACCAGCGCATCCTCGACGCCGGATGCGGCCCCGGCGGGAACGGCGCGTGGCTGCGGAGTCACGGACGGGTGGTCGGCGTAGACGTCGCCCAAGAGGCGCTCGAGTTCGTGCGCGCCCGCCGCCCGGAGACGACGCCGGTACGGGCCAGCGCCGAGCAGCTCCCGTTCGAGGACGCGGCGTTCGACGTGGCCGTCGGCATCACGTTGCTGTACACGGTGCACGACGACGTCGCCGCCCTCGGCGAGCTCGCGCGGGTGGTGCGCAGCGGCGGTGCAATGCTGCTGCTCGAGCCGGCGTTCGAATCGCTGCGGCGTGGCCATGACGTGACCGTGCACGGCCGGCGCCGTTACCGGCGCCACGAGCTCGCTCGCCTCGCGGCACTGAGTGGGCTACGCGTGCGGCGAGCGACCTACGCCTACTCGTTCCTCGCCCCGCCGGCAGCCGTGCTGGCCGTCGTCGAGCGCCGAGGAACCAACCCGCCCCGGGGCGCGGGCTCCGACGTCGACCGGCGCGCGCTCGACCAGGTGTTCGCGCCGCTCGCGGGTGCGGAGCGCCGCTGGCTGATCCGTCACGACGTCCCCGTCGGGACATCCGTCGCCGTCGTCGCGACCCGCGACTAGCGCGCCCCTTCGGGCCCACCCCTCCCCCGGCGCAACAACACCAGCTGCACCCAGAGCTTGGCCAGGTCCCACAACGTGCGGGCAACGCTCGACAACTTGAAGAACTGCGACCGGCCGTGCACGCGCGGATAGTGATGGACACCGACTTCGACGAATCGGGCGTCGGCGTCCTGGAGCGAGCGCACGAGCTCGACGCAGATCACACCCGTCGTCTTCTCCAGCCGGACGCGCTCGAGCATCGATCGCCGCATGAGGCGGAAGTCGCAGTCGGTGTCACGGACGTGCAGCCCGAACACGAGCGACACGAACCTGTGGTAGATCCGACCGATCGCTCGCCGCGCGAGGTTGTCGGCCCGATTCAGCTTGTAGGCCTGCACGACGTCGACGTCATCGGCCGCTCGAGCGACGAGGAGCTCGAGCTCGGTCGGGTCGAACTGGCCGTCACCGTCGGTGTAGAAGACCCATTGCTTCGTCGCCGACCCGAATCCGGAGAGCAGCGCGCCGCCGTAGCCCCGGTTGTGCTCGTGCGTGACGACACGCAGCCGCGGCTCTGTCTGCGTGAAATCCTTGAGGACGCGTTCGGACCCGTCGCTCGAGCCGTCGTTGACGACGATGATCTCGCCGTCGGCGCCGACCCGGTCGAGGGTGGCGGCGGCCGCGTCGACCATGGCACCGATGGTCGCCTCGTCGTTGTAGCAAGGGAAGAACGCCGAAACGGACTGCACCGCCGGGTTCACCGGAGAGCGCGGCACACCAGCTCGATCTCGTCGTCGGTCATCTCGGGGAAGCAGGGTAGCGAGATGCACTCCGCCGCCCAGGACTCCGCTTCGGGGCACGGATCTCGCACGAACGGGCGGTACGCGGGCTGCTGAGTCAGGGCCCTCGGGTAGTGGACCCCGGTGTCGAACGGCATTCGCGCACGGAACTCGTCCCGGTCGTCCACGCGCGCGACGCACAGGTGGTACACGTGCCGCTCGTGTGACGCCTGCCAGCGCATCGCCGGTGCCGCGTCCCGGTAGGCCTGCACAATGGCCCTCCGGCGCGCGTTCCACTCCGGGAGCCGCCGTAGCTCGATGCGCAGTACGGCCGCCTCGATCTCCGACAGCCGCGAATTGCCGGCCACCACGGTGTGCTCGTACCCGCTCGTGAGACCGTGGGCCCGCAGCAACCGGACCTGCGCAGCGAGGTCGGCGTCGTCGGTCACAATGGCGCCGCCATCGCCGACGCCGCCCAGGTTCTTCGTCGGGTAGAAGCTGTACGCGACCGCTGCCGACCGCGCGTGCTCGTCGAGCGCACCGTGAGCCTGCGCAGCGTCCTCGAGCGTCGTCACCCCGAGGTCCGGCACCGCGGCTGGGCGTCCGTACAGGTGCACGGGGATCACGGCCCGGGTCCGCTCGGTGATCGCAGCCCGCGCCCGGGCTGGGTCCAACAGTGCGGTGTCGCGTTCGACGTCGACGATGACCGGCGTCGCGCCCGTCGCGCACACCGCGGCCGCCGTCGGCACGGCGGTCATCGCCGGTACGACGACCTCGTCGCTCGCACCGATGCCGAGTGCCAGCAGCGCCAGGCGCAGCGCTTCGGTCCCGGACGCGACGGCGACCGCGTGGCGCCGACCGCAGAATGCAGCGAACTCCGTCTCGAACGTCTCCGTCTCGGGGCCGAGCAGGAACTTCCCCGACCGCAGCACCCGGTCCACCGCGTTCGCGAGCTCGGGTTGCAGCGAAGCGGCGCGACGCGCCAGGTCGAGCACAGGTGGTCGAGCCGTCATCGTGGTCACAGGTATCGCGAGCGATGCGTCCGGTAGAACTCGATCGTCTTCGCGATCCCCTCGGCGAACGGTGTGCGGGGCTCCCACCCGAGGAGGCGCTTCGCCTTCGACGAGTCGCCGTAATAGGAGCCGATGTCGATGGCATCGCGGTCGTGTGGCCACGGCACCGTTTCGATCGATCCCGAGCCGGCGGCGGCCACGATGGTCTCGGCGATCGAGCGAAGTGAGAGGCGCTCGTCGTTGCCGACGTTGAACACCTCCCCCGGCGCCTCCTCCGACCTCGCCGTCAGCAAGAGACACTCGACGACGTCGTCGACGTAGAGGCAGTCACGCTCCTGCGCTCCCTCGCCGAAGACCGTGATCGACTCGCCCGACAGCGCGCGACGCACGAAGATCGGCAAGAAGCCCTGCAGGTCGTCGCGCAAGCGCTGCCGCGGGCCGTACACGTTGGTGAGCCGGACCGAACTCGCTCTGATGCCGTACAGCTCCCCGTAGAGCAGATGCAGCTGCTCTGTCGCCGACTTACTGATCCCGTTCACGTCCACCGGCGAGACTGGGTGGTCCTCGTCGACCGGTAGGTAACGCGGGTGGCCGAAGATCTGGCGCGTCGACGTGTAGACGACGACCGCGGTCGAGCCGACGTCGCGCAGGACCTCGAGAAAGCCGAGCTGACTAGCGGTATTGACCTCGAGATCGAAGCGGGGGCGCGCCATCGACTCGACGTGGCTCACTTGACCCGCCAGATTGAAGACCACGTCGGCGGCGTCGGCGGCGTCGCGCACGGCACCGACATCGTCCACCGGAGCCTCGATCACCTCGATCACGCCGGGCGCGTCCTCGAGGTTCCGCCGGTCGCCGCCATGGGTGGGGACGAGCGCGTCGACGACGGTGACATGGGCTCCGCCGCTCGAGAGAGCCAGGGCAACATTGGAGCCGATGAAGCCCAGCCCGCCGGTCACCAGGCACCGCTGACCGGAGAAGGAAGTCAGGAGAGACTCGTCCAAGGGCGAGTCAGCTTATCGGGGGGCGTCTCCGAGGACGCGTCACCCCAGCCGCACCTGCGCCGCGGAGCGGGGCTCACCGCCCGCCAACAGCCACACCATCAGGGTGTCGCCGTCGACCGTCGAGCGCACCTCGACCTGATCGTCGGGCTCGATGGCAACGCGGTGCTCGAGCGCCGCCCTCGACGGGACGCGTCCGGGCACGAGGCGCGCCATCTCGTCCTCCACCGCGTACCAGTACGCGGCGTTGTTCACGTGACGCAACAGGTCGAAATCGCTCGCGCGAATCGGCCACGGTCGCGCGCGCGCGCCGGCCGGTGGCGGCGGGAGGTGCAAACGCCCGCTGACCTTCCGACCGGCGGCCGCTTCGCCGTAGTGCTCCAGGAACCACTCTCCCAGCCGGGCCGGTCGACCAGCACGGTCCACGTACACCCAGATCGCGACCGCCTCCGCCACGGGCGCGGCGCCCGCCACGAGAATCGTTCGACGTTCCGCCCACCGCGAGCCGGTTCCGCTGCAGAAGGTGGTCAGCTCGACGTCGTCGCGGTACCTGGGCAACTCGCCGAGCGACAGCGCGGTGCGCCGCAACACCCATGCACCGTCGACCCTGGGGTCGTCGAGGTCGTCGACGTCGTCGGAGGCGACGTCCTGCAGATAGCGGGCTACGGCGTCGAGGCGGAGCCGGTTGGAGCGGTTCACGTCGCCGAGGCGGACACGCCGACGTCCCACGAACTGCCGGCCCTGCTCGGGCCGCGGATAGAACTCGTGCTTCACCACGCGCCCCCGCGTGTCGAAGGATCCGACGTATCGGCACCCTGTGCGCGCATCATTGCGGGCGGCGGTGGCGCAGGTCGTGGGCGACAACGCGAGAGATGTGCGCGAACACAGACAGGAGCGCCAGCCGTTCGCGGGCCGCCAGGTCTTGGAACGCGGCGCGGCCCGACCTCCGCCACTGATCGCCCGGTCGGTGCTCTTCCTCGGCGCGGGCGATTGCTTGCTCCTCGATCTCGGCGGACAGGCCGCTCTCGCTGAGTGCGCCGGCGCGCAGCCACTCGAGCGTGCTGCGGTACCCAAGGTCGAAGTCGCTTGTGCGCAGCTCGCGCGACAGGAACCCCCCGAAGTGGAAAAGGAACTCGCCGGCGAGCATCTGTACCACGGGCGTGGCCTTCGCCTCGGGCAGCAGAAGTGGCGAGACGACCTCGAGCATGATGCGCTCTTTGCCCGCGATCCCCGCGATCTCTGCGACGACGTCGCGCAGCAGCTCGGTCGTGGGCTTGTCGGCGATCGGCTCGGGCGCGGCCGCCGCCGGATCCTTCTCGTGCGCGCGCAACGCCCGCCGTTGTCCCTCGATGACGCCGCTCGCCCGCATCAGCGCGTCGCGAAGTCGGGCGCCTGTGTCGGCGTCGAGATCATCGAGGACGGGCCCGATCTCCTCGAACAGGCGTCCGGTCCAGTCGAGCCGGGTGTTGATCTGCTCGAGATGCAGCAGGTCGTCGTACACCGATTGGGTGCGCTGGAGGTCGCGCGCCCGCAACAGCGTCGCGAGCCACGTCGGCGGATTTTGCGGGTCGGCCCACGCCGTCCCTGTGGGGGCGCCGGTCGGGTTGGGGTGGACGAGCACCTGGATCCGTCGCACGTCGGGCGACGAGTCTCGGTCGACCTCGCGTACAAGGTCCAGCGTGCGCGTCAGCGGCTCGCTGTCGAGAATGCCGCCGTCCGTGTACCAGAGCTGCTTCGACGTCGGGAAGTTCACGATGCCGCGCGCCCGGTAGCCGTCCTCGTCGCGACCGCGGTCGAGCAGCATGGGCCGGAACGCCAACGCGTTGGCGGCCGACGCCAACGCCACGTCGGTTGGCGATGCGTGCCGCGGCTCCGTCAGCTCGCGCATCGGCTGGCCGCCCGAGAGCGTGAACATCGCCCAGTCGAGCGACGTCGTTGCCCGAACCGGCCGGCGGGCCGAGAGGCTCGGAACCCGATATTCGAGGCCGCGTAGCGACGCCAGCGCCATCACCATCCGGATCGGCACCCGCTGACCCGCGCCGACGCGACGGGCCGGACGCCCAAAGGGATCGCGGGGATCGAGGAGGTCGACCGAAGCCCGCCGCAGGGCGTCGAGCGACAGCGGCTCGTCGGGCGCGTCGGTGCGCATCGCCGAGAGCGAGTCACGTTCGACCCACGCTTCGCGCATCACGTAGACGGGGTCGATCCCCTCCAGCAGGCATCGCGCCGCGAGCAACCCTGTGATCGACCCGGCCGACGCGCCGCCGATGGCGTCGACGCGCACGGCGGGATCGTCGCCGCCGCAGAGCTCCTTGATCGCGCACAGCAACGCGGCCAGGGCACCGCCCTCATAGGCCCCGAGTGCGACCGCGCCCGAGATCGTGAGCGCGATGCGTAGCTTCATGTCTTGCGCCGCGTCAGCTCGCGGCGCGTTGCGTCCCGACCTTCAGCTCGCGGAAGGGCATGGTCTTGACGCGGTCGGCGTCTGGCTCCTTGGGCAGCCCGAGCACCCGCTCACCGATGATGTTCTTTTGCACCTCGTCGCTGCCGCCGTAGATCGAGACCGCCGGCGCGAACAGCGCCAGTTCCTGGGCCACCCCGCCGCCCGGGGTGTCGGGGCCCATGAGCATCCCGTCCGCGCCGAGGATCTCGAGCCCCAGGTCGCGCGCCAGGCGGGTGATCCGGCTCATGAGCAATTTGGCCGTGTTCGCTTCCGGGCCCGGGCCACGCCCCGACGCCTTGGCCGCCTTGACACGTAGCGCGGTGTACCGACCCACCTCGTTGAGGATGTGCAGCTCGGCAAGCCGCTGGCGGATGTTCGGGTCCTGGTCGCGCCCGACGTCCTTCGCCAGCTTCTCGAGCAAGTTCGACTGGCGACCGGCGACGGCGCGCTCGGCGCGGTCCCGTCCGCGTCCCGCGACGAGATCGCCGACGCGGCGTTCGAGCTGCTTGGCCTTCTTGCCCGGCATCGCGCCGCCGACGGCACCGGTGCCACCGCTACCGAGGCCGGCGCGCTCGTTCGCGAGCGTGGTGTTGGCGACCGCCCAGCCGCCGTTCAACTCACCAATTATCGCCGCCTGGTTCACACGCGCGTCCGAGAAGAAGACCTCGCTGAACAACGACCGGCCCGTCATCTCCCTCAGTGGCCGCACCTCGACGCCCGGCTGGTCCATCTCGATGGCGAAGTACGAGATGCCCTTGTGCTTGGGCGCATCGGGATCGGTGCGCGCGACGAGCATTCCGAGGTCGGCGGTCTGCCCGCCTGAGGTCCACACCTTCTGCCCGTTCACGATCCACTCGTCGCCGTCGCGCTCGGCGCGCGTCTGGAGGCTCGCGAGGTCGGAGCCGGCGCCCGGCTCGCTGAACAGTTGGCACCAGGCTTCCTGCCCGTTCAGGATCGGCCGCAGGTACCGCTCGCGCTGCTCGTCGGTTCCGTGCACGAGGATCGTCGGGCCCGCCAGCAACATCCCGAGACCCGAGGGCGGGCCGATCGCCCCGGCGGAACGCAGCTCCTCGTTCACGACGCCGGCGAGCTCGCGCGGGAGACCCTTTCCGAACCACTGCTCGGGCCAGGTGGGCGCGCCCCAACCCGACTCGCACAGACGCTCCCACCATTCCACCAGCGTGAGGTCGGGATCCCAGCTCTCGTCCAGCCAGCGGCGGACTTCCCCCCGGACCAGGTCCTCGGTGAGCACGGCCACGGTCTGTTCCCTTTCGTCGAGTTCAGTCGAGGAGGTCGAGCACCTTCTCGGAGGGCCGAGCGACGACGGCACGCTCGCCCCGGAAGATGACCGGTCGCTGCATCAGCTCGGGGTGGTCGAGCAACAGCTCGATCACGGCTTTCTTCGTCGTGTAGTCCGACGCCGCCAGCCCGAGCTCGTCGAATCGCCCGTCGTGACGGACGATCTCGCTCGGCGGCACGTCGACGGCGTCGACGATCCGCTCCAGCGCCGCCCGATCGGGAGGCGCCCGTAGGTACTCGACGACGTCGTGGTCGACGCCGTGTTCGTCGAGGATCTCGAGCGCACCGCGGGACTTGCTGCAGCTCGGGTTGTGGTACACGAGCAGGCGCTCCACGACACGAAGGCTACCCTCGACACCGAAGTGTCCATACCTGAACGTCCACCGGAGGCACCAATGGTGGAGACGCAACCGCAGTTCCTCGGCCGCGACGACGTCGACAACGTCGAAGCCATCCTCGCCGACGACAGCATCGACTTCGGCGAGGTGGTGCACCCGACGCCGGCGCGTGGCGAGGCCATCTTCACCTGGGACTACGAGCGGGCGCGTCCCGGCCTGGCGAAGCTGTACGAGAAGGCGAAGACCTCGCAGTGGAACGGCTCGAGCGACCTCGACTGGTCGACGCCGGTGGACCCGGAGCGCGTCGCGCTGGAGATGGCGCCGGCGGCGGCGATGTTCCAGCAGCGCATGGCGGAGCTGCCCGGATCGCCGGTCGCGAGCTGGGGCCCGAAGGAATGGACCCGCTTCCAGGTCGAAGCCCTCAACTGGCGGATGAGCCAGTTCCTGCACGGCGAGCAGGGCGCGCTGATCTGCACGGCGAAGATCGTCAACACGACGCCATGGATCGACGCCAAGTACTACGCCGCCACTCAGGTGATGGACGAGGCCCGGCATGTCGAGGTGTTCTCGCGTTACCTCGACACGAAGCTCGAGGGCCACTATCCGGTCAACCCGGCGCTGCAGCTGCTGATCGACGACATCATCGGCGATCCGCGCTGGGACATGACCTACATGGGCATGCAGATCATGGTCGAGGGCCTCGCGCTCGCCGCGTTCGGTTTCATGCACCAGGTGACTGAGGAGCCGCTGCTCAAGAAGCTGTTGCGCTACGTGATGGCCGACGAGGCCCGGCACGTCGCGTTCGGCGTCCTGTCCCTCCAGGAGTACTACGCGGGCCTGAGCGCCACCGAGTTGCGCGAGCGACAGGAGTTCGCGTTCGAAGCCGCGCTCCGAATGCGCGACCGGCTGATGATGCACCGCGTGTGGGAGGCGATGGGCGTCGACCGGCGGACGGTCACCGAGTTCCTGCTGGGAATGCGCCGGATGCGCAATAACCCGTTCCAGGTCGCGTTGTTCTCGAAGATCGTCCCCAACTGCAAGAAGCTCGGACTGCTCGACGCGGGCGACGGCTGGCTGCGCGACCGCTTCACCGACATCGGCGTCATCCAGTTCGAGGACGCGGCCGACACCGGTGAGGAGTACGAGACCTTCGACGAGGTGGCCAAGGACCGGGCCGCCGGGTGATCCGTTTCTAGGGCAGGTTTCTCGGCTCGACGCCGAGAGTCTGGATGAATACCTGGATGCGCACGATGCGACCGGCCGCGTCGAGGTCGAACACGAGCGCCTCGGGCGTGGGGTGGCGCGAGCCGTCCACGTCGACGGTCTCGGTGAGCTCGACGACCGCCAGGCGACCGTCGCCCGAGTACGTCACACGGTCGACGCGCATCTCGTAGCCGGGCAACCTCGGCATCAGCTCGGCGATGAAGGCGAGGTAGCGGCCCTTGTCGGCGTACTCGTCGCCCCACGGTCCGACACGGGTGAAGCCGTCGTCGCTGAGGCAGGCAGCGAGCGCGTCCCAGTCGTGGCCGATGATCGCGTCCAGGTACCGCTCGACGACGCTGGCCACCGCTACCACCGCGGGCCGGCTCGCGTGAGGGCCTCGGCGAGGAGCTCGAGGTACTTCGGGCGGGGGACGTCGACGGCGCCGAGCGATGCGAGGTGGGGCGTCGTCCACTGGACGTCGAGCACGGATGGGCTGCCGTCACGCAGGAGGTCGACGAGCGCAGCGAGCGCGGCCTTGCCGGCGTCGGTGACGCGGTGGAACATCGACTCGGCGGCGAAGAGCCCCCCGATCGCGACCCCGTACACGCCGCCGGCGAGGACGCCGCCGGCCGACCACGCCTCGACGCTGTGCGCCCAGCCCAGCCGGTGCAGCGTCGTGTACGCGTCGACGAAGTCGTCGTCGATCCACCCGTGGGGACGATGCGGGTCGGCGCACGACCGCATGACGTCCTCGAACCCGTGGTCGACCGAGATCTCGAACCTCCGGCGTGCACGCCGCAGCGACCGGCTCTCGTGGAAGCCGTCGAGCGGCAGGATGCCGCGAGGATCCGGCGACCACCACGCGACCGGTCCTCCGCGACCGACCCGCATCGGGAACAGGCCGGTGCGATAAGCGGCCAACAGCGTTCCCGGCTCCAGATCGGCGCCGACGCCGGCGATCTCGGTTTCGTCGGCCGCTTCTGCCGGCGGGAGCTGCCAGGGCGTCGGCGGTGGTTCGACAGGCACGATCACAAGCTTCCCACGAGCGTTGTCACCGTTCCGCGGTCATAGATCGCGTCTTCGTGACAACGGCGGCGACGGCGTCAGCCCAACAAGCTCCGCGCGATCTGACCTACTTGGATCTCGTCGGTGCCGGCGTAGATCTGGAGGACCTTGGCGTCGCGCGCGAGCTGCTCGACCTCGTACTCGGCCATGTACCCGTTGCCGCCGAAGAGCTGGACGGCTTCGAGCGCCACTTCGATCGCCGCTTGCGCGCCGTACAGCTTGCACGCCGACGCTTCGGCGAGCGTCATGTGGTGACCCGCCGCCTGCATCTCGATCTGGCGGAACACGAGGTTCTGGAGGTTGAGCCGGGCGACCTCCATGCGCGCCAGCTTGAGCTGGATGAGCTGGTATTCGGCGATCGGCTTGCCGAACTGCACGCGCTCCTTCGCGTAGGCGAGGCTCAGCTCGAGGCACCGTTCGACGATGCCGAGCGCCATCGCCGCGACGCCCGTCCGCTCCATCGTGAACGTCGCCTTGGCGGCGTCGCGGCCGCCGCCGGACGACACCTCCTCGGTCTCACCGAGCAGCCGGTCCCGCCCTACCCGCACGTCGGTGAGGAACAGCTGACCCGTCGGCGACGAGTGCAGCCCCATCTTGCGCAGTGGCTTGCTCTGCTCGAACCCGGGGAGGCCACTGTCGAGCACGAAGTGGAGCACCTTACGGTCCTCGGGTTCGTTGCCCTCGTCGAGCTTGCAGATGAACACGGTGGTGTCCGCGTAGGGGCCATTGGTGATGAAGGTCTTCGAGCCGTTGAGGACGTACTCGTCGCCGTCGCGGCGTGCGGTCGACTGCATGCCACCGAACGCGTCGGAACCCGAGTTCGGCTCCGTGATCGCCCACGCACCGATCTTGTCGAGCGTCAGGAGGTCGAGCGCCCACCGTTCCTTCTGCTCGATCGTGCCCTTGCCCATGATGGCGGCGGGGGTCAGCCCGACGCTCACACCCATCGCGGTCACCATGCCCGGCGAGCAGCGGGAGAGCTCGATGATCGGGATCATGAACATGGCGCCGCCACCGCCGGACGGGCGCTCCTCGTCGTCCGATGCCGTGGCACTCCCCTCCGCCGCCGCCCGCTCGCGTTCAATGCGCTTCTTGAACTGCTCACGGGCGAGCGCATCCAGCCCGAAGGTCTGGAACATCTTGCGGAGCACGTCGTACGGAGCGGTCTCGCCGAACTCGAGCTCGTCGCGCTGCGGCCGGATCTCGTTGTCGACGAACTGGCGCACCGCGTCGCGCACCATGGCGTGCTCTTCGCTCCATTCGTACATCGCTCCCCCTCAGCTCGACCTTGACGACCCGACGAGATTGTCCAGCTTGGCGTACGGCGCCAACAACAGCGCGGCTGCAGCCCCGATCAGCAGCAGCAGCGTGACGCTGGTGGCGTTGGCGACGAAACCGCCCACGAGTACCCCGACGGGCACGATCCCGCCGAACCCCATGATCCACAACGCCATGATCCGCCCGCGGATCGAGTCGTCCACGTTCTCCTGGAGCACGGTCGCCAGCGATGTGATGACGAGGAAGTAGAAGTACCCGAGCACGAACGCCAGCGGGTACGCCGGCGCATCCGTCCGCAACAACGCGAAGGCGGTGAGCAGGCCGGCGAAGACGACGAGGCCGACGCGCGGGATGGGCGCCTTCGATCGGCCGGCGAACACCGTTCCGACGCTGATCGCACCGGACGCCGCCCCCAGCCCGAAGGTCGCATAGAGGAGCCCGTACTCGACGCTCTTCGGACGGATGCCGAAGTTGTCGGCTGCGATCGCAGGCATGAGACCCACGAAGGTCAGCGAGAAGAACGAGAACAGCACCAGAGTGGTGAGGATGCGGCGGATGAGCGGGTCACGCGCCGCGATACGGAAGCCCGACAGCAGGCGCGCGAGCCCGGTCTCCTTCACTTCGCCCGGCGCGTACTGCCCGTAGTGGGCGAAGATCACCCCGGCCACGGCGAAGAGGTACGTCCCGGCGTTGATGGCGAAGACGGGCGCGGCGCTGAATTGCGAGTAGATCACGGCGCCGATCGCGGGCCCGATGACGCGCGAGAGGTTCATCTGCACCGATTGCAGCGACACCGCTCCCGGCAGGTCGGCCCGGGGCACGAGTGTCGGCAGGATCGCCGCGATCGCCGGCGCGCTCAACGAGTTGCCGACCCCGATCGCGAAGACGCAGACGACGAGCCCGACGCGCGATGGGTTACTCGTCGCGGCCAGGCCGGCGAGCACGAACGACAGGACGAGCTGTTCGAGCTGCGTGATGATCAGGAGCTTGCGGCGGTCGACGACGTCGGCGAGGACGCCCCCGACCGTCGACATGAACAGCAGCGGCCCGAGCTGGGCGAAGAACAGGATCCCGACGAACACCGCTGAGCCCGTCAGCTCGTAGCCGAACGCGCCGAGGAGCACATTCTGCATCCATGTGCCGATGTTCGACGCGAACGTGCCGCCCCAGAAGATGCGGAAGTCGCGGTTGCGCAGGGCCGCCTGCGCGGTGCCACGCCGGAACCCGAGATCCCCCTCGATAATCGCTTCGGTGGCTTCTTCTGCCTGGGGGTCGCGCGACTGTGACCGACGAAGCGACATGCTCACATCACCCTAGGTCGGCCTCTTCGAGGCGCTTGCACGCTTCCCGGCGAGCCGGGTTCGATGGGATCGTGCCGTCGGCGAAGGACCGCGCCGTCCGCTTCACGCAGAAGTACCTGTTGAACCCGCCCGCGCGCGCGCTGTTCGCGCTCGGGCTCGTCCCGTCCACGCACGTCCTGCTCGAGACCACCGGCCGCAAGACGGGCCGGCCGAGGCAGAACCCGGTCGGGAACGGCCTCGACGGGGACACGCTCTGGATCGTCGCCGAGCACGGGCACCGGGCCAACTACGTCCGCAATCTCGAGGCGAACCCCCGCGTACGGGTGAAGATCGGGCGGCGCTGGCGCACTGGCACCGCCACCGTCCTCCCTGACGACGACCCCCGCGCCCGCCTGGAGCGCATCGGCCGCCCCGTCAACGGGTTCATGGTGCGGGCCGTGGGCACCCACCTGCTCACGATCCGGGTGGATCTGGACCCCGCCGGCGCCGACTGAGGCGAGGGCGAACGCGCATTCCCCCGGCGAGGGCGGACGTGCACGCGCCGCCGCCCTGCCACTAGCGTGCCGGAATTCGCGCGATGCCCATGGCATCGCCGCACGGCTATGAGGCGGAGGGCCGTGACGCGAACCGTTCGGACACCGACGAGAGACGACGCGCTGTCCGGTCGTCGGCGTCGCCGCATACCGCGGTTGCGAGCGCAGGTGGTTGTGAGCGCGCTCCTGGCCGCCGCCGTCGTCGCCGGCGCGAACGTCGCGGGGGCGCAACAAGGTCCGAGCGGTGGCTCAGATCAGGACGTGGCCGACGCCCAGGCCAAGGCCGATCAGGCCACGAGCGCCTACCTCGACGCGCTGACCAAGTCGCATCAGGTCGACGACGAGGTCCTCCACATCCAGCAGAACATCACGACCCTCGAGCTGCGCTTCTCCGAGCTGCGCAGCGACGCACAGGTGCGCGCGATCGAGGCGTACAAGCGCTCCGGCACGCCCATCGCCGTGCTGCTCGGAGAGGAAGCGCCGGGAATGGACGGCGCGCGCCGGACCGTCATGCTCGATTACCTCAACGCGCGCGACGACACCACCGCTGGACAGTTCCGGAAGGTGCGCGACGGGCTCCAGGCACGCCAGCGAGACCTGAAGGACGCGCAGGCCCAGCAGGCTGACCTCGTCGCGCAGCTCAAGGGCGAGGAACAGCGGCTGAACGCCGAGCTGATAACGGCACAGAACAAGCGCCGCGCTGCTGCCGGCGCGCCGGCCTCTCCCACCCTCGGACCGTTGACCGACTACGTGCCCCGTCCCGGCGAGCATCCCCACCACAACGACCCGTTCCTCGTGTGCACCCGCGGGATCGAGAGTCACGGCAACTACCAGGCGTACAACGCGTCGGGCCCCTATTACGGCGCCTACCAGTTCGACCAGAGCACCTGGAACGGGACCGCCAACCACGCAGGCCGCGGCGAGCTCGTCGGGGTGGACCCTCGCAACGCCTCCGAGTACGACCAGGACGACATGGCCTGGACGCTGTACCAGTGGAGGGGCAAGGGGCCCTGGATGGGTCGTTGCTGACGCCTTGTCGGGAACGGAAGGCCCTGTGTAACCACGCTGCGTCGCCTAGAGTCGACCGGAAGTCGACGACTCCACAGGGCAGGTCTTTGTGAACGACCAGCGACGCGACCACGAATCACCGCGCCGGACGCCGCGACGAATCGCGGTGGTGCCCGCGTACAACGAGGAGCCGACGGTCAAGGCGGTCCTCGAACGCCTCTATCCGTTGGTGGACGAGCTCGTCGTCGTGGACGACGGCTCCACCGACAACACGCGCGAGGTCGTCGAGAAGTGGCTGCCCGAGCAGGACAATGCGTGGCTGCTGTCCTTCGACGACAACCAGGGCATGTCGGCGGCGTACTACCTCGCCTTCACCGACCTGCGTCAGCGCCTCGGCACGGGTGAGATCGGAGAGGACGACCTGATCCTTACCGTCGACGCCGACGGCCAGCACGAGCTCGGCGTGCTCGACGAGCTGCGCGACATCGCCGTCGCCGACGACCTCGACGCCTTGATCGTGCAGCGCGACCTGTTGACGTACCCTCTCTACAAGCGCTTCGGGAACTGGCTCGTGAGCGCGTGGGCGTCGTTGTGGGCGGGTCAGCGCCTTCGTGACGTCGAGTCCGGTTACCGCATCTTTCGCGCCGCCGCCCTTTCCGACGCGCTCGACTACTACAAGGGCTACAAGTACAGCGAGACGGTCGAGGTGGCGGTCGTGCTGTGCCGGCTCGGGTACCGGGTCCGCAACGATGTGATGGTTCCTGTGCCGGTCTTCCGATCGCGGACGCGCCTGGTGGACGCGGCCATCGACCTCGCGATGATCCCTGTCGCCGCGTACCGGGCGTCACGCCGCCGGCGCCGCCGTTTCCGCAGCTGACACCGCATCCCACGTCGGGACCACGCCTCAGCAGTGGTCGCCGTAGCCGCGCTCTTTGAGCATGGCATCGAGGCGGACCGGCTTGAGGTCACGGCGCTCGAGCCCGTCGAGAATCAACGGGAGGGCGCGTACGAGCACCGAGCGGTCGGCGGTCACGCTTCCGTCGAGGCCGTCGTGCAGGACGATGATCGAGCCCGGCTCGACGCCGCCGAGGATGCGCCGCGCGACGAGCTGGGCGTCCTTCGTCTTCCAGTCCCCGGCCGACACCTCCCAGCCGACCATGGTCATGCCGTGGTCGCCGACGACGTGCGCCAGGAACGGCGTGTGCTGGCCGTGGGGTGCGCGGTAGAAGGTAGGGCAGACCCCGAGTCGATCCCGGAACGCCTGCTGCGTGCGCTCGAGCTCGGGATAGCGGGGATCGAGCCACCGCCAGGAGTCGTGATGGAACGAGTGGTTGCCGAGCAGATGACCGTCGGCGCGCAACGCCCGGGCGATGTCGGGTCGGCGGTCGAGCGCCTTCCCGACCATGAAGAACGTCCCCTTGGCGTCGTGCTCGTCGAGGATGCGGGCGACACGGAGCGTGTACGGGTCATCGGGACCGTCGTCGAAGGTGAACGACACCTCCCGGACGTCCCGGGGCCCGTGGGCGACCTGCGATCCGAACCACGTCACGGTCGGCGAGTTGGCGCCGACCCAGAAGGTCACCCCGCCCACGAGCACCACGCCCACGGTCGCCGCCGCCCGCACCGAGCCCGGCGTCCGCCGCCCCCTGGCGGGGCGCAGCCTGCCGGCCACGCCGATCCCGGCCAAGGCCACGCCGTCGATCAGTCCCGTCCAGGCGGTGCCGTGGACCCCGTCGACGCCGACGATCAGGGCCAGGAGCACCATCCCGAGCCCGGCGCCGCCGATCGCCTCACGGCCCTGCACCGCCCCGATCCCGGCGCCGGCCAGCCCCACCCCGACCCCGAGGCCGACGCCGAGGATCACCGTCGTCGGCGCCACGTCGAACTGCGGGAGCAGCCAGCCGGCCACCGCCACGAGCAGCCCACCCAGGACGGCGAGCGGCGCCCCGGGCCGGCCCGACCGCCGGGCGACCCATCGAGCCGCCACCACTGCGGCCCCGACGGCGCCGGCGGCGAGGATGAGGCTGGTCGGCGACCGGTCGGCGGCCACGGCAGGGACGGCGGGCAGGGCGAGAGCGGTCGCCGCCAGGCCTCGTAACCCCCGCAGCGGGGGCGGGTCTGAAGCCTCGGAGGGCCAGGGCCCGGGAGCCGGGGTTTCAGGCCCCGTCACGGCTATCGTTCCTCAGTCCGAGCGACTGGGGCGCCGCGGCCGGGCAGGAGCGTCGGAGGAGGAGAAGTTGCAAGGGCCTTTCGGCGCAAGGAGCCTCCGGCTTCGAACGGCGGGAGCGCCGGCGAACGCCGTCGAGCACGCAGGCACACCGCAAGCCGGCAAGATCGTAGCGGCGCTCGTCGTCGTCATCTGGGCGGTCGTCCTGTCGCTGATCCTGCGCCAACGCGTGTTCGTCTCACACGACTCGATCAGCAACTACGGACACGTGTGGTGGGTGAGCGACCGGTTCTGGGAAGGCCACGGCATCCCCTTCCACATGCCGGTGATCGGGCACGGCAAGGCGTTCGCGTTCCCGTACGGCTTCCTGCCCTGGTTCACCGCCGCGCTCCTCCACCCCCTGCTCGGCGACTGGGTGGTCACGCTCTGGCTCGTGCTCGGCTTCCTCGGGCTCGTCGCCGCCATGTTCTGGGCCTTCCCCGAGATCCGCCACGGCTGGTGGGCGGCGATCGCGCTCGTGAACCCGGCCCTCGTGATCGCGCCGATCACCGGGCAGCTGCCCTTCATCTGGAGCTCGGCGCTCCTCATGGCCGCGATCGGGTGCTGGAGGCGGCAGCGCTACGTCGAGGCCGCCATCCTCGCCGGGATCGGCCAGGCCACCCATCCCGCCGTCCTGCTCCCCCTGGCCCTGTGTCTCGTCCTCGGACGATTGCGCTGGGAGCCCGAACGACGCCAGCTCCTCCGCTTCTACGGCATCTCGTTGCTCATTGCTCTGCCCGCGGCCTGGATCGTGTTCGTGTCGCCGGTCTTCGTCGACAGTTCGGGATGGGTGATCGTCAGCAACTTCTTCGGCACGCTCATCGTGCGTGCGTTCGTGTTCGCGGTCCCCTTCCTCCTCATCATGTTCCAGCACCTCCAGAAGCGGATCCAGAAGTCGTGGCTGCCCGTCGCGCTGTTCATGTTGACGCTCGTGCTGAACCCAGCCGTCGGCGGCGTGCTCCAGGCGCGGTACGCGTGGGGAGCGCTGAACCGCAAACCCAACACCGACTTGATGCGGTTCATCAACTCGCCGAAGTTCGAGCCCGGCAAGACGTACCGGATCATCCGAGCCGGCGACGGCAAGATCGGCATGTACCAGATCGTGCGCAGGGGTGGTCATCTGGACTCCGAGTTCTTCCCCGAGAGCATCGGTCGCAAGAGCTGGCCGACGACCGACGACTACTCGAAGTTCCTCCGCACGCGGCGCGTCGACTTCGTGATCGTCTACGACAGCTACGACAAGCGGTGGAAGACGAACGAGCACGCGCTGCTCGAGGAGCTCTCCGCCGCCGGGCGCCGAACCTGCGGCGCCGAGCGCGTCGGGGCTGCTCCCCTCGCACGGGCCGAGCACTACGACGTCTATTCCATCCGCCGCGACTGCTGAGGGCCGCCGAGTGAACGTTCCCGCCGCGAGGATCGTGTTCTCCGACGACGACCGGGCCGCGGTCCTGGCCATGATCGACGAGACGCTGCGGACCGGGTCGCTGACCCTCGGTCCCCGCACCACCGAGCTCGAAGAAGGCTTCCGCGCCCGGCACGAAGCTCCCTACGCCGTGGCCGTGAGCAGCGGCACGAGCGCGCTCGAGATCATCCTGCGGACGATCGGCGTCGAGGGACGCGAGGTCGTGGTCCCCGCCAACACGTTCTTCGCGTCGGCGGCGGCGGTGCTGCACGCGGGGGGCACGCCGCGCCTCGCCGACGTGGCGCCCGACACGCTGGCGCTCTCGGCCGGCACCGTCGAAGCGGCGCTGGACGACGACACCGCCGGCGTCATGCTCGTGCACATCGGCGGGGCGATCACCCCCGAGGTCGACGCCATCCGCGCCGTGTGCGAGCGGCGCGGCCTCTTCCTCGTCGAAGACGCCGCCCACGCCCACGGT
>DATFXL010000049.1:0-2173 GCA_035316025.1 Acidimicrobiia bacterium
TGTCGGTTCACGTCACCGCCTCGGTGCCGGGCGATCGATTGTGCGAGCAGGGCAGGAGGGACTCGAACCCCCAACCGCCGGTTTTGGAGACCGGAGCTCTGCCAATTGAGCTACTGCCCTCCGGGCGCGCGGGGGCCCGAACGCCAAGCGTAGCAGCGGCCCTTCGAAGGGCGTCAGCCAGGTCGAACTACGCGACCGCGGCCCGGCGGCGGGACCGGGCGAAGATCAGCGCGGCGGCGGTCCCGGCGGTCGCCAGCGCGGCCCCACCGATGGCGCCGGCGTACGCGAGCCGGCGACCCGACAGAAGGGAGCGCACCGCGTGACGCTCACCGGCCTCCTCGAGCGCGGCGAGGGTCTGGGCGAGCAGGCTCGGCGACGGCTCGAGGAAGCGCGTGCGGAGCTGCTGGAGGGCCCTCAGCATCCGGCGGTACCGGGCGAGCTCGGCCTGGCACCGCAGGCACGACTCGATGTGGGTCTGCATGGCCAGGTCGACCGGCATGCCCTCGACCGTCTCGGGCAACTGCCGCGCCACCTCTTCACACCGCATGGGCGGACCTCCCGCCTTCCTCGAACAGCACGTCACGCAGGCGCTTGCGCCCGCGGTGGAGCCGTACCTTCGCCGCCGCGACCGAGATCCCGAGATCCTCGGCGATGGCCTCGTGCGACAGGCCGTACACGTCCTTGAGTACCACGATGCTCCGCAACTTGGGTGGCAGCGCGGCGACGGCGCGCGCCAGCTCCTCGAGCCCAACCGACGACTCGACCGCCGCCTCCGGCTGCGCCTCGAGGGAGGCGTCGATCGGCTCCTCGACGTGCTCGAGGGACTCGGTCCGGCGCCGGCGCCGCTTCTGCACGAGCGTGGCGGCGGCGTTGGCCGTGATGCGGTACATCCAGGTGGAGAACTGCGCGTCGCCGCGGAAGCTCTTGATGCCCTTCCAGGCCCGGAGATAGGACTCCTGGACCACGTCGCGTGCGTCCTCCTCGTTGGCCGTCAGCCGCATTGCGAGGGTGTAGGTGTCGACGTAGGTGCGCCGCACCAACTCGTCGAACGCCGCTCGGTCGCCGGATCGCGCGGCGTCGACCAGCCGGTCGACCTCGGCCCTCAGCTCTGCGGTTGGATCCGTGGTCATTCAGACCCCTGCCGGCGGTGCCGGGTTACGCGCCCGGGCTACCGCGTCTCCTTGTGGAGCGTGTGGCGGCGGTCCCAGCGGCAGTACTTCTTCATCTCGATGCGCTCGCGGTCGTTGGTCCGGTTCTTCATCGTGATGTAGTTGCGCCGCTTGCAGACCTCGCACGCCAGCGTCACCTTCACACGCTTGTCGCTTGCCACTGGGCTCTCCTACTTGAGGATCTTCGTGACGCGGCCGGCGCCGACCGTGCGGCCGCCCTCGCGGATCGCGAACCGCAGGCCCTCTTCCATCGCGATCGGCGCGATCAGCTCGACGGTCATCTCGGTGTTGTCGCCCGGCATCACCATCTCCACCCCGTCGGGCAGCTCGATCGATCCGGTGATGTCGGTCGTGCGGAAGTAGAACTGCGGCCGGTAGTTGCTGAAGAACGGCGTGTGCCGACCACCCTCGTCCTTGGTCAGGACGTACACCTGGGCCTGGAAGTTCGTGTGCGGGGTGATGCTGCCCGGCTTGGCCAGCACCTGGCCGCGCTCGACGTCCTCCTTCTTGGTGCCGCGCAGGAGCACGCCGATGTTGTCGCCCGCCCGCCCCTCGTCGAGGAGCTTGCGGAACATCTCGACCCCGGTCACGACGGTCTTGGTGGTGTCCTTGATCCCGACGATCTCGACGTCGTCGCCGGTGTGGATCACACCTTGCTCCACCTTGCCGGTGACGACGGTGCCGCGACCGGTGATCGAGAAGACGTCCTCGATCGGCATGAGGTAAGGCTTGTCGAGGTCGCGCACCGGCTCGGGTACGTAGGTGTCGACGGCGTTCATCAGCTCGACGACCTGCTCGACCGCACCCGCCTCGCCTTCGAGCGCGTTGAGAGCGCTCACCCGGACGACCGGCACCTCGTCGCCGGGGAACTCGTACTCCGTGAGCAGCTCCCGCACCTCCAGCTCCACCAGGTCGAGGAGCTCCTCGTCGTCGACGGCGTCCACCTTGTTGAGGGCGACGACGATCGACGGGACACCCACCTGCCGGGCGAGCAGCACGTGCTC
>DATFXL010000050.1:0-52938 GCA_035316025.1 Acidimicrobiia bacterium
CGGCGTGCCGATCCTTCTCGACTGGCGACTGCGCGAGTGCGACTACGGCGAACGCAACGCCGAGCCGGCGGAGGCGCACGGCCAGGATCGAGCCGCCCATCTCGACGAGCCCTTCCCGGGCGGGGAGAGTTGGCGTGAAGCTGTCGCGCGCGTCGGCAGCTTTCTGCGCGATCTGACGCCGCGCTGGGACGGTGCCCGTGTGGTCGTCATCGGCCACGTCGCGACCCGATGGGGGCTCGACCACTACCTAAACGGCGTCCCGCTCGGAGAGCTCGTCAACGAGGTCTTCGTGTGGCGGCCCGGCTGGGAGTACCGGCTCGCGCGGAGCTGACGACCGGGCTACGACGGCGCCGGGGCGGGTGCGGGCTCGGGTTCGGGCGGAGGCTTGCCGGCCGCGGTGCGCTCCAGGATCTCTCGCTTCACGAGACCACGCGACACCCAGTTGCGGCGGTCGGCCCACACGAGCATCGGCGGGAGCACGACCAGCGCGCTGAGCAGCGCCACAGCGACGTTCATCGCGACGATGATCCCGAAGTCGCGCAGCAGCGGCAGCGACGACGTCGCGATCACGGCGACGCCGGAGATCGCGGTGAGCGCCGACACGATGAACGCACGACCCGTGCGTGACGCCGCCACCTCGACGGACTCCTCCGGCGTCAGGCCGCGCCGGCGTTCCTCCACGAACCGCAGCAGGATCAGGGACGTGAACTCCGTACACGCGGCGACGACCAAGGGTCCGCCGACGGCGGTGACGGGGCTCAGCTTGAGACTGAACGCGTACGCGACCAGAGACGCCGTCCCGACGGCGATCAGCACAGGGACAAGGGAGAGCAGTGAGCGGATGACGCTGCGCAGCCGCACGCTCAGGAACAGGAACACGAACAGGATGGCGAGGTAGGTCAGCAGGACCCGGTTCGCCTCGAGGTTGTCGAGCAGCCCTACGCCCACGACGGCCAGCCCCGACGGGGTGGCGCTCACCCCCGGTGGCGGCTCGACCGTGGACCGGATCTCACGCACGACTGCGGCGCGCCGCTCGAGCTCGCTCGGGCCGGTCCGGAACACGAGGTTCAGCGCCTGACGGTTCGCGCTCACGGACGACCTCTTGACGTCGGCGGGGGCGACGCCGTCGGCGGCGCGCACCTCTTCTCCGGTCGGCGCGACATGCGTCGCGCCGGGGACGTCGTTGGCGATGTCGCTCACCGTGGTGACGATGCCGGCGCCGGTCAGCAGGGTCTCGGGATGCTCGGCGAGCTGCTGGGTCGTGAAGTTGTCCATGAATTGGACGGTCTTGTCGTCGAAGACGTCCTTCGACTGCACGAACATCCCGAGCTCGCTGGAGGACCCTGTCTGGCGATCGAGCGTGTTGAGGTCGTGGATCACCTGCGAGTCCTGGTTGACCCACTTGATCGGGTCGGTCTGCAGCTCCAGCTTCCCTTCGACCAGGATCCCGCCCGCGAAGATGATCACGCTGGCGAGCGTGAGGTAGACGGCCACACTGGCCGGCAGGCTGCCGAGCCAGACCACGAGACGGCCGAGCGGGCCGGTGCGAAAGTCCCGGCCCTTGGTCGGCGACTTGTACTCGCGGATGCCGAGAATGGCGAGTGGCACGATGATGCTGCAGAGGCAGATCACCGCGATGCCCACGGCGAGCAGCAAGCCGAACTGCCGCAACATCGGCACCTTCGCGAAGCGCAACGCGGCAAACGCGAAGATCGCGTCGAACGTCACGACGATCAGCGCCGGGCACAGGTTGCGCGCCGTCTCCTGGATGGGATGCGCCTCCCGGTCGATGACGACCTCTTCCTCGACCCGCGCGTGCATTTGGATCGCGTAGTCGATCCCGATGCCGAGCATCACCGGAAGGCCGGCGATCGTGACGATCGTGAGCGGAATGCCGAGATAGCCCGCGAGTCCGAAGGCCCAGACGATCCCGATGAGGATCACCGCCATCGGCAGCAA
This sequence comes from Acidimicrobiia bacterium, assembly GCA_035316025.1. GTDB lineage: Bacteria > Actinomycetota > Acidimicrobiia > IMCC26256 > JACDBD01 > JALZAA01. Next base: position 1,960 of record DATFXL010000050.1, read on the forward strand.
TCGCCAGCGCACGTCGAAGAGCACCAAGAGGATCACGATCATGATCGCGACGGCGATCGCGCCCAGCGTCAGCATTCCGCCGGTCAGGTAGTCGTTGATGTCCTTCAGCAGCACCGGCGCGCCCGTCGTGATGACCGACGCATTGTCGAAGTGAAGCTTGCCTGCTTGCTCCTTGACGTGATCCGAGGCTTCACCCTCGGTCGTGATCGAGGCGTTGCCGACGAGGCGGGTGACGACCTGCGCGTGCGTGTCGTCGATGATGAAGGAGCGCAGCGCCTTGCGGATCTTGCCCTCGTTGTTGTGGAGCAGGAAGTCGATCCAGGCCGGGTTGTCGAGCGTGCGTTCCGCCTGGGGGATGGCGTTCAGCCGTTGCAGCGTGGCGGCGGCGTCGGCGCTGCGGGCCTCCTGGGCCTCCGGTGACGGGTCCCGTGCAGTCGCGTCCAGCAATGCCCGGCCGGCCACGCTCTGCGTGGGATCTCCCGTCGGGCTCTGCACCAGGCTGTCGCTGAACTGCAGGATCGTGCGGGGGGTGATGACTCCGACGACGCCCTTGCCCTTGTGGAGCTGACCCTCGAGCGCCTGCCACTTCGCCTGGTTCTCCGGCGTGAACAGTTCGTTGACGGTGTGGCCCTTGTCCATGGTGACCAGGGTGAGCATCGCCTGGCCGCCGAAGAGCCGCTGGTACTTGACGTTGTCCTTGTAGACGGTGTCGCTCTTGTTGAGGTAGCTGTCCTGCCCGGTCGAGAACTCGAGACGCGTGATCCCGAAGCCCAGGATCAACGTGACGAGCAACCCGATCACGGATACGAGCCCGGCGTGCTTGCCGAGCTCGACCGCGATGAGCCTCCAGAAGCGCTCCACGGCGTCACTCCCCCCTGCCGCTTGCGGTTGACACTACCCAGATGGGCGACGGCCGTCCCCGCGAGACTGACGCTGGTGGCGTACTTGCTCCGACCGGCGACGGCCGACGACGTCGATTTCTTGTGGGTCATGCTCTACGAGGCGGCGGACGCGGCTGCGAACGGCGTGGCCGACGTGGCCGCGCTTCGCCGGCGTCCCGAGCTCGCGCGCTATGTCGAGGGTTGGGGCGCTCGCACCGACGCCGGCGTCGTCGCCGCTGACGAGGCAGGGACACCCGTCGGAGCGGCCTGGGCGCGGCTCCTCACCGGCGACGCCAAGAGATACGGCTATGTCGACGACGACACTCCGGAGCTCGCGATCGCCCTGCTTCCGGCCCACCGCCGCCGCGGCCTGGGCGAACGGCTCCTGCGCGCGCTGGTCGGTGCCGCCGCCGGCCAGTACGACTCCGTGTCGCTGAGCGTGCGCGCCGACAACCCCGCTCGGCGGCTCTACGAGCGCATCGGGTTCCGCGTCGCCGGCACCGACGCCGGCGAAGCGGTCACGATGACGGTCGCTACTGGAAGATCGCGGCGACCACGTTGATGAGCACCGCGAGGATCACGGCGCCGAACAGGTACGCCAGCAGCGAATGGCCGAGGACCGTCCGCCGGATGATCTGATTGTTGATCTCGGTGTCCGCGACCTGGAACGTCATGCCGATCCCGAACGCGACGTACGCGAAGTCCCGGTAGTCCGGCTCGAAGTTGGGCCCCGACTTGAAATCGATGCCGCCGACGGGGGGTCTCGCGTAGTACTGGTGCGCGTAGTGCAATGCGTACACGGTGTGCAGGGTGGCCCACGACAGCACCACCGTCGCCACCGCCGCCGAGACCAGCGCGATGTCGCCGCCGCCGGTACTGGATTCGCTCGCTTTCAGGAGGTCGAAGCCGACTCCCACCAGGCTCACCACGCAGGCGGTAAGAACCAGGAGCTGCGCCGACACCCGGCTGTCGTCTTCCCGGTTGGCGAAGTCACGCGTCTCGTCGGCTGTGAACCGCCCCGCGCTCGTCCATACCCAGAGGACGAACAACGCGGCCGCTACGTCCCATCCAATGAGGGTCGACAGCTGCCATGGCGCGAAAAATGCGGTGAGGACACCGGCGACGAGGCCCGCTGTGGCCACGATCATCGCCCGCCGGCGGGCGGAGGCGGACCAGAGCAGCGCAACGTGCCGATGTTGACGGACCACTCGGGGCGAACGTTAGCGGTGGCGGTCTCGTGGGACCCGAATGGCGGCGAAGCGGGGGCCATACGTCGCGACAACCGGGTCGGCGAGGTGGTCGAGCGTGGCGGCACGGCTGTTCAGGTTCCAACTGACGAGCAGTCGCTTGTCCGCGAGCGCGATCTCGGGGTGCGCGGACCCCATGTAGGTGAACTCGTCGGCACGGTCCGACGTGGGCGCGGCGACCAATGGCCCTGCCGCCCGCCACGGTCCGTGTGGCAAGCGAGCAGTCCACCCGATGAGCGAAGCGCCGTCGAACTCGCGGTCTTTGGCGATCGCCAGCCATCGCCCGTCGCGCAGGCGGGCCACGGTCGGGTTGTTGAACGGCGGCGCGTCGAGCACGGGCGTGGCCCGGGCGGGGTCGGAGCTCCAGCGCCCACCACCGCGGAATTGCCAGCGTCCGTCCAGATCGTCGGGGCGGACGCGAGCGAGGTAGGTCGACGGGCCGGCGGCGAAGTCGCGGCCGAAGAGGTAGAGCCAGCCGCCGTTGGCGACGACCGAGGTCCCCCATAGCCGGTCCTGATGGGGGAGCGGACTCACGGCGAGCACGGCGAGGTCGGTGCGCCGGAGCCGGACGACGTCCATCCCCATCATGGCGAAGTCGAACACGCCGGGCCCGGTCCGCCGCACCCGGGTGACGAAGACGTCGACCGTGCCACCGCGCGCGCCGCCGGCGACGACGCCGTCCGCCGGCCACCAGAAGTCCTCGGTGCCCGGGATGGTGAGCCAGCCCCCGCCCACGGTGCCGACGAGGTCGACGCATCCGCCCGTCTGGACCAACGCGCTGTTGTGCTGGAGGCGGGCGCCGGGCGCGATGCCGCCGTCCGGAGCCCGGGCGCCGGTCCAGGTGTCGCCGAACAGCCAGAGGACCCGGCCGTCGCGCAGGTCGACTGACGCGGGGAGGTCGGCGGTGATCCAGCCGTCCGTCCGATTCGCCGTCATCGCGTCGAAGAACGCGGGCACGTCAGCCGGCTGACGCGCGCATGGCCGCGGGTCGGCCGAGACCGCGGGACCTCGGCCGGGCTCGACCGGCGCCGCGACTCGGTGCGCGACAGATTGCTCCGTGCCGCACGCATTCGCTACCCCCAGGAGCAGCACTAGGCCGAGCGTTACGCTGCGCGTCACCATGGCGGACCGGATCGAGCTGTTCGAACGACGCAACCGGCTGCGGATCGTAGCGCTGGTGTTCCTCGCGACTCTCGATTACGTCGTCGCCGTGGTGATGGCGGCGATCGCCCTCGGCATCGGAATCTCCTTGCGCGAGCTCACCGGCGCGAGGCCGCGCTCTGTCACGAAATGACCTTCACGCCTCCGGGCCCGATCAACAGGCCCACGACGATGAGCAGGACGCCCCAGACGATCTCGCGCCGCAAGAGTGCGAAGATTCCTTGCAATGACAAGGATCACTGCAATAGGCCACAGAACGAATTCCATGCCACCTCCGTTCGCGCTGAACTGGGTCGACTCGCCCTGCCCCGACGACGAGCACAAACCCAACCGAGCAATCGATCTCGAACGGCTGCCCAGGAGCGACGCATCAGCGTCCGGTCGCCGGGTAAGTAGACGGGGTCTCCCTCTCGAGAGGAGCTGATCGCGGTGACGAAGCTGGACATCGACACAGCCGAAGACCTGGCGAAGCAGGCGGGCAAGAAGCTCGCGATCGAAGTCGTGGAAGTCGGGCGCAAGCGCATGCGCCGCCGGGCGAAGCGGAGAGGGCGCAAGCTCGAACGCGGCCTCGAGAAGGCCGCCAAGCGGCTGCCCATCGACACGCCCGTCGACAAGCGGCGCCGCCGCCGGACGGCCGGCCGCGCGGCGTGGCTGATCCGCTTGGCGCTGGCCGGCGCCGTCCTCGTCGCGATCTACGTAGGGTGGCGGGCGCGCAACCAGCGTGAGGGCACAGCCGAAGCCGGCCCGGCGCCCGACGCGTTCGGCGCCGCCGTCGACGCGGCCGAGGACGGGAAGCACGCGTCGACGTTGACGCCCACGGAGGGGTGACCGCGTCTCGACGGTGACCCCATTCTCGTTCAACGCCGACGAGATCATGTGGTCGTTCTTCGAGGCGCATCCGCGACGCGCATAGCCACCTCAACGGAGCCGCGCGCATCCCCGAGGCGCGCGCATCCCACGGTTACGATCGCCGCATGCGCCGTCGAGTGCTCGTGGCGGCAGCGATCGCCTGCGTATTTCTCGTCGGAAGCGCGCACGCTGCCGGCGCTCAGGACGGCGGGAATCAGGAGCACGACCGACGCATCAGCGTGACGGGCGGGCTCGTCGTCGCCGCGGGCGAGACGATCGCCGGGCCGGCAGTGTCGGCCAACGGCCCGGTCCGCATCGACGGTCGCGTGAACGGCGCCGTCTACGTAGGTCGAGGCGATGTCCGGATCAACGGGCGCGTGACGGGCGACGTGCTCGTGCTGGACGGCGACGCGCGTATTCGCGGCCGCGTTGGTGGCAGCGTGACGGTGCTCAACGGGAAGGCGACCGTCCTGCGGGGAGCGGACGTCCACGGCGACGTCGCCTCGCGCACGGCCCCGACCGCCGCCCGCGGCGCCGTCCAAGGGCACGTGGAGAGGCTCGACATCCGCAGCCTCTTCGCCGGGTTCGTTGTGGTGATCCTGGCGCTGCTGTGGGTGGCGGTCACGCTCTCGACCGCGCTCCTCGGGTTGCTGTTCGTGGGGCTGTTCCCGCGCGCCGCCGACGCTGTCGTCGTCGCCGGTCGCCGCGTATGGGCGTCGTTCTTCCTCGGGCTCTTCGTGGGGATCATCGCCCTGGTCTTCGGCCTGGCGATCATGGCGAGCGTCGTGGGCATCCCGCTCGGCTTCGCCGTGTTCGGAACGCTCGCGGTACTCGTGCCGCTCGGCTACGTCGCGAGCGCGCTGATCTTCGGGCGGCTCATGGTGCACCGGAGCGGGACGGGGGGACGGCTCGGCGCCTTCTTCGCCGGCTTCGGCATCCTGCGCTTCGGTGCTCTCGTGCCCGGCTTGGGGTTCGTGATCGCATTCTTCTTCGCTACCTACGGCTTCGGCGCCCTGGTCATCGCGGCGTGGCGAGGCGGGCGACGCGCCCTCGGCGTCGAGCAGTTGGAGCCGGAGTACGCCGCGGTGCCGCCGGCGGGGTACAACTACGAACAGCAGGGTTGGCCTGGGTACGTCCCCTTCCCCGAGTCGCCCCGACGTCGAGCGGCACGGCGCACGACGCGGACGCGCAAGGCCGGCGCGCCAAAGCGCGCAGCGCGCAAGGCCCCGGCGAAGAGGCGATCCACGCGTGCCGCGAAGCGATCGACGGCGACGAAGTCGCGTACCGCGCGAGCACGGAAGGCCGGACCGCGCAAGAAGTCGGCAGCGCAGAAGCGCACGACGAAGACCGCGAGGAAGCCGGCCCGGAACACAGCGAACAAGCCGGTCAAGAAGGCCGTGAGGAAGCGGGGCAAACGGACCGCGACGCGAAAACCGGCGAAGACGACAGCCCGGAAGCCGGCCAAGAAGACGGTGAAGAAGAGAGGCACGACCAAGAGAGCCACGACGAAGAAGACCGCAACGCAGTCTGCGACGCGACGTCCCGCCGCGGCGAGCAGCGCCAACGGTCGAGCGTCGACCCGCAAACGTGCGGGGAGCAACTCGCGTCGCGCGAAGCAACCGCGGAAGCGCAAGGCATCGACGAACAGGTCTCGGGCTCGAACTCGCGCCTGAAACCGGTCACACCGTCGGCGGTCGCCCCGGATACGCTCGCAAGCGCCCGAGCTTTCGCGGGCTACCACAGGAACGACCCATGCGCTTCGAGACGTTCGGCATCATCGGATACGGCCACTTCGGTCAGTTCCTGGCCTCTTCGCTGGCGCGACACGGCAAGGTCCTCGTCTACGACGCCGACGAAGCCAAGATCGAGCACGCGAGCGACGGCATTCGCCCCGCCTCGCTCGACGAGGTCGCGACCGCCGACGCCGTCATCCTCGCGGTCCCGTTCGCCGCGCTCGCCGTCGTCCTCGACGAGATCCGGGACCGGCTCGGTCGCGAGACGGTGGTGATGGACGTCGTCTCGAGTAAGCAGCGGGCGACGCAGCTGCTCGTGGAAGCCCTGCCGCCTGACGCCAACGTGCTGGCCACGCACCCGCTGTTCGGGCCGCCGTCGATGACGCGTATCGAGCCTGGCCTCCGGATCGTCGTCACCGCCGAGCGAGGGCCGGCGGCGGCGGGCCTGCGCGAGTTCCTCGAGCAGGAGCTCGGGCTGATCGCGGTGTCGGTCTCGCCCGACGAACACGACCGGGCGATGGCGTACATGCAGTCCCTGCCGTTCTTCATCGCCCGTGCCCTCGTCTCCATCGACGTGTTGGAGCTCGAGCACCGCGACGTCCTCGCCATCCCGTCCTTCGAGAAGCTGGCCGAGATCGCGTTCATCGAGCAGCAGCACACCGTCGATATGTTCGACACGAGCCAGATCAGCAACCCATACGCCGACGAAGCCCGACGCCACTTCCTGGCCGCCCTTCAGCAGCTGCAGGCCGAGATCGAAGCACACCGCGCCGGCGAGCCGGCGGGGGAGGACGGCTAACGCAGCGCCGTCAGGCCACCGTCGACGACGAGCGTCTGGCCGGTGACATAGCTCGCCTCGTCGGAGAGGAGGAACACCGCCGCGTAGGCGATCTCCCATGCCGTGCCCTGGCGTCGGAGCGGGACGGGCGTGCGGTCGCGTGACGGCCGCCCGGCCGACGCTGCCCGGCCGATCGGGGTGTCGATGAGCCCGGGCGCGACGACGTTGGCGCGGACCCCACCGCGGGCGCCTTCGTGCGCCACGTGCCGGCACAACCCGCCGAGCGCCGCCTTCGACGCGTCGTAGGCGGGGAGGCTGCTCCCGGGAGTGATGCCGGCGATGGAGCTGACGAAGACCACTGCGGCGCCGTCGGCCAAGGTCGGCAGCGCCGCCTGGCACACGAGGAAGTGGGCCCGCACGTTGACGGCGAACGTCCGGTCCCAGTCGTCGACGGTGGTCCCCTCGAGCCGGCGCCCTTCGCCGATCCCGACGTTCAGCACCAGCCCGTCGAGTCCGCCGAGCGCCGCTTCGGCGCCGACGACGACGTCCGCACAGTCCTCGGCCCGGGTGACGTCGGCGACGAGCACGTCGGCGTGGCCCCCGTCGGCTTCGACGAGCCGAGCCGTGGCGAGCGCGGCCGCCTCGTCGCGGTCGGCGCAGGCGACCATCGCGCCCTCGCGCGCGGCGAGCAGCGCGATGGCGCGCCCGTTGCCGATGGGCGCGTCGGGATCGTTGCTGCGGCGGGTGCCGGCGCCCACGACGAGGACCCGCCGCCCCTGCAGCCGCGCCCGGCCCGGCGCCTGCCCGGCCGCTTCGTCGGGCAGGTCGGCGTCCATGCGCTACGCCGGCCGGTCGGGGAGGTCGGGCACGCCCGGCTCCCGTTGCACACCGATTGAGTTCAGGGCGAACGCGAGCATGTGGTATTGGCCTACGAGCATCGGCAGCTCGATCATCTGGCGGTCGTCGTATCGGGACGCAAGCGTCTCCCAGGTCCGATCGGTGATGCACGCGTCGTCGTGCAGCTCGTCGACCGCGGTGAGCAGCGCCCGCTCGAACGAGTCCCAACCTGGCGCGTTCGGGCTGGCGGAGACGCGGTCGATCTCGTCGGCGGTGATGCCGGCCTGCGTCGCGAGTCGCACGTGCTGACCCCACTCGTAGGACGACGCGCAGCGCCACGCCGAGCGCAGGATCAGCAGCTCGCGATCACGGGCCGGCAGCTTGCCGGCCAGCAGCTTGCCCGCGAACGGCATCCACCGGCGGTAGAGGCCCGGGTTCCGCACCAGCGTGGCGAAGATGTTTACCGCCTCGGCGTTCGGCAGCCGCACCTCTTCGAGCAGCGCCTTGGCTTGCTCGTCGGCTTCGTCGTCGCCGAGCGGGGGAATCCGTGGTGCCGACGGTCGTGCCGGTTCCCTGTGGGTCATCGCCGACAACCTAGATGAACTTCTCGACGGCGTGTCCTCCGCTTCGCTCCCGATCCGCCGCGCCCGTGCCGGCGCGATCAGTCGCGCGCTGGACTGCCGGCGTCGGTGACGCGACCGCTGCGCGCGCCGGAGCGTCCGGTGCGCTGCGTCGGTCGCGGCGTCGTGGGCGTTCGGTCCGTCAGCTCCGATGCGGTGAGCGCGCGGCGGCGGGCGCGTGGCGGGGCCGGCGCGCGTCGCCCCGCCGCGAGACGATCGTCAGTGGCGGCCGCGTTGGCATCGGCCGGCGGTTCGGCGAGGGGACGGCCGAGGCGACCGGCGCCCGGGGGCGGGCCGGCGTCGGCGGGCGGGACACCGCTCAGCGCCGTCATGGAGGCGTTCGCCATTCGCGAGAGCGACTCGCGCGTCACGTCGCGTCGCAGTCCGCCGATCTTGCCAGGGATCGCGGCGATCCAAGCTGCGGTCTCGCGCGGCGCGTCTCGCAGGAACCGCTTGATGCGAGGCCCGTAAGCACCACCGCGTTGCGCCCGCATCGGATCCGCCGCGTCCATCTCCTCGACCACCTCTTCGCCCATCAAGATGACGACTCCGAGCAAGGCGATGGCGGCCAGCGCGAACACCGTGATCGCGAGGGCGCGGATCGCGCCCGCCGCCGCCGTGTCCTGGGTGAGCCGGGCAAGGAGCACCGACAAAGCCACGGCGCCGAACGCGATCAGGCCGGCGCGACGGAAGTCGCGCTTGTGGGGGTCGGCGTGGCTGCGTCGCCACCACGCAACCGCCCGAGCGCGCAGATTCCCGCCCATTCGGAGCATTCGCCGCACGGTAGTAAACCGTATCGCCACCGGGGGTGGATGGTCATGTGACTGGTGTGGCCAGTGGGGGCCCAGTCCAGCCAGCGACCTCTGGCTCCGTCACCATGGGCGACCACACCCTCGCGCGCGCGACTGGGTCGACCGGCGGTCGAACACACCCTCGCGCAGGCGACCCGGTCGACCGGCGCACCCGCGATGCGCCGACTCGTGGATACGCTCGCGCGACGTGGAAGGCCTGTTCGCCCCCTGGCATCTCTTGATCGTGTTGGTGGTGGCGCTGCTCGTCCTCGGCCCGTCCAAGCTCCCCGAGGTCGGCCGTCAGGTCGGTCGCGGACTCCACGAGGTCCGGAAGTTCCGCGAGTCGCTCGACGGCGACGTCCGAGGCTTTCTCGGCCACCACGACGCCGGGGCGCCCGATGACAGCGACACGCCGTCGACGCCACCGGGGCGGGACCTCCCGCCCGCCGGAGCAGGCGGGAAGCCCCCGTTCCCCGAAGGGCACGACTAGAGGATCAGAGGATCAGTACCCGGAGCTGCCGCCGCTCTTCGCGGTGGTAGCGGGCGTGGTCGATCCGGTTCCGCCGCCGCCGCTGCTGCCGCTCGCCATCACGACGTTCCAGGTGCCGCCGAAGCTCATGATGCCCTGGCCGGCGGTGTCGCCCGCCTTGCTGTCACCGGCGAAGGTGTACACGGGCGCGCCGTTGACCGTGACCTGCCCACTGGCTGTCGTGCCGACGTTGGCGACGCCCGTGCCGGACGCCTTGCTTCCCGCCGCCACCATCACCGGCGGCCAGACCTGCAGGCACATGCCCGTGCACGGGACCTGCTGGCCGGCGTTGGTCAGCGTGTAGACCGTCTTCCCGTCGTTCGTGACGACGACGGTGCCGAGCATGCTGCTGGCTGTCTTCACGACGGCCGCGGCCGCGGCGGCGGAGCTCTTCGTCGTCGTCGTGGTCTTCTTCGACGAGCTCGAGCTGCTCGACCCGCCGCACGCTGCCAGCGCGATCGCACCCGCCGCGCCCAGGGCGACGAGGGCGTAGACGCGATGCCGGCGACTACGGGCACGGGGTTCGTGCTTCATCCATGTCCCTTTCGTTTGCGTACGCGTCAAAGGACTACGGCCCGTAGGCGTCAGGGGATTGTTGCGGACGGCGTACGATCCCGCCAATGGCGCCGGGGCTCGTGACCGCGCAGCTCATCGAGATCGCGTGTGAGAAGACGGGACTCGACGACTTCGGCCCCGAGTCGTTTCGACCCGGGCTCGATCGGCTGGTCGACGGCCTCGAGCACGAGGCGCGCCTCAACGAGGTCGGCGAGGCGGTGGCGCCGACGACCGTGCTCGGTCACTTGACGAACCGGCTGCAAGTGACCGATTGGCACCGCCGTCACCCGGAGATGGCCGCCGCCGACGTCACACCCCCGATCGTGATGATCGGCATGGGCCGCACCGGTTCCACCATCTTGCACGACCTGTTCGGCCAGGACCCGGCCAACCGCGTCCCCCGCACCTGGGAGGTGGACCACCCGTGCCCACCGCCGGAGGCGGCCACCTACGAGAGCGACCCGCGCATCGTCGAGTCGCAGGCGGGGATCGATCTCGCCTATGACGTCCGACCCGAGCTCCGGTCCATGCACCCGATGGGCGCGCGCCTCGGACAGGAGTGCATCGTGATCACGGGCGGTGAGTTCGCGAGCCCGATCTTCAACAGCCAGTATTCGCTGCCCTCCTATCTCCGTTGGGTGACGAACGAGGCGGACATGGCGCCGGCGTACCACTGGCACCGCCGGTTCCTGCAGCTGCTGCAGTGGCGCAACCCAGGCGGGCGCTGGGTGCTCAAGACCGGCGCCCATCTGTGGGCACTCCCCGCCCTCATGGCCGAGTACCCGGAGGCGCTCGTCGTCCAGACGCACCGCGATCCATTGCGCATCATCGCGTCGCTGTCGTCACTGTTCGCCGTGGTGCAGGCGACGGCGAGCGACGGCGTCAGCATGGCCGACGTCGCGGCGCAGTGGGCCGACCCCGTCCTCGACGCGCTCGACCGTTCGGTCACCGCACGTGAAGACGGCACCGTTCCCGCCGAGCGCGTCGTGGACGTGCACTACGGCTCGTTCATGGCTGACCCGTTCCACACGATTCGCTCCATCTACGACACTCTGGGCGCCGACCTCACGCCCGACGCGGAGGCGCGTATGCGTCGCTTCCTCGCCGAGAACCGGGCCGACAAGCACGGCTCCCACGAGTACTCGTTCGCCGACACCGGCCTCGATCCCGGCTCCGTGCGCCAGCGGATGCGGCGCTACCAGGAATACTTCGACGTCGAGTCCGAGCCGGTCCGGTGACGTGCCGGTCTCAGCAGCCGCTGCCGGCCCACGGTGCCCTGCCCTGCCACTGGAACAGGGCCCAGGCCATGTCGTCCTGCAACGTGGGGCTGGCCGTGTGCGGATCGATGCCGACGAGGTCGAGGCCGCCGATGTGGCGAGCGGTGGCGTCCCATGTGCTCTGGAGGAACTGGTACGCCCCGTGGTAGAGGCCGTTGGCGGAGTCGATCTGGTATCTGCCGCCGGACTCGCGCTGACGAACGCAGGTGAGGAACGGGTCGTTGTGGTGGGTGCTCAGCGACCCGCCCGTCGACCCGCCCGGAAAGCAGCCGGCCGCGAGCACGACGGCCGCGATGGCGGCCGCCGCCAGCCAGCGGCGGGCGGGTGCCCGGCGCCGCGCGCGTCGAGACAAAGGGGAAGGAACGGAGATTTCGCCACGGTAGTGGCCGTCTCCGCCGGATTCGCGGACCCTCAGAGGCGGGCGTCGACCTCGTGGAGCCGCCGCGCCATGCCCTTCAGCAGCGCGTCCCGCAACGCCGGCACGGAGTCGAGCGCGGCCTGGAACCGGTTGCGCTCCATGATCGCCAAGGTCAGGGGTACGTCGGCTGTGATCGTGGCGTTCCGGGGCGCGGGGTCGAACAGCGCCAGTTCTCCGAAGAAGTCGCCGGGCTCGAGCTTCCCCACCTCGTGGCCGCCCCGGGCGACCGTCGCCGTGCCCATCATCAGGACGAAGAAGTCGTTCCCGGTGTCACCTTCGCGCACGACGTCCGTACCGGCGCCGACTGCCTCCGGCGTCGCGAGGTAGGCGATAGCGCTCAGCTCGTCCTCCGAGCACGCCTGGAACATCGGTACCTGGCCCAGGTACATCTGGAAGATGGCTTCGTCGTAGCTCATGGGTTCCCCCTCGTCGCACGACCGCCGCCCGCATCGTACGCGGCGCATGTTCAGTAGCGTGACGGAGTGGCGACGTCCGCCGGCGAGCCGAAGAGCCTCCCCCTGATCCTCGCTCGGGAGCTCGGCTCGAATCTCGCGACGCCGATGTTCCTGATCGACGCCGACGGGACGCTGGTCTTCTACAACGAGGCGGCGGAGCTGCTCATCGGCCGGCCGTTCGCCGAGGTGGGGGAGATACCGGCGCTCGACTTCGGCGAGGAGCTCGCGCTGTCGGACTCGGACGGCTCGCCGCTGCGGCGGCGCGACACGCCCGCCGGCATCGCGTTCTTCGAACGTCGTCCCGCGCACAAGCTGGTCACGGCGACCGGTTACGACGGCGTGCGCCGCCACGTCGAGGCGACGGCGTACCCGCTGCTCGGGACCACCGACGACCTGCACGGCGTGCTCACCGTCTTCTGGGAAGTGCGCGAGCCGGCGGACGGCGCCTGATGCAGGCGCGGGTGTGGGGCTGTCGCGGCTCGCTGGCGGCTCCCGGTCCGGAGACCCTCCGGTACGGGGGCAACACGTCCTGCGTCGAGGTCCGCCTCGATGATGGCTCCACGCTCGTCCTCGACGCCGGGACGGGGATGCGCCCGCTCGGCGTGGCCATCGACCGTCAACCTGTCGACGAGCTGCACGTGCTGTTGACGCACCTCCACCTCGACCATCTCCAGGGGCTCGGCTTCTTCCGCCCGCTGTTCCGACCCGGCGTCGACGTGCACATCTGGGGCCCCGCGTCACCAGTGCAGAGCCTCGCCGACCGCATCGCCATCTATCTCTCCCCGCCGCTGTTCCCGGTTCGGCTGGCGGACATCCCGGCGCGTGTCACGTTCCACGACGCGTCGGACGACGCCGTGTCGATCGGACCGGCCAGCGTCCGCGCCGGCAAGGTCACGCATCAGGGGCCGACGGTGGGTTACCGGATCGAGGAAGGCGGGCGGACCTTGGTGTACCTCCCGGATCACGAGCCGTTGCCCGGCGGGCACGTCTCGCACGAGCCGGCGGAATGGATGAGCGGACACGACATCGCACACGACGCGGACGTGTTGTTCCACGACGCCCAGTACCTCGACGACGAGTACCCCCAGCACATCGGGTGGGGTCACTCAAGCATCGAGCACGTGATGGGGCTGGCCACGAGCGCCGGGGTGCGGACAGTGGTGTTGTTCCATCACGACCCGTACCACGTCGACGACGAGCTCGAAGCCCTCCTCGGTGAGGCCCGGAAGCGGTGGGACGGTCCGGACGAGGACGTGCGCCTCGCCCACGAGGGCATGACGATCGAGCTCGACGGCGAGGGCGTGCGCTTCCGAGGCTGGGGGCGTTAGGAACGTGCTCGGACGGCCGCCGGTGTGAACGTGATCGGCAGGTGCTTGGGGCCGGAGATGAAGTTCGACGCCAGCCACTCGGTGGGGGCGGCGGGCGCGATGTCGGGCAGCCGAGTGAGGAGCTCGCGGAGGAGCGCCTGAATCTCGATCCGGGCGATGTGCGCCCCGAGGCAGAAGTGCGGACCGCCTCCGCCGAACGCGATGTGCTCGTTCGGGCTGCGTCCTACGTCGAAGCGTTCCGGCTCGGCGAAGGCGCGCTCGTCGCGGTTGGCCGATCCGTAGTACATGACGACCTTGTCGCCGGTGCCGATGGACGTTCCCGCGAGCTCGCAGTCCTCGGTGGCGGTCCGCCGCATGTAGATCACCGGGCTCACCCAGCGCAGCATCTCGTCGACCGTCGTGGGCAGCAGAGCGTCCAGGTCGGCCTGCAGGCGGCGGCGCTGGTCGGGATGCTCGAACAACGCCACGAGCCCGCCGCCGACCAGGTTTCGGGTCGTGTCGCCGCCGGCGTCGATGAGTAACAGGAAGAAGAGGTTGAAGTCGATGTCGTCGAGACGCTCGCCGTCGACCTCGGCGGCGAGGATGCGGCTCGCGAGGTCGTCGGCGGGCTCTTTGCGCTTGTCCTCGGCGACCTGCCGGGCGTAGTTGAACATCTCGATGATCGCCGTGAGCCCGGCGCCCTCGGGCACGCTCTCGGGCGCGGCGTGGATCGTCTCGGTCAGGTGGTAGAGCCGGCGCCCGTCGTCGAGGGGGATGCCGAGGAGCTCGGCGATCACGAACGACGGCATCTCGCCCGCGATGTCAGTGACCGCGTCGCACTCGCCCCGCTCGATCACAGCGTCGATGATCTGGGTGGCCAGCTCGTCGATGCGCTCGCGTAGCCGATCCGCGGCGCGCGGCGTGAACTGGCTGTTGATGATGCGTCGCAGTCGCGTGTGTCGCGGCGGGTCGGACGTGATCATCATGTGGTGGTCCCCGAAGTCGATGTTGGCGAGGTCAGGGATCATGATCGTCGGCATCGACGAGTAGTGGACGGGGTCGCGCCCGACCTCGCGCACGTCCTCGTATCGCGTGACGGCCCAGAACCCGGGCCCGTCCGGCTCGTCGTGCCGGTAGACGGGCGCGTGGTCGCGCAGCCAGCGAAACTGCTCGTGCGGCTGGCCGCTCGCGAACGACGCCGGATCGAGCAGGTCGATGTTCATGCGGGCGGGATCTCGAACAACGCCTCGATCCTGTCGATCGTCGCCTGCTCGGCCGGCGTCACGGTCTTGGCCGCCGCCGCCACTGCCTTGGCGATCCCGACAAACCAGCCGCCGATCTCCGACGCCTCGTCGTTCGGCAGCTTGCGCAACGCGGACGCGGCGCTACCGAGATCCGCGAGCGACGCCTCCACCACCTGCTCGAGGTTCGCGACCCGGTGCTGGCTCGCGTTGTGCCGGGCTTCCTTGCCGCGCGCTCCCTCGGCGATCTCGGCGGCGAGGTGGTCGGCGGGCCCGCCCGCGGGCGGGTGGGCGATCGTGCGCGCGCTCGCCGCTGCTTCCTTCACCGCCGAGACCGGCCCGTGCTCACCGACTGCGAACAGCGCCAGCGTGATCAGCAACGGCGCTTCGGTGAGCGCCTTCCACTCGTCGTCGGTGAACGCAGATTTGTCGGTCATGTGCGCCTCGCTGCCACTTCCTTCTCGCGGTCAGACCCGCACCGTGTCCCAGGCGCGGTCGACGGCGGCCACGATGGCGGGAACGGCGTCACGGAGCGCGGCGGCGTCCTCGTCGAGCCCGGGCGCGTCGGCGACGTCGACGCCGGACTCCTCGAGCAGCCGATGGAGGTCACCGAGCTGAGCTGCGAGCCAGCCGGTGGGGTCAGCGCGGATCTCGTCGCGCCACTCACGGTCGCAGGGCTCGACGCCGTGGAAACGGGGATGGAAGTGCGCGCTGCGTAGGTTGCCGGGCGGACCGTCGACCTGGTCGAAGAGATCGGCGCGGAACGCGGGCTCGTCGATCACGACCTTCTGCGCCGCCGAGCGTGTGCCGCGCCACGGCTCGTCGGCCAGGAGACGGACCTCGACCCGGGCCCCCCGCTCGGGTGGGTCCATCGGCTCGTGCCACGTGCGAACGAGCACCGCCACCGTCTCGAACACGAATGCCTGCTGCATGACGCCGAGGCTATTGCGGTCTCGTGGAGGCGGGACGAGGATCGCCCCGGGACCGACGTGCAAGGAGGCGCACATGTTCGTGCAGGTGATCGAAGGGCAGGTATCCGATCTCGAGGGCCTGCGCCGCCAGATGGACAAGTGGATGACCGACCTCCGCCCCGGCGCGACCGGGTTCCTCGGGTCGACCGCCGGCGTGACCGAGGACGGCAAGGGCATCGCCTTCGCCCGCTTCGAGTCCGCCGCCGCCGCCGGGGCGAACAGCAAGCGACCGGAGCAGAGCGCGTGGTGGAACGAGACCGCGAAGTGCTACTCGGGTGACGTCACGTTCACCGACTCGGAGGACACCGAGACGTTCCTGGGCGGCGGGTCGAACGACGCCGGGTTCGTGCAGATCATGCGCGGGACCGCCGACCGCGACGCGCTCCACGCCATGGACGAGGCGTTCGAGCAGGCCGCGGGGTCTTGGCGCCCCGATCTGCTCGGGGTGTTCCGGGTGTGGACGGGGCCCAATGCCTGGACCGACGTCGCATACTTCACGAACGAGGCCGAAGCTCGCGAAGGCGAGAAGAAGGACCCCCCGCCGGTGATCGCCGAGCAGATGGGCCGCTTCGAGCAGCTCATGGCGGGTGCCGAGTTCATCGACTTGACGGATCCCTGGCTGTACTGAGTCCCATCCGGGAGATTCATGCTCTTCCAACTCGGCCGGTTTTGCGGTTCTGTACGTTCTTTCCGTTTCCTCCAGGTGGACATTCCTACTCGACAAATGGGAGAAACGAAGGAGCGGTAAGCAGAACCGTTCAGTTAGGGAGCGTTATGAAGAAAATGCTTGTCAGCGTGGTGGCAGCCGCCTCGTTGGCGATTCCGGTCGGGTGGGTCAGCGCGGCTTCGGCCACGCCGACACCCGACCCTGACGCCAACGGGGACCTGCACTCCAACTGCCACACCGGATCGAAGGGTCGGGGTGCTGGTGGCGAAGACGGTGGTCCCGGGAATCCAAAGGACACCAGCGATGCCGGTTGCGCCGCCACTCCGTTCACGCCGCCTGGTCCTCCGTCCGGCCCCACGCCTGGTCCCGGTGCGAATCCGGTGAGCGCGCCCGCCCGTGGTGCCGCGGCGCAGGCCGCGGCGCGGGGCGTCCCGGTGGCGGTCGTGGCGGTCCCGCTCCAGGCCGTGCCTCGCACGACCGGGTAGCGCCCGACCCGGCGACTACCCGACGGGGTACCCCGGAGGCGATCAGCCTCCGGGGTACTCACGTGCGGCGGATCCAACGGTGGACGACGACCGCGTACCCGGTCGACGTGCGGCGCGGGAGGCTAGGAGCGTGAGAACCGACCGATCCCGGCCCACGACGTCGCGAGTCCTCTCATCGACAGTTGCCGCCGCGCTTTCGGCGTTGCTGGTAGTGGCGTGCGGCGGAGGAGGCGGATCGTCGCGCACCACGGCAACGAAGCCGGCGTCGCCGAGGACGTCCGCTCCGGCGCCCACGACGACGAGCCTGCCGCCGGGTTCGAGCCTGATCGCACAGGTGAGCGCGCCGGCTGCCGGCGTCTACGACGACCCGTCGTCGCCGCAACCCAAGATGACGTTCGGCCCCACCTGGAACCTCGACGACGACCCGTCCAAGCCGACGGTGCCCGAGGTGTTCCTCGTCCAGGAGCAACGGCCCGGTTGGGTTCGGGTGCTCCTGCCGACCCGGCCGAACGGCAGCACCGGTTGGCTGCGTGCGGGCGACGTGCAGATAAACGTGAGCCCGTACCACATCCAGGTCGACCTGGCCCCGCACCAGATCACCGTGTTCAACGGAAACCAGGTCGTGTACCAGGGACCGGTGGCCATCGGTGCGCCCGCCACTCCGACACCGCCTGGTCTCTACTACACCCGCGTGCTCTTGCAGACCCCCGATCCGCAGAGTGTGTACGGCCCCTTCGCGTATGGGCTCTCGGCGCACTCGGACGCGCTCACGACCTTCGAGGGAGGGGACGCCGAGATCGGCATCCACGGCAACAACGACGCGTCGGCGCTGGGCAAGAGCGTCAGCCATGGCTGCATCCGCATGGACAACGCCGGGATCACGATGCTGACGAAGGTCTTGCCCCTCGGGACGCCCGTCCAGATCAACCGCTGACGTCGGCGACGCGCCTCCCCGACGTCACGTTCGCAGGCGCGAGAGCTCGTTATCGCCGTCACTGGCGACCCAGAGGGTGCCGTCGCTGACGGCGAGGGCGCTGGGATCGGAGCCGACAGCTGCCGTCCTGGTGACACGACCGGTCGTGTGGTCGATGCGGGACACGCTGTTGTCCTCGACGTTGGCCACCCACACGGCGCCGTCCCCGGTGGTGATCGCCAGCGGCCGCTTTCCGACGGGAATCGTCGCCGTCACCGAGTTCGAGCCGGGATCGATGCGGGCCACGGAGTGGCTCCTGCCGTTGGCGACCCAGACCGAGTGGTCGGTCGTCGTGACCGCGGCCGGCGAGCGCCCGACGGGGATCGTCGCGACGACCGAGTTGGTCGCCCGATCGATGCGTGACACGGTGCGGTCCCGGGCGTTCGCGACCCACACCGCGCCGAAACCGAGGGCGAGGCCGGCCGGTCGCCGGCCGACCGGGATCGTCGCCACCACCGAGTCGGAAGCCTCATCGATACGCGAGACCGAGTTGCCCCGGCCGTTGGCGACCCACACGGAATCGTCGTCGGCCGCGATCGCACCGGGCGCGTCACCGACCGCGACCTTGCTCGACACCCGCTCGGCAGCCGGATCGACGCGCACGACCTCGTCACGCGTGCTGATCGTCACCCACACCGAGCCGTGACCGAGGGTGGTGCGGACCGGCACCCCTCCGACATGGACGGTGCCGGCCACGGCCTGAGAACGCTCGTCGACCCGCGACACGCTGCCGGCCTCGGAGCTTGCGACCCATACGGCGCCGTTTCCGATCGCCAGGCCGCTCGGCCCGCTCGGCACCCGTGTCGCCCCCGCGTGGGTGCCTCCCCTCGTGGCGATCAGGAACGCCAACCCCCCGAGGAGCACCGCGGTCATCGCGACCCCGAACGATCGTGCGCGCAGCAAGCGAGCCCGAGACTAACGACGCGACGGCCCGCTCCGAGATCGCCGATGTCCGCCGAAGGCGACGCTCCTCCTCCGGACTACTCCTCCGTTCTGGCGTCCTCCTCGAGGCGCTGCGCCGCGGTGGCCCTGATTCGGTCGGCGATCTCGGGCTCTTCGACGAGCAGCTCGGCGAACTCTCGCTGGCCGATGACGTCGAGCACTGCTGGCGAGGTGGCCACGACGGTGGCGGTGCGCGGTCGCCCTTCGATCAGCGCGATCTCACCGACGTAGTCGCCCGCACCGCGGGTCGCGATCACCTTGTCGCCCCGACGGATCTCCACCTCCCCTTCGAGGACGACGATGAACTCGTGGCCCGTGCCGCCCTCACGTGTGAGGACGCGCCCGGGCTGCACGTCGACTCTGGTGGCGAGGCTCCGGACCTGCCGAAGGTGCCGCTTGGAGAGGTCCCGGAAGAGCGGCACGCGGGCGAGGAGCTCATCCGTCGTGGGTCTGGCCATCTCTGCTGCTCCCGATCTCCGGCCGCGGCTGGCAACGCTAGCCAGCGCGCCGGCCCCGCGCCGGAGGAGTCCCCGGCAGCTTCGTCACTTGAAGGTGGGTTTCGACTGCAGTGTGTCGGGCAGCGGGTTGGCCTGCAGGCAGCGGAACGGCTTGCCGGGCTCGCCGAACGTCGGGACGAACCGGCCGCGCTCGATCCTCGAGACGACGCTGCAACCTTGCGGCGGGTTCTGGCCGTGTGCAGTGGTCCAGTCGATCCCGGCGACGAGCCCGCCAGCCGTGTAGTCGGTCATGGTGTTGATCGCGTCGACAACCTTCTGACGGGTGAACGCCGCCCCTGCCGCCTGAAGGCCCCGGTAGAAGAGGTCGGCGTTCATCCAGCCCGCCAGTGAGATCTCGTTCTGCTCGAAGCCGTTTCGGCTCATCCATCGTTCGAACTGCTTCAACCCCACGGATTTCGGCCTGACTTCGAACGGCGTGAAGTACGTCGCGGTGTAGGAGCCTTCGAAGAAAGGCGCGTTCTTCTCGATGAAGTCGTGGTTGTAGACGTTGGACAGGTACTGCCGTGCGTCGAGCCCTTGCTTCTTCATCTCCTTGGCAAGGGTCAACGTGCCGTTGGTGTCCATGCAGGTGACGACGAGGTCGACGTGATCGTCCTTCATTCGCGATACGTCCGTGCTCAGATCGCCGACGCCGAAGGACAGGCTGGTGTCGAGAAAGGCGACATCGGCCGACGGATACTTGCCGAAGGAGGCCTCAACGCCTTTGGCGCAGTCGGCCGATTGGGGCGACTGATACGCGAGCAGTCCGACTTTCTTGGTCTTCAGCTGCTTGGCCAGCCACGGCACGGGCTGGGCCGGACAGGTGAAGCACAAGTACGACCCCTTCTCTCCGAACAGGTTCGGCGGGCCCGCGCCCTGCTCGGAGCCCCATTCGGCGTTGATGTTCCAACCGAAGGTCGGCACGCCCGCCTGGCCGAGGAGATCTGCGCCCGTGAACAGCAACACCGCCACCGGCAGGACCGCGAATACGCCATCCTGCGACAGCAGCGCCTGCACCTCCTGGCGGTTCATCCCGACCTGGTCGTCCCGCTGTGATGTCAGCCGCAGCTTGCGTCCGTAGATGCCCTTGTCCTTCGACTTGTTGACCATGTCGAAGTAGGCCTTCACGCCGTCGAAGGCGGACGCGTAGTCACCGCCGAGCGGGTTGGTCTTCGAGACCACGCCGCCGACTCGGATCTCGTTGTCGGTCACGCCGGGCTGGTCGACTTTCGGAAACTGTTGCCGTGTCGCGTTCGACGCCGCCGATGTGGAGGACGCGCTCAGCACCAGAACGGACGCGCCGACGGTCAAGCTCACGAGCACCGCAGTCGCACGATGGCCAAGCATCGCTACCCCCTGCCACTTCAAACGGCGGGCGAGTCCCGATGTTCGACCGTCCGGACCTCGCCGGCCGCCACGTAATTCGTTCGAACGTGTCACACCCCGTCGATACGGTGCGAGTGCGTGATCGACGAGGAGACAGTCCGATGCACGAGCGGGTGCACCACACCCAAGCGCGGAAGGCGTTCCGCCCCGGCGGAGGATCTTACGCGGCGCGCCTCGTCTCGGCCGTGGACCGCGATGCGCTCGTCGCACGCCTCTCCGACCACGTCCGCGTCGCGCTGGTCGTAGCCCGGCCGGACCGGCTCGCTGCCGTGCTCCGGCGCGCCGACGTCTCGTTGATCGAGACCGCCCCGCTGGTGCTCGTGAGCGAGTCCTACGGCGTCCTCGGGGTCGCCACCGGTCCCGCAGAACCGCCCTCCCAGCTGCGGGTGTGGTCGAACATCTCGCTGCTCGAGGACGGTGAGGCGGTCGAGATCCCGGCCGTCGATCCCGAGCAGCCGAGCCTGCAGCTCCTCGCAGCCCGGCGGGCGGCCTGACCGGGAAGGCTCGCCCGCCTGGCGGCGGCATGCGTGGGCGGTAGCGCACCGTTTCCGACGGGCGACGAGCGGGTAGTCCGGACGGCGTGATTCGCCGTGGCCTGGGTGCCCTGCTCGTCGGGGGCGCACTCGTTGCGTCGTGTGCGGTGGCGGCTGCCCCTGCCGGCGCGGCCGCCACGGGCACTCAGCCGAGGGATCGGGACGACACCCAGGTCGTCGTCACGGGGCGGGTCGTCGTCGCCCAGAACGAGCGGGTCGGCGACGTCGTCATCCTCAACGGCGACGCCCTCGTCAACGGCCGCGTCGACGGCTCCGTCTTCGCCCTGAACGGCGACGTGGTCGTGCGCGGGTCCGTGAAGAACGACGCCACCGCCTTCAACGGTCGGGTGACCGTGGCAGGAGGAGCCCGTGTCGGAGGCGACGTCACCTCTCGTGATTCGGCGCGCATCTCGACCGGTGCGACGGTCAACGGCGACGTGAAGTCCGTCGGCCGCCGCTTCGCGCTCGGTCAGATCGGCGTGGTCGCGCTGTTGGTGCTCTGGCTCGCCGTGGGCCTGTCGACCCTGGTGTTCGGAGTGCTGCTGCTCCTCATCGCCCCGCGCGCCGCCGACGCCTTCGCCGATGCCGGCCGCACGGCAGTCGGCGCATCCATCGGCCTCGGGATCGCCGCCGCGATCGGGATCCCCCTCGTCGGGCTGATCCTGCTCGCGACGGTCGTCGGCCTACCGCTGGGCACCGTCATCCTGCTGATGCTCGGGTTCCTGTACATGCTCGGATACGTCGCGTCGGCGTACTTCCTCGGGCGGATCATTCTCCGCCCGCCCGGCAACCGCTTCCTCGCCTATCTCATCGGCTGGGCGATCTTCACGGTCGCCGGGATCATCCCGGTGCTGAACGTCATCGTGCTGATCGCTGCGACCGTGTACGGGCTCGGCATGATCGTGGTCGCCACCTTCCGGGCCCGGGGCGGCCCGCGCCAGCCTGCTCCCGCCGAACCCGCCGGCACCGAGCCGGCGCCCACGGGCTGATCTCTCCCGGCGCGGTCGCCGGAGACCCGGCCGTCACGAGCCGGCGGCATCATGGCCGGGTGCAAGGCACCGACCGGTGGCCGTCGACTGCCGGCGAGCTCGTGCAACTCCAGGACGCGCTGGCGCGTGACGCCGACGCCGTCCTCGAGGTCGATCCGTGGGCGCCGCCGGAGCGCCTCGTCGTCGGCGGATGCTTCGTCGCGTTCGCGCGCGGGGAGGCCGGGCCGGGCCATCCGGGGGACCGCGCCTGGGCCGCCGCGGTCAGCTGGCGCGCCGACGCGCTTTCGAGCGAACGCGGGCGGCGCGTCGACCGTCATCTTCGTGGTGCACGGGCCGACGGCGAGCCGCGTCGTGCCGACGACATCCTCGGCCAGGCGATCGCGGCCCAACGCGTTCCGGCCGCGTACGAGCCGGGCTTGCTCGCGATGCGTGAGGGTCGCATTCTCGCGGCGGCGGTGGCCCGGCTGCCGCAGCTTCCCGACGTGTTACTGGTCGATGCCACCGGCTTCGATCATCCCCGACGTGCCGGCTTGGCCGTCCATCTCGGCGCCGTCGTCGGCGTCGCCACGGTGGGCGTCACGGAGCGCACGCTCGTCGCATCAGGCTCCAACCCGTCACCGCAACGAGGCGCGCGTGCGCCGGTTCACATCGGCGATCGGCGCGTCGGCTTCTGGGTGCGAACGAGAACGGCGGCGCGGCCCGTCCTGGCGCACGCCGCCTGGCGCACGACGGCCGAGACGGCGTCGGCCACCGTCCTCGCGGCGTCGACCGGAGCCGCCCGTACGCCGGTCCCGCTCCAGGAAGCCCGCCGTGTAGCGCGCGAGGCCCGCGCGCTGGCGGGCGCCGGTTGATGGACGCCGCCGGCGACGCACGTATCGTGGCCGTCGATGGACCTCACGAGCCCCGACTTCGAAGAAGACGCTCCGATTCCGCGCGAGCACACCTGCGACGGCCCGGATACCCCTCCTGAGCTGCACTGGAGTGGCGTCCCGAGCGGCGTGGTGGAGCTGGCCTTGACGTGCGAGGACCCGGATGCGCCCGGTGGCACCTTCGTCCACTGGGTGGCCTGGGGGATCGATCCGTCGAGCGGCCGCCTCCGCGCCGACGACGGTCCGCGAATCGGGCAGGGTCGGAACGGGTTCGGCTCCGACGGGTACCACGGGCCGTGCCCCCCGCCGGGGCACGGCCCGCACAGCTACGAGTTCCGGCTCACGGCGCTGGACGAGTCGCTCGACC
This sequence comes from Acidimicrobiia bacterium, assembly GCA_035316025.1. Taxonomy (GTDB): domain Bacteria; phylum Actinomycetota; class Acidimicrobiia; order IMCC26256; family JACDBD01; genus JALZAA01. Next base: position 25,318 of record DATFXL010000050.1, read on the forward strand.
TCGCGCCCGGGTCGGCGATCGAGGACCTGCGTTCGGCTATCGACGGTCACGTACGAGCCACCGCGACATTGATGGGCACCTACGAGCGCTGACGCGTCGTCGTGACGCCGATCTCCGACTACGGGCTCATCGGCGACACTCGCACCGCGGCGCTCTGTTCGTCGTCGGGATCGATCGACTGGCTGTGCCTTCCCCGCTTCGACAGCGAGCCGGTGTTCGGGTTGCTGGTCGGGGGAGAGGGTGCCGGCTGCTTCGCGATTCGTCCCGCTGATCCCGCCGAGGTGGTGTCGCGTCGGTACTGGCCCGACTCCACCGTCCTCGAGACGCGGTGGCGTACGAACGCGAGCGAGCTGAGGCTCGTCGAGGGCATGGTGAGCGAGGTTCGACGCGAGCTCCTGCCCTCGACATTGCTGGTGCGTCGGATCCAGTGCGACGGAGCGCCCGTGCCGATCGTCGTGCGCTTCGATCCTCGCCGGGGCGATGACGGCGTGGAAGCGCGCGTGCAACGGCGACCTTCGGCGCTGGTGTGCCAGTGGGGACCGCTGGCCGTCGGCCTCCACGTCGAGCCGGAGCATTCGATCGTCCCGGGCACGGACACTGAGATCACGCTCTCACCCGGGCAGCCGGTCACGTTCGTCATGACGGCCGTCTGGGGTGAACCGCTGGTGTACGTGCCGGCGCCGAGGGGATGGCAGGTGCTCCTCCAGGATCATCAGCGTTGGAAGGCGTGGGTTCGCGGCATCGACGACTGCGGTTCGTACGACGATGCGGTCACCCGCAACCTCCTCACTCTGCGACTCCTGACCTACTCGCCTTCGGGTGCGCCGGTCGCGGCCCCGACCACCTCACTGCCCGAGCGGCTCGGCGGTGAGCGGAACTGGGACTACCGGTACGCGTGGGTTCGTGACGCGAGTATGGGGGTCACCGGATTCCTCGGAGCCGGTCGTGAGCAGGAGGCAAGAGCGTTCCTCCTGTGGCTGCTGCACGCGAGTCGTCTCGATCGGCCGCGGCTGCCACCGATGTTCAACCTTGACGGGAAGCCGGCACCTCCCGAACGTGTCCTCGCCTGGCCCGGTTATGCCGACAGCCGGCCGGTTCGCGTCGGCAACGATGCGCGGGACCAACATCAACTCGACACCTATGGATGGGTCGTCGACGCCGCGGCGTGCCTGAGCGACGCCGGGCACGGTCTCTACTCGGAGACGTGGCGAACGGTCGCCGGATTCGCCGACCACGTCGCCAAGCGGTGGCGTGAGCCCGATTCCGGCCTGTGGGAAGAGCGCGCACGCCCCGCGCACTACGTGCACTCCAAGCTCATGGCGTGGGTGGCGCTCGATCGGGCACTCCACCTCACCGACCGGCATCGCACGCGTTCGCGTCGCCGCCATCGATGGCTGCAGGGCCGCGAGTCGCTCCTCGCTGACGTGCTGCGACAGGGGTACGACCCGGATCGGCGCGCGCTCGTGCGCGCGTACGGAAGGGACGATCTGGATGCCGCCCTTGTTCGCGCTCCGCTGCTCGGATTCGACGATCCCGCCGCACCCGTCATGCACGGCACCATCGATGCCATCCGTCGCGAACTCGGCGCGGGCGGCCCGCTTCTCTACCGCTATCGACCCGGCACGGACGGCCTCGCCGGTGGCGAGGGCGCGTTCCTGCCGTGCTCGTACTGGCTCGCGCAAGCGCTCGCGCGCATGGGCCGTCTCGACGAGGCCGCGGAGGTCCTCGAGCAGCTCACGTCTTTCGAAAATGGGCTCGGCCTCCTCCCCGAGGAGATCGACCCGACCTCGCGCGCGTATCTCGGTAACTTCCCGCAAGCCTTCACCCACGCTGCGCACGTCGCGGCCGCGTTGGAGATTCGCGACGGCATGGCGGCCCGAGTACGGCGACGGGCCGGCGCGGTGTAGGCGCTTCGTCTCCCCGGACACGTGCCTCAGCCTGGAGTCAACAGGAGCCCCAACGCCGCTCCGTACACCACGTGGGCGACGATCGTGACCAGCGGGGTCTCCCGGCCGTAGTTGAGCGCGAGCAGGCCGGGCGGTTCGAGGACGGCACCGGTGCTCAAGCCGGCACGCGGCGACGCCAATCGCGGGTTGACGCCAACTTGCAACGGGACGATCACCGTCAGTGCCACCAACCCGTGCAGCAAACCGAGCAGCGCGCCGAGCCAGACGGTCGCGGTTCCGAGCACTGCGAAGGAGGCGGCGTAGCCCAAGGCGAAGCCTTCACCGTTCACGAGATGGATGAAGAACCCGACCACTCGTGCCCGGTCGGGGTCGGGCGTCAGCATCGTCCCCAAGAGCAGCGGGAGATCCAAACGCGTCCACCCCGCGAGTTGAGCACCGGTCATCAGCGCCGTGAGCGCCGCCGTCGCCAGCAGGCCGAAGATCGCCCAGCCGCTCCAATCCATGTCCCGTCCTTTCCCCGCGCCGGCGCCGACGCATGCCCATGTACCACAGGGGACGAGTTTCGCCGTCACGGGACGGGTTCCCTCATGGTGCTGCTGGGTAAAGGCGGGTGAAGATCGCCGGGCCCGGGTATCGCCGACAAGGCGGCGCCGGGGTGCTAGAGAGGAGATCTCTCCGGCGATGAGCCCGAAGGAGATCGAACCATGACGAAGACCGAGTTGGAGCGCGCCGTTGCCGATGCCGCCGGCGTGGAAAAGCGAACGGCGGCTTCGGTGCTCGACGCTCTGGAGCAGGTCGTCACGAGCAATGTTCGCAAGGGTGATCCCGTCACCATCCGTCCCGGTTTCATCAAAGTGAGCCGAAAGGACGTGAAGGCGCGCAAGGAGCGCAAGGGGACGAATCCCTTCACCGGCGAGCCGACCGTGTTCAAGGCCCGGCCGGCGTCGAAGACGGCGAAGGTCACCGCGCTCAAGAAGCTCAAGGACGCCATCGGGACGAAGTCCCGCTGACGCGCGGTCGCAGCGGCGCCATCGGCGCCCGCCGCGGTCGTCAGGACGCGCAGACGGCGGCGCGGCTCGACAAGCCGATGCCGCGGCGACCTTCGCGGATCGGGTTCACGTCGCGGCCGTTCGTCACGTAGCAGAACGAGAGTCCGCTGTCGGGGTCGGCCCAAGCGATCTGACCGCCGGCGCCGTTGTGGCCGAACGTGCGCGGTGACTGTGTGTGCCCGAACCCGCGCCGGTTCGCGTTCCCGTCGTCGCCGGCGACGACGACGCCGAGCGCGCGGTTCGCGTTCACGCCGAGCAGCGGGTCGGGGAGGTTGTTGCGCACCCGGCCGGTGGCGTCCGCCAGCACCTCGGGGTTCCACAAGGCGTCGGAGTTGTGCAGTACGGCTTGATAGAAGAGCGCGACCGTAGCCGCCGTCGCGACGCCGCCGCCCCCGGGGACTCCGACGGAGCGCACGTCGGGCTGGTTGAACGACAACAACGCCTCGTCGGTCACCTCCGTGACCGGCAGCTCGGACACGCCGAAGATCTCGAGGAGCTCCTCGGATGACGCCGGCTCCCCCGAGAGCTCGAGCTCGGCGATGCCATCCTGCTCCTCGGGCGCGATGCCGAGCACGCGCGGCAGGCCGAGCGCGCCGGTGACCCGCTCGTGGACGACGTCTCGGTAGTCGCGTCCCGACAGGCGCTCGATGAGCTCGGCAAGCACCCAGTGCGCGGACGTCGGGTGATACTCGTGCGCCGTCCCGGGCTCCCAGTTGAGTCGCCACCGCGCGAACGCCTCGAGACGGCGGTCGCGGTCGCCCCACGCCGGCGGTCCCAGCGGCGCCCGCGGGAACCCCGAGGTGTGCAACATCACCTGCTCGACGGTGACGACGTCCTTGCCGTTCGTCGCAAACTCGGGGATGTACTCGGCGACGCGCCGCTGGATGTCGAGGTGGCCGTCCCCGATCAGCAGCCATGCCGCGCTGGCCACGAAGGCTTTGGTCGCCGAGAAGATGACGTAGCGCGTCTCGGGCCCGGCGTCGCCGACGGTCTCGAACGCGGCCAGCTGCCCGTCCCGCGCCAGGGCGTATTGGCACGACGGCAGCAGGCCGCTGTCGATCTCGCGCCGGACCCTGCCCCGCAGCTCGTCGAGCCGGTCGGTGTCGATTCCCAGCGACCCCGGGTCGACCACGGTGGTGACGGTCATGACCCGAACGCTAGACCGCCCGGCCGTGTCCGGCACCTGTGCCCCGACCCTCTCCCGGCGGCATTAGGTTGCCGGCGTGGAGCGCGGATCGACCGCCACGACGTCGGTGCGTGCCGTCGATGGTGGGCGCACGCGCGAACGCTCCGATCGGCTCGTCACCGAGGAGCCCATGGAGATCCGCGTGCACGGTCCCGGGCAGGAGCCGGCGCCCCTCGTCGTGACGATGCGCACCCCCGGCAACGACTTCGACCTCGCCGTCGGGTTCTGCATCACCGAAGGCGTGATCGACGACGCCGCCGACGTCGCAACGGTCGCGTACTGCCTGCCCGAGGACGGTGTGCAGGAATACAACATCGTCACCGTCCGGCTGCGGCGATCCGTCGATCTCGCCGCTCATCACCGGGGATTCGCCGCCAACGCCAGCTGCGGGGTGTGCGGCAAGACAACCCTCGACCAGGTCCAGGTCGCCTGTGGCGCGGTCCGCCCAGGGCCGACCGTCGGGCGGGCCGTCCTCGCCACGTTGCCCGAGCGACTCCGACGGGCCCAGTCCGTGTTCGACGCCACCGGCGGCCTCCACGCCGCCGCCTGCTTCGGCGGAGACGGAGAGCTCGCCGTGCTGCGCGAGGACGTCGGCCGGCACAACGCCGTCGACAAGGTCGTCGGCCACGCCGCACTTCGAGCACGACTGCCGCTGGCCGACCAGCTGCTCCTTGTGTCGGGCCGCATGAGCTTCGAGATCGTGCAGAAGGCGGCCGTCGCTGGGATCCCGATCCTCTGCGCGGTGTCGGCACCGTCGAGCCTCGCCGTGGAAGCCGCCGCCCGGCTGGGGCAAACGCTCGTCGGCTTCCTACGCGGCGACCGATTCAACCTGTACACGCATCCCGAGCGCGTCGACCTGGAGTCGTGAGGTGAAGCGCCGCCGCGCACACCGCGGCCCGATCAAGCCCACGCGCCGATGGCGGCGGGACTCGTGGGTCGGGTTCAAGCCGTACGGGGCCGGCGAGACGAAGCCAAACCATTACGCCGAGATCGTCAGGACGGTGTGGGAGAACCGCCACAACCTCCGGTACGCGTGGCGGATCCTCCGCCGCGGCGTGTGCGACGGGTGCGCCCTCGGCGTCGCCGGCTTCCACGACTGGACGATCTCCGGCGTCCACCTGTGCATGACGCGGCTCGACTTGCTGAAGGTGAACACCATGGGCGCGCTCGACCCGTCGGCGCTGACCGACGTGGAGTCGCTGCGCACGCTGAGCGGGAAGGAGCTGCGAGACCTCGGTCGCCTCCCGTACCCGATGGTGCGGCGCAGGGGAGAGCGGGGCTTCCGCCGTGTGAGCTGGGACGACGCGCTCGACCTCATCGCCGATCGGCTCCGGGCTGCCGGGCCGGACCGTGTCGGCATGTACCTCACCGCGCGCGGGCTCACGAACGAGACGTACTACGCAGCGCAGAAGCTCGTCCGTTTCGTTGGGAGCAACAACATCGACAACGCGGCCCGGGTCTGCCACGCGCCGTCGACGCTGGTGCTGAAGGACGCGATCGGCGCCGGCGCCACGACCGTCTCGTACGGCGACGTCATCAGCACCGATCTCGTCGTGCTGATCGGCAGCAACGTCGCCAATGCACAGCCCGTCTTCATGAAGTACCTGTTCCTGGCCCGGCAGCGGGGCACGAAGGTCGCGGTCGTCAATCCGCTGCGCGAGCCGGGCCTCGAGCGCTACTGGGTTCCGAGCAACGTCGAGAGCGCGCTCTTCGGAACGAAGATGGCGGACGAGTTCTTCGGGGTCCATGTGGGCGGCGACGTCGCCTTCTTCAACGGCGTCCTGAAGCAGCTCCTCGCCGACAAGTCCGTCGATCACGAGTTCGTGCGCGCGTACACGACCGGGTTCGACCAGCTCGTCGCCGAGCTCGATCGGCAGCCGTTCGACGACCTCGAGCGCGCCTCCGGTGCGTCGCGCGCCGACATGGCGCGCTTCGCCCGGCTCTACGCCTCCGCGCCCGCGTCCGTGCTGGTCTGGTCGATGGGCATCACGCAGCACGAGCACGGCGCAGACAACGTCACCGCCATTGTGAACCTCGCGCTCGCGCGCGGCAACGTCGGTCGCCCTCGGGCCGGGCTCATGCCGATCCGGGGCCACTCCGGCGTCCAGGGCGGCGCCGAGATGGGCGCTTACGCCACCGCGCTGCCGGGAGGATTGCCGGTGACGCCCCAGACCGCCGCCGACATCGCCGCCGCGTACGGCTTCCCGGTGCTGGGCGAGCCCGGGTTGAGCGCGGCCGAGATGGTCGAAGCGGCCGGCGACGGACGGCTCGACGTTCTCTACTCGAGCGGCGGCAACTTTCTCGAAGTGCTCCCTGACCCCGCCGCCGTCGAGGACGCGCTCTCGAAAGCGCCACTACGCGTGCACCAGGACATCGTCTTGTCGACTCAGATGCTCGTCGCCCCGGGCGACACCGTCGTGCTGTTGCCAGCCGCGACGCGCTACGAGCAGCGCGACGGCGGCACGCAGACGACGACCGAGCGCCGCATCGTCTTCAGCCCCGAGATCCCCGGTTCACGAGTCGGGGAGGCGCGCAGCGAGTGGGAGATCTTCGTCGACCTCGCCCGCCGCGTCGACCCTTCGCGCGCACAGCTGATGTACTTCCCGTCCGGCCAGGCGATCCGGGACGAGATCGCGCGCGTCGTGCCCTCGTACGCCGGCATTGAGCGTCTCCGCGACACGGGCGACCAGGTGCAGTGGGGTGGGAAGCGTCTCTGCGAAGGCCCAGATGGACCGCACTTCGCGACGACGGACGGAAAGGCGCGGTTCACACCGGTGCGGCCGCCGTCGCGAGCATCCGGCAACGGCGCGCTGCGGCTCAGCACGCGCCGTGGCAAGCAGTTCAACACCATGGTGCACAGCGAGACGGACCCACTGACCGGTGCCGCACGCGACAGTGTGTTCGTGTCTGACGTCGACGCCGACCGTCTCGGCCTCGCCGAAGGTGCGCCGGTGCTCGTGCGCTCCACTCACGGCGAGCTCCGTGCTCTGGTGCATCGCGCGCCCATCCGCCCCGGCAACGTGCAGATGTTCTATCCCGAGGGCAACGTCCTTCTCCCCGGTGGCCGGCGCGACCGATCCGGTGTCCCCGACTACAACACGACCGTCGAGCTCCTTCCGCGGTAGCGCGCCAAGTGGTCGTCAGTGCTCTCGCGCCGCGAGCCACCACCGCAGCGACGCCAGGTTCCTCGTCAGCCGGCGGCGGGTTGGGCCCCTACCCAGTCGCTCGGTCACCGACCCGCCCGCCCACTGCGGAAGCTCGAAGCGCGTGCGCCACTCGAGGCGGGTTCCGTTCTCGGTGGCCGCGAGCAGGAAGCGGCCCTCGCCGCGCGCGGGGCCGATGTGGTGGGTGATCGCCAGTTCGTCCGGGCGGTCCCAGGCGATCACCTCGATGTGATCGCGCACCGGAACGGGTCCGATGCCCACGTCGATCACGTACCCGGTGCCGACGCCCGATCGCTGCGCGGTCACGAAGCGGAGGGCGCGGACGTCGGTCATCCACTCCCGATGCGCCTCGAGGTCGGCGAGCGCGTCCCAGAGCCGCTCCGGGCCGAGGTCGAAGTTCTCGCCCACTGTGACCTCGAGCATTGCCGGACCTCCCGCCGTCGAGCGCGTCGCGCGCCCCGACGCTACGGTCCCGCTACGAGGAGGTCGCATGAAGGCGCTCGTGTTCCGGCACAACTTCGCCCGCGAAGCGGTCGCGAAGGTGCGCAGCGCGCTCGGCCATCGCGCGTACGTGGAGCCGCCGGCGCCCACGCGTCTCGAAGACGTCCCCGAGCCCGAGCCGCCGGCGCCGGACTGGGTGCTCTGCGACACCGCCGTCGCCGGCATCTGCGGCTCCGACACCAAGCAGATCTTCCTGAACGGCAGGCTCGACAACCCGCTCACAGCGCTCCTGTCGTTCCCGCATGTGCTCGGGCACGAAGCCGTTGCCCGTCGATCGGACACGGGCGACCGCGTCGTACTCAACCCTTGGTTGTCGTGCGTGCCCCGCGGCATCGACCCGCCGTGTGCGGCGTGCGCCGAGGGGCGCTACCCGTCGTGCCGCAGCTTCGACCAGGGTGCCGTGTCCGCCGCGCTACACCTTGGCAACTGCGCCGCTGCGCCCGGTGTGCACGCCGAGCGGTTCAGCGCGCACACCGGTCAGCTGTTCCGCGTTCCGGAGACTGTCGGCGACGACGCCGCCGTGCTGGCCGATCCGGCCAGCGTCTCGCTGCGCACGATCCTCCTGCACCCGCCCCACCCGTCGGCGCCCGCGCTCGTCTACGGCTGCGGGACTCTCGCCGCCGCCGCCGTCGGGCTGCTCAGACACTTGTACCCCGACGTCGAGGTGTGGGTCGTGAGCCGCTCCGGCGCCCGCGCTGAGCTCGCCGAGCGCATGGGTGCTCACCAGGTGCTGCCGTCGAAGCCCGACGAGCTCGTGGCCGAGGTCGCCCGGCGTGCCGGCGTCCGGCCGCTCGTGCCGTGGAGCAAGCACGCCTGGCTGCAGGACGGCCCCGGCGTCGTCTACGACACGGTCGGGAGCCCGGAGACGGTGGAGACGTCGATGCGCGTCCTCACCTCGGGCGGGACGCTCGTGATCAGCGGCGTCGAGCCGCCGAAGCGGTTCGAGTGGACGCCTCTCTACTTCAAGGAGCTGCACGTCATCGGGTCGAACGCGTTCGGTGTCGAGGAGGTCGACGGAGTGCGCAAGCACGCGTTCGAGCACTACTTCGACTTCATCGCCGACGGCCTCGACCTCACGCCGATGATCACCCACCGCTTCTCGTTGCGCGATTGGAAGCACGCCGTGCTCACGATCGCCCGCCGCCGGCGCACCGGCGCGGTCAAGGTGCTGCTCGAGCCCTGACCGAGTGCGCCGTCACCCGAACGTGATGCGCTGGATCGTCCCGCCGTCGTAGTCGACGTAGAAGATGTCGCCACCCGGCCCGACCTTGAGGTCCACCGGGCTCGACAAGTCCGTGCGAATGACCTCGAGGTTCGCCGGGTTCGGCAGCCCGTTCCCGCCGGGAAGCATCGCCCAGAGGCAGTCCCGGATGAAGTCGGCGAAGAAGATCGCACCCTGGTACTGCGCCGGGTAGGAGCCCCCTTGGTAGAAGACGGGACCGGTGATCGAGCTGCCGCCGGTAGGGCAACCGTCGTCCGACACCACCGGCAGCGCATGGTTGTAGGCGTAATACGGCGCCGTCGCGGCACCCGGCGCGTTGTACAGGTTCTCGCACAGTGTCAGGTCGGCGGCGTCGTACTCCGGGGTGCGCGCCGAACCCTCGTTGCACGGCCAGCCGAAGTTGTCGACCGGCGCGCCCATCGGGCTCGGGATGCGGTCGATCTCCTCCCAGGTGCTCCAGCCGACGTCACCCACCCACAGCTCGTTGGTGCCCGGGCGCACGGTGAACCGGAACGGGTTGCGGAACCCGTGGGCGACGATGCGCCTCGCGTTCGTGTCGGCGTTGCCGGCCAGCGGGTTGTCGGGCAGGGCCGCGCCCGTGTCCGGGTTCACGCGGATGATCGACCCGTCGAGGCCGACGGGATCGCCGGAGGTACGGAGGTCCTGCGCCCGCAGCGCGCCGCCCTCGGCGGTTGGGGGAGCCAGGTCGTCGCCCACCCGGCCGGGCGGGTCGCCGCACGCGTTGCCGGTCTGGCCCCAGTCCGCGTACTGGTAGGTGGCGCCGTCGCCGGCGCCGGCGTAGAGCGAGCCCTCGGGCCCGAACGCCACCGTCCCGACCGAGTGGTTGAACTACTGGCACCAGTCCTCGACCAGCACCTGCTCGTTCCCGACCATCTGGTTCCCCGACGCCTGCAGGCGGGACAGCCGTCCGCTGACGGGACACCCGGCGTCGGGTGTGGGGCAATCGTCCGACGTCTGGCCGGGCGCGCCCCAGAGCGGCGCGGTCCCGCCGATGGCGGCGTCGTACGTGTAGAGGACGTACACGTACGGCTTGGTCGGAAACGAGGGATCGAGCGCCAGCCCGACGAGTCCGTGGTCGGAGTAGTCGTTCACGTTGGTGCGAAGGTCGGCGAACACGGTCGGCGTCGGGTCCGACAGGCTGTCGAACACCTTCACGAGCCCGCTCTTCTCGCCGACGAACACCCGCCCGTCGGGCGAGAACGCGACGACCGTCGGGTTCACGAGACCCTGGAAGACGACGGACTGCTGGAAGCTGGGTGGGGGAGGAGGGGGCGGCGGTTTGGCGGGCAGGCACGCGGTCGCGATCCCGGAAACCCCCAACGCGATCGCAAGCGACACCGCGCCGCGACGAACGCGTCGTCTCCGAGTACCTGCCACTTCCCCCAAGCGGCGCCGAGGCTAACAGCCGGCCCCCCGCATGCCGCGGACGAGCGGGCTCTTACCCCACGGGCAGCTCGTGGCGAAGCAACTTGCCGACAGAGCTCCGCGGCAGATGGTCGACGAAGACAACCGACGACGGCACTGCGTGCGCGGGCAGTCGAGCCCGGCAACATTCGAGGAGCTCCTCCGCACTCGCCTGCTCGCCGTCGGCGAGCACGACGAAGGCGGTCGCGGTCCCGTCGCGCGCCGCCAACCCGGCGTCGGCCACCGCCGCATGCGCGACCAGCGCGCGCTCGACGTCGCCTGGGTACACGACGTGACCGGACACTTCGTATGCGTCGGCGACGCGATCGACGATCCACGCATATCCCTCCTCGTCGATGCGCGCCGCGTCCCCGGTGCGGAGCCATCCGTCGCCGACGAGAGCGGCGCCGGTGGCCTCGGGCCGGCGCCAGTACCCGACCATCACGTTGGGGCCCCGCACGAGCAGCTCGCCCGTCTCGTCCGGCGCGCACTCCGAACCGTCCCGCCGTACGGCCTTGACGTCGACGAAGAGCGCTGGCGTGCCTGCCGACCCGAACTTTCGCAGCGCGCTGGGGGCGTCGAGGAGCGATACGAACGGCGCCGCCTCCGACAACCCGTAGCCCTGGAGAAACGTGACGCCGCGTTCGAGGTACATCCGGATGAGACGCTCGGGGACGGGCGCGCCGCCCGTGATGAAGAAGCGGATGCTCGAGAGATCGGTCGCGGGCCAGCGCGGCGACCGCGTGAGCGACTCGAGCAGGTCCGGATTCCCGAACCCGATGGTGACCCGATGCTCCTCCATGAGACGGAGGATCTCGTCGGCGTCGGCGCGCTCGGGCACGACGACCGCACCGCCCGCGAACAGGACGGGCAGGACGTTCACTCCCGTGCCGCCGGTGCGAAAGAAGGGCGCGATCGCGATCGTGACGTCGTCGGTGCGGAAATCGACGACCGACAAGAGGTTGACGACGTTCCACGTCACGTTGCCGTGGGTCAACATGACTCCCTTCGGCCTGCCCGTGGTGCCCGACGTATGCGGAAGCAGGCAGAGGTCCTCGAGCTGCGTCACCTCTTCCACCGGCGCGTCCGGTGAGTGAGCAACGAGCAGTTCGTAGTCGACGTCCGTGGCGCCTGCGGAGCCGACGACGACCCGTGCTCGTATGCCCGAGGGCAGCGGGATACCGGCCGCGTTCTGCTCCACGACGACGACGGTGGGCGAGAACTCGTGGACCACGTCGTCGATCACGGCCGCGTCGAGCCGGTGGTTCACGGGCGCGACGGCGGCGCCGACCCTCGCCGCCGCGAACAGGACCTCCAGGAAAGCCGGGTGGTCGGCGCCGAGCCAGCCGACGCGGTCTCCGCGTACGACCCCGAGGAAACGGAGCCCGTGCGCGAGCCGGCGCACGCGGCTCGAGAGCTCGCCGTAGGTGCGGCGTGTCTCGCCGTGGATCAGCGCCGGGCGGTCGGGCGCGACCCGTGCTCGTCGCTCGATCCACGAGCCGACGCCGCGATCCTGCCCCACCGGCAAACTGTGTCGCTCGACGGCGGCGCCGACAACCGACTCGGCCACGCCGACCATTGCCCGGGGGCGGCCGCATTGCGCCGGGTGAACCCGGTCGCTAGCGTCCGCCGCCATGGGCGGAGGGCAATTCGGGGCGGTCTTTCGCGTCGCGGCGATCGGCGCGGTCGCGGCCGTCGTCGGGATCGGGCTCCTGCCCCTCCCGACCGGGGCCGGCGCCGCCCCCGCCCCCGATCCCAAGCAGGCCGCGAATCAAGCCGCGGCCTGGCGCCAGCAGCTCGAGACGCGCTACGACCAACTCGGCGACCAGATCAACGGCATCCATCTGAAAGTCGCCGTCCTCGAGGCTCGCCGAGCCGAGCTGCGCGCGATCACCGGCCAGCGGGCGGCGGTGGCGTACAAGAACCGGGACGCGAAGATGCGCGCAATGTTCGAGGCGACGAGCGCCGACGACGGCTTGCGGACCTCACAGCTGATCGACGTTGCGAACGGCGCCCTGTACCAGGCGCTCGGCGACCTGACCACGCTGAACGCGCAACTCACCGACCAGCGCAACCAGATCGAGGATCAGCGCAAGCAGCAACAGGACGTGCTCGACCAGATCAACGCAGGGTCGGAAGTGCTCTACGAAAACGTCGCCGCCGTCATGCAGACACTCGGGCCGCCTGAGCTCGTCGACGGGATGATCTGCCCACTCCCCGGCTCCGCGTACGCCAACGACTTCGGCGCGCCGCGTTCCGGGCACACCCACCAGGGCAACGACATGTTCGCCCCCACCGGAACGCCCGAACTCGCCATCGTGAACGGCAACGTCACCTACGGCGACGGAGGCGGGGGCGGGATGGGTGCGTACATCGCCGGCGACGACGGGAACCGCTACGTCTACTACCACCTCTCCCAGTACGTCGGGCCGCCGCGCCACGTCACCGCGGGCGAGGTCATCGGAAAGGTGGGCTCGACGGGCGACGCGACCGGACCGCACCTGCATTTCGAGATCCATCCCGCCGGCGGTGCCGCCGCCGACCCGTATCCGACGCTTCAGCGCATCTGCGGCTGAGCCGCACGTGGCGGAGCGTCGCTGGTGGTGTTGCCGCGGACCTACATTCACGGAGTGATGAGCCGCCGCCTGTGGGCGTGTCACGAGCACGGTGTCGTCTATTCGGCACCGGACGACGCGACCGTCTACGCCGACGTCACCTGCCCGCAATGCGGCTCCCGACTGCTCCGGTATCCGCCACCGGAACAGGCGGGGAGGGATCGCGTCTTCTGGCTGTGCGAGGCCGATCCGGTGCACAAGGGCTGGGACGGCGTGCCCCCCGAGGATCGTCGGTGCCCGGACTGCGGCGGCGTGGTGTTCGCCTGGCGGCTGTCACCCGTGGACTGACTCTCCGCTCCCGGAGCCCGCGTGCTGCCCGTCACCTGGACGACCGTCCGACTCTTCCTGCACGTCCTCGGAGCCACGGTGTGGGTCGGCGGCCAGCTGACCCTCGCCGGCCTCGTGCCCGGGTTGCGCCGGGTCTCGCCCGACGCGCCTCGGGCGGTGGCGCGGCGTTTCAACGTGATCGCGTGGGCCGCGTTTGCGCTGCTGATCGCGACGGGCGTCTGGAACATCTTCGCCATCCGTCCCGACTGGTCGAGCTCCTACGGTACGACGCTCGTCGTGAAGCTCGTCGTCGTGGCGGCCTCAGGCCTCACGGCCGCGTTGCACGCCCGGGCGCGATCGACGGCTCCGCTCGCCGTGTTCGGCGGCCTCGCGGGCCTCACCGCCCTCGCCGCCCTGTTCCTCGGCGTCCTGCTGGCGGGATGACGGCCCGCGCGTGGCGCTCGCCTCCGCGCTCGTCGACCGACCGGTCATCTGGGTCAAGTCACCCAAGTCGGGCCGATGGCCCCGGCCGCCGAAGGCCGCGCAGTCGACCCGACGCGCGCGTGCCAACCGTTGCACGCGCATGTATCGTCGCTCGCACGGGCAGCGCAAGGAGAAGGGGGCGCCATGTACCCTCCGCGCTTCGACTACGTCGCACCGACGAACGTCGACGAGGTGCTCGCGGTCCTCGCCCAGCGCGGCGACGAGGCGAAGGTGCTCGCCGGCGGGCAGAGCCTCATCCCGATGATGAAGCTTCGCTTCGCGTTCCCCGAGCTGCTCGTCGACGTCAACCGCGTCCCCGGCCTCGACGCCATCGACGACGCCGACGGTCATCTGCGCGTCGGCGCGCTCGTCCGCCACAACGACGTCGTCGGTTCCGACGTCGTCACGCGCGCCAACCACACCATGGCCGCGGCGGCGCCGTGGATCTCTGACCCGCTCGTCCGGAACCTCGGGACGGTCTGCGGTTCGCTCGCCCATGCCGACCCACTCGGTGACTGGGGGTCGGTGATGCTGGCCTGCGGCGCCGACGTCGTGGCGCGCAGCACGTCCGGCGAGCGCGTGATCCCGATGGACGACTTCATCACGGGGCCGTTCACCACCGCGCTGGAGCCGACCGAGCTCGTCACCGAGGTGCGCGTCCCGAAGTACGCGGGCACAGGCGGCGGCTCCTATCTCAAGCTCGAGCGCAAGGTCGGCGACTACGCCACCGTGGGCGTGGCCGCTCGCCTCGACTTCGACGGCGGTGGCACGATCACGAACGCCGGCATTGCGCTCACGTCGGTCGCGCCCAACAACATCAGGGCCCCCGACGCCGAGCGGGCGCTCGTGGGCCAGGCACCGAGCGACGCCCTGTTTGCGGAGGCGGCAGAGCTCACCGCCCGCGCCGCCGAACCCAAGGACGACGTGCGCGGCTCCGTCGAGTTCAAGCGAAACGTCGTGCGGGTCTTCACCCGCCGGGCCCTGACCACGGCACTCGAGCACGCTCGGGCATAGGGGGACAGATGAATGTGACCGCCACCGTCAACGGCGTCGAACGCTCTGCTGACGTCGAGCCGCGCACGCTGCTCGTCCATTTCATCCGCAACGCGCTGGAGCTGACCGGGACGCACGTCGGTTGCGACACGAGCAACTGCGGCGCGTGCACCGTCCTGCTCGACAGCATGCCGGTGAAGTCGTGCACGCTGTTCGCGGTCCAGGCCGACGGCCGCACCATCACCACCGTCGAGGGCCTCAAGCAGGACGGTCAGCTCGACCCGATCCAGCAGGGCTTCAAGGAGATGCACGGCCTGCAATGCGGGTTCTGCACGCCGGCGATGATGCTGGTCAGCAAGGCGCTGCTCGATCGCAACCCCGACCCGAACGAGGACGACATCCGCTGGGAGCTGTCCGGCAACCTCTGCCGGTGCACCGGCTACGTGAACATCGTCAAGGCGATCCAGTGGGCCGCCAAGGAACGGCAGGGCGCGAACACGTGACCCGCCGATGGCCCCGCGCCCGCCAGCCGATCGAAAAGAGGGCGACACGATGACAACGACCGAGGAGCACGCACCCGGGCCGACCACTGCCGAGATCGGCGGCGTCGGTCACAACGTGAAGCGCAAGGAGGACGACCGATTCATCCAGGGTGGCGGGCAGTACATCGAGGACATCACCCTGCCGGGGATGCTGCACCTCGCGCTCCTGCGCACCCCGCTCCCGCACGCCCGCATCGTCAGCATCGACGCGTCGGCCGCCGAGCAGCTGCCCGGTGTCGTCGCCGTCGTCACCGGCGAGGCGCTCGCCGCCCACGGCCTCGCCTGGATGCCCACGCTGTCCGGCGACACCCAGGCCGTACTCGCCACCGACAAGGTGCGGTTCCAGGGCCAGGAGGTCGCCGGCGTCGTCGCCGAGAGCCCGTACATCGCCTGGGACGCGCTCGAGCTCATCGACGTCGAGTACGACCCGCTCCCCCCTGTCATCGACCCGAAGCTGGCGCTGTCGGCCGAGGCGCCCGTCATCCGCGACGACAAGGAGGGCCAGACCGACAACTCCTGCTACCAGTGGGAGGCGGGCGACAAGGCGGCGACCGACGAGGCCTTCTCCCGGGCCGACCGGGTCGTCAGCCTCGACACTCACTACCCCCGTTCGCACCCGGCGCCGCTCGAGACGTGCGGCTGCGTCGCCGATCTGAACCCCGTCACCGGCCAGGCGACGATCTACATGACGTCGCAGGCCCCGCACGCCATCCGCACGCTGTTCGCGATGGTCGCGGGGCTGCCCGAGGAGAACATCCGGGTGTTTTCACCCGACATCGGCGGCGGGTTCGGCAACAAGGTGCCGATCTATCCCGGATACGTGGTGGCGACGGCCGCGTCGCTGCTGATCGGCAAGCCTGTGAAGTGGATCGAGTCCCGCAGCGAGAACCTGATCTCGACTGGCTTCGCCCGTGACTACCACATGCACGCCGACCTGGCCGTCAAGAACGACGGCAAGATTCTCGGCCTGCGCGTGAACATGGTGTCCGACCAGGGCGCGTTCTACGCCGATGCCCAGCCGTCGAAGTTCCGGGCCGGGCTGTTCCACGTCGTGACCGGCTCGTACGACTATCCGGCCGCGCACGTCGTCACCCAGGGCGCGTACACCAACAAGGCGCCGGGCGGCGTCGCGTACCGATGTTCGTTCCGCATCACCGAGGCGTCGTACCTCATCGAGCGGCTCGTGCAGAACGCGGCCTACGAGCTGAACATGGACCCGGCCGACTTCCGCCTGAAGAACTTCATCAGGCCCGAGCAGTTTCCGTACCACACACCCACTGGCTTCGTTTACGACTCCGGCCAGTACGCCGCCGCGCTGCAGAAGGCGCTCGACGAGATCGGCTACACCGGCATGCCGCAAGAGAAGGAGGAGGCGCGCGAGGACGGCAAGCTCGTCGGCGTGGGGATCGCCAGCTTCACCGAGGCAGTGGGGGCCGGCCCGAGCAAGGACTACGACATCGCCGGTCTCAAGATGTTCGACTCCGCCGAGCTACGCGTGCACCCGACCGGGAAGGCGATCCTGAAACTCGGCACGAAGGCACAGGGCCAGGGGCACGAGACGACGTACGCGCAGATCGTTGCCAACGAGCTCGGGATCCCCGCGTCCGACATCGCCGTGCGCGAGGGCGACACCGACAACACGCCCTACGGGCTCGGCACGTACGCGTCGCGCAGCACGCCGACGTCGGGCGCGGCGGCCGTCGTCATCGCCCGCAAGCTCCGCGAGAAAGCCCGCACCATCGCCGCGCACATGCTCGAGGCTTCGGAGGAGGACCTCGAGTGGGAGCCGGGCCGCTTCTTCGTGACGGGCGCGCCCGATCGGGGCGTGACGATCCAGGACATCGCACTCGCCGCCTACTCCAACTACCCCGAAGGCGCCGAGCCCGGCCTCGAGGGCGTCCACTACTACGACCCGCCCAACCTCACGTATCCGTTCGGGAGTTACGTGGTCGTGGTCGAGATCGACGAGGAGACGGGCGTGTGGAAGGTGCGCCGGATGGTCGCGGTCGACGACTGCGGTGTTCGTATCAACCCGATGATCGTCGAGGGTCAGATCTGCGGCGGTCTCGCCGAGGGTTACGCGATGAGCTCGATGCAGTTCATCACCTTCGACGAGGACGGCAACTGCATCGGGTCGAGCCTCGCCGACTACCTCATCCCCACCTCATGGGAGACGCCGCGCTTCCAGCTCGACGAGACGGTGACGCCGTCGCCCCACCACCCGATCGGCGCCAAGGGCGTCGGCGAGTCCGCCACCGTCGGCTCGCCGGCGGCGTACGTGAACGCGGTGATCGACGCGCTCCTGCCGTTCGGCGTCCGCAACATCGACATGCCCGTTACCCCGGCGCGTGTGTGGGCGGCGATGCAGGAGGCAAAAGCGGGGTAGACAGGGAGCCATGACCCCGGGCGTGCTGGAGCTTGCCGGCGACCTCGCCGCGCGCGGCCGGACGTTCGCGCTGGCGACGGTCGTGTGGCGCCGGGGCCCCACGTCGGGGAAGCAGGGGTCGAAGGCCGTCATCTTCCCCGACGGCTCCGTGCGGGGCTGGCTGGCGGGGGCGTGCGCCGAGCCGACGATCATCAAGGAGGCGCGCGCTGCCATGGCCGACGGGCGACCGCGGCTGCTGTTCCTGGGACCGTCCGACGAGCTCGACGGCGCGCTGCGCACCGGTGTGATGACGGTCCCGTTGGCTTGCGAGAGCGAAGGAGCGCTGGAGGTGTACCTCGAGCCCAATGTGCCACCACCCCACGTCGTCGTCATCGGCCGGGCGCCGGCCGCGATCACGACTGCCGCGCTCGCGTACTCCCTCGGGTGGCGAGCGACGATCGTCGACGAGGAGGGGTCGGACGAACATCCCGACGAGATCCCGGTGGTTCCGGAGCTGGACCTCGCGGGCCTCGGCGTCAACGGCGCCACCGCGGTGGTGGTGGCGACACAGGGCCACTACGACGAGGCCGCGCTCGAGATGGCGCTCGCCAGTCCCGCCGGGTACGTGGGGTTGATCGCGTCGCGCAAGCGCGCCGACTCCGTACGCGACTACCTGCGCGAACGTGGCCTGGGCAACGAGACGATCACCCGGGTGCACGCGCCGGCCGGCCTCGACCTCGGCGAGCTCGACCCGGACGAGATCGGCGTGGCGGTGCTCGCCGAGCTCGTCTCTTTGAAGGCGGCGGGCGAGCTCGGCCCGTCCGCGGAGCCGGCGCCGGTGTTCGACGAGGCGCGCGATCCCGTGTGCGGGATGGTCGTCGATGTGGCCCGCGTCCGCCTGCGGAGCCAGCACGAAGGCCGTACATACTTCTTCTGCAGCGCCGGTTGCCGCCGCAAGTTCGACGCCGACCCCGTCAAGTACGCCGTGGGCTGACGACGAGCCCGCCGGGCCTGGACCGAATCCCGACTGAATAGGTAGGATTTTGCACCCGGGTCCTGGAGGTTCTGTCATGGGCGTGATCCAGCGTTTCATCGACCGCAACAAGGAGTTCGCGAGGAAGTTCCGCCACGGAGACAAGGCGATGCCTCCCGCGCAGCACCTTGCGGTGCTGACGTGTATGGATGCGCGGATCCATCCCGAGCAGGCGCTCGGCCTCGACATCGGCGACGCGCACATGATCCGCAACGCCGGTGGCCGCGCATCGGACGACGCAATCCGTTCTCTCGTCATCTCCACCGAGCTCCTCGGCACGAACGAGTTCGGAGTGATGCACCACACCGATTGCGGCATGCTCACATTCACCAACGAGGACCTGCGCAGCAAGCTGTCCGAGGAGCGCGGCGTCGACGCCTCCAAAGTCGACTTTCTCCCGTTCCCCGACCTCGAGCAGAGCGTGCGCGACGACGTCGCCGCGATCAAGGCATCACCCCTCCTGCCCGACGGCATCGAGGTGACGGGCTGGATCTACGACGTCAAGACCGGAACGATCTCGCCCGTGAGCTGAGCGGGTCTCACCAGCCGTTCTTGCCGCGTCGAGAAGC
The DNA here is from genome assembly GCA_035316025.1 of Acidimicrobiia bacterium. Classification (GTDB taxonomy): domain Bacteria; phylum Actinomycetota; class Acidimicrobiia; order IMCC26256; family JACDBD01; genus JALZAA01. The sequence goes on from DATFXL010000050.1 coordinate 44,639, forward strand.
GTTTACGATCCACGGGACGACCGTGCCCGGCTGGTCACTGCCCACCAGAGAGTCGCGGGAGCCCTGATGGAGATCTTCAAGGAGTTCACGTTCGAGGCCGCGCACCGCCTGCCGAACGTGCCTCCGGGTCACAAGTGCGCGCGCCTCCACGGACACTCGTTCCGGGTGCGCGTCGCGATCGACGGCCCGGTCGACCACGACGCAGGCTGGGTTCGCGACTTCGCCGACGTGGCCCACGCGATGCAGCCCGTCGTCGAGTGCCTGGACCACTACTACCTCAACGAGGTCCCCGGGCTCGAGAACCCGACCAGCGAGCTGCTGGCGCGGTGGATCTGGGATCGCATCGCCCCCGCGCTCCCCGAGCTCTCCCAGGTCGTGGTGCACGAGACGTGCACGTCGGGCTGCGTCTATCGAGGTGAGGGGTGAGCGTGCACGCTGCCGACGCACACGACGGCGTCGCGGTTCTGGCCAGCGGAGGCGTCGACAGCGCCGTGCTCACGGCTGAGTTCCTCGGCGACGGGCGCACCATTCAGCCGATCTACGTGCGGTTCGGTCTCGCGTGGGAAGCGGTCGAGGAGGCGCATCTGCGGCGTTTCCTCGACACCCTCTCGGACGCCGGCCTCCGACCTGTGGTCACGCTCGACCTCCCGGTCGCCGACACGTACGGCGCCCATTGGAGCCTGGGCACCGACGACGTTCCCGACGAACACACCCCCGACGACGCGGTGTACCTCCCCGGCCGGAACCTGCTCCTGCTCGCGAAGTCGTCGATCTGGTGCGCACTCCACGCCTATCAGACGATCGCCCTCGGCACCCTGAAGGGAAACCCCTTCGCCGACAGCAGCCGGGAGTTCTTCGGCGACCTCGAGGCTCTCGTTCACACCGCCGTGGGCCACCGCCTCGTGATCGCGACGCCGTTCGCGCAGCTCGACAAGGCACAGGTCCTGGAACGTGGCCGCGATCTCGCGCTCGAGCACACGTTCTCGTGCATCGACCCGGTCGGAGACGTGCACTGCGGGCGGTGCAACAAGTGCGCCGAGCGTCGACGCGCGTTCGCCGAGGTCTCGGTCGACGACGCCACGAGCTACGCGACCCTCGAAGGATCTCCCGGCTGAGGTTCATGCCGCGCACGTGCATCGCGCCGATCTCGTTCGGCCTCGGCGATCTCGTCGTGTCGCTGCCCGCGATCCAAGCCCTGATCTCGGAGAACCCGCCGGGCGAGACATGGCTGGTTGCGCGCTCGGACGGACAGGCCGCGCTCGCGGGGCGCATCGCCGGCCTCGGCGGCTGCGTGCGCGAGGAGGTGTTCGAACCCGTCCGAGCCGACGGTCCCGTCGTCGACTTGCGGGATCATCCGCTGCAACGCGATTACTGGTGGGGGTCGCCCGAGTTCGACGAGGCGGTCGGTCGAATCTCGATCAACGAGATCCTCGCGCGCATCTGCGCCGACTTCGGAATCCCGGCTGACTTCTCGCGCCCGGAGCCGCTCGTCGCGCGATCGAAGCGACCGGACGTCGCCGATGCCGTCGTCTTCGTGACCGAGAGCGACAGTTCGACCAAGCGCTGGCCGCCCGAGCACTGGGCGGAGGTGGCTCGCGACGTCCGGGCCCGTGGCCTCGATGTTCGCCTTGTCACCCGCGAGGCGCGTATCGGGGACATGGCCGGGGCCGGAGTCGAACCCGTGTGCGCGCCGACTCCGGGTGGCGCCGTCGACGTGCTCAGCTCGTGCCGCGCCGTCGTGGGTGTCGACACGGGGTTGACGCACATCGCGGTCCAGCAGGGAACGCCCACCGTCGCGCTCCACCGCGACCCGCCCGTCTACTTCCGTCCGTGGCCCCACTCTCGGGCGGTCGTCGGCGACCGCTGCGACGAGTCCTGTCGCGCGATCGAACAGGCCTACGCGTCCAACAGCCGGGTGCGCGTGCCGGGTACGGCTTGGCAGCCGCGGACCTGTCCCGTCGGCGCACGGTGCCTCGAGAGGATCAATCCCGCGGACGTGTCCGCCGCGTTGGAGCAGTTCTTGTGAGGGACGTCGACGCTCATCCCGAGATGGGGGTCCGGAACTCCCAGCCGGCCGGGATCGGGAGAGTCGTCGCCCTGGGCGACGGCTGCGCGTGGAACAACCTCGGTCGGAACGTCGTCTTCGCCTCGCGCGCCTTCGAACCTCGTGCGGTCTTCGACCAGACGCAGTACCCCGACGACGACGAGCTGTCCCAATACGACTTCGACGTCCACGCGATCCTCGACGTCCGCGACGCCGGAGTCGTCGTGGTCCTGAACCACCTCGGGATCCTCCGCGGCTTCCGGCGATCCGAGATCGACGCCCCGGGTGCCGTCAGGCGAATCGATCCCGTGTGGATGCGCACGTTCGCGGCGGACGTGGAGCGGGTCGTGGCTGTCGGTGCCCGTCTCGTCGGGTCGCGGCCCCGGGAGCAGCGCGCCGGCGGCGTGCTGGTCTCCGAGCCCGTCGCCGCGGCCGCCGATGGCACGCCGCTCGATGCGGGCGTCGAGCTCGGCTCGTGGAACATGGTCACGGCTCTGGACCGGTTCCAGGTCGACGGGCGCGACTGCATCGCCGTCGGCGGCGACGGCCAGGTCGCGCTGGCCCCGATCGACGGCGGCCATGTCGGCCCGCTGCGCTGGGAGGTCGGCGTCGACTTCGAGCCGGCCGCGTTCGCCTGGGACGGGCGCGTCTTGTGGGCGGCCGGTCCCGACCTCGGCGCGGCCGGGATCGATGACTACGACTGGGAGAAGTTGCGAGGAGGAGGGTTCGCCGCGCTCCAGCCGTCCGATGGCGGCGCGGTCCTTCGGAGCCGTTTCGCGCGCGACCCGGCCTGGGGCAGCGGCGGAACCGCTGTCGTGGTCGCCCCCGGCGTCGTGTGCGCGATCGGCCGCACCGGCGTGCTCGAGGTCTACGGCACCCACGGCGGCGCACGTCGGAGTCCCACGGTGGGTTTGGCCCCCCGGTCGCTTGGCATCGCGCACGCGGCGGTGGTGCGGGACACTTTGCTCTTCGGGTTCAATCGTGGCGGCTACCGGCTCCACGCCGTGCCCGTCTCGGCGCTGGCCCGCTGACCGCGCCGCTTACTTCTCGTACAGCTTCAGGCTCTCGTACGGGACGAAGCGTCGTCGGCCCTGGCCGCAGTCCTCGACGAGGCCGTCGATCGCCCGCTCGAGGGCGGCGAGGTGGCGGTGCAGCACCGGGAGGCGTGCCGCGTACACATCGGCGTCGGGCGCGCCCTCGCCGGCGGCGAGCTCGGTGTGGTGGACCCGGATCACGAGCACCGTCAGGCGATCGAACGCCATCCCGGGGCTCTCGGTCGCGAGCGGCGCGGCCGCGGTCTGCGCCAGGGCCCGGTCAAAAGCGGCATCGATCGCCTCGACGAGCTGATGACGCCGACCGTTCAGCGCGTCGATCGCCCGCTTCGTCTGCGCGACGACCGCGTCGTCGGCAGCGGCATCGCGCGATCGGCTCTCGAGGTTCCACTGCTCGAGGTTGCTGAGCAGGAGATCGACGACGAGCCCGAGCAGACGACGCTCCAATCGGCGCTCCGGGTCGCGCACGACGCGCTGGAGCTCGGCCACGACCTCTCGCGTCGGCGGGAGATCCTCGCGGGAAGGTGCGTCGCCGGGGCTCACGACCGTCCTTCCAGGTACGACAGCACCGACCGTGCCGCCAACGAACCTTGTCCCAGCGCGGCGGCGACGCGAGCGTACGCGCCGGCGACCACATCCCCGGCGGCGAACACCCCAGTGCGCGAGGTACCGAGCTCCCGGTCGACCACGATCGCGCCCGATCCGGTGAGCTCGAGCTGCGCCCCGAACAGCTCCGTGTTGGGTACGCGTGCGATCTTGACGACCAGTCCTTGAACGGCGAGATCCTTTCGCTGTCCGGTCGAATGGTCGACGACGACGACACCCTCGAGCCGCTCCGTTCCCCGTGTGGCTTCGAGGTCCCAGCCGGCGAGGTCGGTAATGCGAGGCTCGTCTCGGAGCTGGCGGACGATGTCGTCGCGGGCGGTGAGATCGGGTGAGCGGTGGATCAGCGTGACGGCCGACCCGCGGCGCGCGAGCGCGAGCGCATCGAGACTCCCGCTGTCGCCGCCGCCGATGACGGCCACGTCGCGGCCGGCGAAGCTGTCGAGCCGGGGCTCCACCTGGTACGTGACGTCGCCGTCGAACGCGCCGTCGGGAGCCGCCTCGAGGAACTGGCGGCGCGTACCGGTGGCGAGAACGACGGCTCGGCCCGCGATGCGCTCGCCGCCGGCCTCGATGACCCTCTCCGTCAGGTCGGCCCTGCTCACGGGGTGCGAGAGCCGCACGCGGCCGGCGAGGATGTCGGCCGCCTCGAGCAGTGATCCCTGCAGCGCACGGCCGTCGGCGAAACGTCCGGCGGCGACGTTGCGGACGGAATGACCGATCTCGGGGAGCTGCCCGCCCAAGGTCGCGTTCGCTTCGATCAGCGTCGTGTCCAGTTGGATGTCGAAGCATTCGAGAGCGCAGGTCACGCCGGCGACACCACCACCGATCACGACGACGTCGTGACTCGCTTCGCTCGTCATCTCGGTAAGGGTGCTCTGCCGATGCGTTCGGCGTCGAACGGTGGATCGAGGAACAGGATCAGGCGGTCGACGCCCAACGCGGCCAGCTCGGCTCGTGGGGCCGAGTCGGCGTCCAACCAGGATTGCTCGAGCTTCGAGTGGACGGCCACCAGGAAGGCGTCGGGGTCGCGACCGACCCCGGCGTGGGCCTCACGCGCCACCTCGACGAGGGCCGGTAACGCCGGGTGGGCCGCCGGCACGTTGATCCCGTCGCCGACGCGACCCGCGATCTCCGCCATCTTCGGACCGGACGCCGCGATCACGACCGGCGGCGCGGGGTCCGGTTGCAGAAACCCGGGCGCGGTCCACAGACGTCGCATCTCGTCCACGCACGCCTCCACCTGCGCCCGGCGCACACCATCGGGCGGGACAGCGCGTCCGATGGCCGTCTGCTCGCGCTCGTACCGCGCGTCGCGGCCACCGCCCGCGCCCAACCCCAACAGCAGCCGACCCCCCGAGACGTCCTGGAGCGTGGCCGCCATCGTGGCGAGCACTCCGGGGTGTCGGTTCGCGACGTTGAGCACGAGCGGGCCGACGATGACGTCGGAGGTCGCCACGGCGATCGCGGTCAACGTGGTCCAGCACTCGAGCACCCGATCAGCATCGAACACGCGCCCGTCGAGATGATCCGGCGTCCAGATGCCCGCGAACCCGGCGTTCAGCACGGCGTTCGCGCCGTCGCGGACCTCGGCCCACGATGCATCGAACGGGTCGAGCCGCAGGTCGACGTGCATGGCCGACATGATGACGCGACCGGCCTGATCACCTCTCCTGGGGCGCGTGTCCCGCCTCCACGTCGCCGATCTCGTGGACGCCGAGCTGCGGGCGGCCGGATCGGTCGCACCGTCCTCCGTGCGGGGCGAGCAGGAACCCGACGTGGTCGCCCGTGTCGACGCGATCGAGGATCGAGCCGGCGAACCAGTCGCATCGGGCGAGCACCGGACACCCGTCGGGCCCCGGCGACCACTCGACCGCCTGGAACTTGTCGACGTCGTCACCCGTCTCGGCGCCGAAGAGGCGCGCCAGGTCCTCGTCGCCCCGCCGGAGCACGTGCACCACCAGCGTTGCGGCGGAGAAGGCGGCCCGGTACGTCCGATTCGGCTCCGACAACCAAACGCCGAAGCCCGGCGGCTCGATGCTGCACCGGGTCGCGAAGGCCACGAGGCACCCGTCGCGCTCGGACCCGGTTGTGGTCGTTACCATTCCCACAGTCCTGGAGGTTGGCGTCATGGGCGTGATGCATCGGCTCGTCGATCGCAACGAGGAGTTCGTGAGCAAGTTCCGCCACGGAGACAGGACCGGCGCCCCCGCCCAACACCTCGCCCTGCTGACGTGCATGGATGCGCGCATCCACCTCGCGCCGGCATTGGGCCTCGACATCGGCGACGCGAACATCATCCGCAACGCCGGAGGCCGCGCGTCGGACGACGCCATCCGTTCCCTCGTCATCTCGACGGAACTGCTCGGAACGAACGAGATCGCCGTCATGCACCACACCGACTGCGGGATGCTCAAGTTCACCAACGACGACCTCCGTACCAAGCTGTCGTCCGAGCGCGGGGTCGACGCGTCCGGCGTCGACTTCCTTCCCTTCCCCGAGGTCGAGCAGAGCGTGCGCGACGACGTTGCGACGATCACGGCGTCGCCCCTGGTGGCCGACGGCATCGAGGTGACGGGCTGGATCTAGGACGTCAAGACCGGAACCGTCTCGCCGGTGAACTGAGCACAGCCGGTCGCCCGACGACGCGAGCCGCCCTTGACTCCTATGGCGGAGAGGTACGCGACCTAGCCACGTAGCAAATCTGAGTTCGGTTCCGGGGTTCCCACACTGGTTGGCGATGTCGCTCGTCGGATGAACTCCACTCCGGATGGCCATCGAGTGACGTACTGGTCTCCGGTCTTCTCGTACCTGATGAAGACCACGTCATCGATCTCGATGACGAACAGGTGGAAGAAGGGCTCGACCGGTTGCCAGCCCAAGCCCGCCACTGCATCGCGGTAGCGGGAACGCCGTTCGGCATCCTCGACGGGCAGAGCCCGACCCCGGAGCTTCACTTCGCCTTCGCCCCCCTCACGACTGGTCACGATGCTGTGCACCAGGAGTCGGCTGTCGGCCAGAAGATCGGCGGCCTTGCGCGACTGCCACATCATCGAGAGCCACAGTTCGCCGTCCAGCACGAGCGGCTCGACGGGACTGAGCCGGGGCGTGCCGTCGCGCCGGACCGTTGCGACCAGGAGGACACCCGTGTCGACGAGCCGCTCGCGAGCTCGCGACGCCAAGAGCGGCGCCTCACGCTCGAGATCGGCCCAGCGCACGTGACCATCGTGGCAGAGGCTGATCGCCGTACGTCAACACCAGCTGACCGGTCGGACGCGCCGGTGCCGCGGAGGCCGCGGGTCGGCAACAGTAGGTTCGTGGCAGGGGGCGAGGTTCCGGCGACGCGGTTCGCGTGGGTCGGGGAGGATCGGATCGTGTATCAGGTGCTCGTCGCCGGATCGGGCTTCGAGTTCGACGACCGCGGCGACCACGAACTCAAAGGTGTTCCCGGGACCTGGCAGCTCTTCGCGGTCAAGCCCTGACGCACATCTCGCCTCGGTACCACAGCGGTCACGGCTCTTGACCTCGGGCGTACGCTCGCCACAACGGCTGAAGCAGCCGGCCGCAGAACACTTGCCACCGCACCGAGCAAGCTCCGCGGCCAGAAGAGGGTGCCCCGGGGCCTTGTCTCCGGGGTTTCTCTTGTGTCGCACGGCAGAGGGCGTCCGTCCCTGACCCGGGCGCCCCTGCCGTGCTCGCGTGGAAGGCGGGAGGCGCACGGTTGTGCTTGCCCGGCCTCCCGCCTTCCACTTGCCTTCGAGGGAAGCCGCCCCCCTCGGGCTGCGTCGATTTTGGAGAAGCGGCGCGGAGTGTTCCGTGGCGCCCATCACAACTCCGCGGTGACGTCAGACACACCGCCCGCGCCTCGGGCGTCTGCGCGTCTGCTCAGTCCCTCGAGCAGTTCGACGGTTGATCTTGTTTGTGGCCCTTCGAGCAACCCGCCGGAACAGTCGAGGGGGGTGGGGAAGGAGCGTCGCTCGAAGGAGGAGGCGACGCCGAAGACGGTTGCTCCAAACCGCTCGAGTTCAATGGCGGCTGCGCAGGAACTTGCGCACCGGCCGTGGTGCGCGGGACCGCGCCGCGATTGGCAGCCGCCAGGGGCGAACGTCCGCTCTGACCGGTGGTGCCGGGCGGGAACGTCGCTGTCGTGGTCGTGTCGCTGAGCGGGAGTGCCCCCGTGTCGTCGGGCGAGAGCGGATCCGTGGCGTCGATGGGCTGAGGTGTGGTGGTGGCAGGTGGTTGCTGCACGAGAGCGACCGGCCGGTTGCCTTCGCCCACTCCGGACCCGACCGTGAACAGACCGGCGAACACGAGAACAGTGAATGTCGCTGCTGCCACGACGGTTGCGCCCATCGCAGCCGCGCCCAGAAGGAAGGCCGTGCCCAACGCGGTGCGTCTCTCGTCGCGACCCGTCGCGCCGCGCTCCGCCCTCGTACCCCGGAGGCCCTCCGCATAGCCCGACGAGCCGTTCAGCCCGCCTCCACGCGGCTCCGCGAGCGGTTCGGCTCGCGCCAGGAAATCGTCATCGCCCTGGGTCACGTTTCCGGTCCTTCGAGCCGCTGCATCATCACCCCGCCCATCCCTCCGCCCGGCGTTGGACC
>DATFXL010000051.1:0-14553 GCA_035316025.1 Acidimicrobiia bacterium
CAGGACGTTCGCTCCGGAAAGAACGTGTCGCTCGCGCGGCCCATCGAAGTGAACGCGTCACCCGACAATCCCGAGCCGTGCCGGCACGAGATGGTCAGAGGATTGGGGCGCGATGCGTCCGGCGCCGGGCTCCATTTCGCAGCCGATCGGATCACGATGAACGTGCACGGCGACGCCGACAGCCACATCGACGCTCTTTGCCACGTCATCTACGACGGGAAGCTCTACAACGGCGTCGATGCCGACACACTCACACCTTCCGGGGCGTCAGTCCTATCGATCGGCGCGGCGAGCGACGGCATCGTCGGGCGCGGAGTGCTGCTCGACATCACGCGGGTTCGCGGGACGTCATGGTTGGAACCGGGTGACTTCGTGACCGCCGACGACCTCGCCGCTGCCGAACGCGCCCAACACCTCCGCGTCGGCCAAGGCGACCTCATGTTCGTTCGAGTCGGGCACAGCCGGCGCAGGACCGAGCTCGGGCCCTGGAATGCAGCCGAGGCCCGCGCCGGGCTTCACCCCGCGGCGATGGAGTTCGTCGCGGAACGACGGGTCTCCGTCCTCGGGAGTGACGGCAACAGTGACACCGCGCCAAGCACGACCGAGGGGGTCGGGTTCCCGGTGCACGTGCTCGCGATCAACGCCATGGGCCTGCCCTTGCTCGACTATCTGCGGTTCGAGGACCTCGTCGAGGCGTGCGAAGCCGAGGATCGCTGGTCGTTCCTATGCGTGATCGCGCCACTCAGATTGCCGACCGCAACGGGTTCACCCGTCAACCCGATCGCGATCGTCTGACGTTTCACGTCGTTCTCGACCTCCAACCAGTCGATCCCCAGAAGCGCCGCAGGGCTGCGAGCCCGATGGCGCCGACCACGACGAGGATGACGACGTTGACGAGCAACTGAAGGAACGCTCCCCGCGCCTCGCTCCAATCGCTGAAGGCGATCGAGAGCCCGACGTCGGCGGCGGCGGGAATGGTCGTCACCGAGACGAACACTCCGATCAGTGTGCTCGCGCGCGCTTCGGTGAGAGAGACCACGCCGACGATGCCGGCGAGGACCGCCACGATGATCGAGAAGGCGTTCGGTGAGTCGATGAGGTCGGACACCGGGCGGATGCCGAGCTCGAACGCGCGCGGTTGGAGGTCGAAGGCGCGGATCAGCAGGCTGAACACCAGCGTGACCGCGATCGCGAGCAGGAATCCGACGAGCAACGCCTCGAGTCCTCGGCGGATCGGTGCGCCATCGCGCTGGTCGATGCCGAGCGCGACACCGATCATCGCTCCGTACTCGGGTCCTACGACCATGGCGCCGACGACGAGGATCTGCGAGTTGGTGAGAATCCCGACGGCGCCGATGACGCCGGCGATGGCGAGCAGCACGTACCAGCTCGGGCGGTACGTGCCCCGTTCGCGGATCCGTGCTTCGGCTTCCTCCCAGATCGGCGAGAAGTTCGCCCTGGTCGGCTCGCGGCGCTCGGCTTGGGCGGCGATCGCGGAGATCGACGCGTCGATGTTCTCGATGACGATCGCGCCGCGCCGGTCCACGTCGAGCCGGCGGAGCTCGTCGATCACGCGGTTGGCCTCGGCGGTGATGACGTCGAACTGGAGCGAGTCGCCGTCCGGATTGCGGGCGACGCCTTCGAGGACGATCAGGTTCACCACGCCGTCGTTCGCGGCCAACGACTCCAGGAGTCCCGGCGTGACGTCGCTGGGGCTGACGGCGCGGATGTGGATCAAGACCTGAACCTCGCGGGCCTGTTCCGACCATCCTCACAGGTCCGCGCCCGAGGTTCGGGGACTCCCGTCAGGGGTCCTGGCGTCGCCGTGCGACGACGGCGGGCGCTCGCCGCCCAGCGACGCTTCCGCATCGGGGTCGAGACCGTGGCGCAGGCGGTAGCGGCGCTCGTCGTAGTTGGCCGTCTCGTAGGCGATCATGGCCCACAGGAGGACATCGATCCCGGCCAGCGTGGCGATGGCTGGCACCACCGTGGCCACCGGGATGAGGGGGAACAGTCCGATCCCGAGCACGAGTCGCTGCCGGTTGATCGTGTGCGCATTGCGCAATCGCAACGCGACATGGGCGAGCAGGTAGAGCGCGACGCCACCCAGCAGAGCGAAGGCGGCAACGGCATCGAGTGGGTCGTCGACGTGAGCAAGGGTCTCTTCGAGGCCGAAGGCGGCGAGCACGATCCCAGCCACCATCGGGAAATGCAGATAGGAGTACGAATCGCGCGCGAGGGCGTTGCGCTGGCGCCCCTCGCTCGTCATCGTCAGCCGCCGCACGTTCACGAGCGCGACGACATCGAAATATGTCCACCAGAGCGCGGCCGCGAGCGCGACGCCGAGCACCGCGGCGGTGATTACACCGGCGGTGAGATCGGTCTTGGCGCCGACACCGAGCGACACGATCGACTCCCCGAGCGCGAGGATGATCACGAGGCTGTGTCGCTCGGCGAAGTGTCCCGGGACCAACTTCCATCCCCGCGTGCCGAACAGGGCGGGGCCGCCCCAGTCGATCAGGATGGCCAGGCCCCACAGTGCTTCCTGGGCACCCGTCGGCACGAACGCCGCACCGATCAGCAGCCCGATCGCGCTCGCGGTACTGACCGCGAGCCCGACGACCGCGCGTCGGAGCGCGGGGTCGTCGCGGCTGGCGATCAGGAACAGCGCGATGTGCGCGAGGCGTACGACGCCGTATGCCACCGCGAAGAGCAGCGCCCGGTCGCCGAAGGCCTCCGGGACGCAGAGCGCCACGACGAGCAGACCCGCGGTGGCGGCGAACATCACGATGCGGACCCCGCCCTCCTCGGGCTCGATGACGCTCGTGAGCCACGAGAACCCGACCCACGCCCACCACAGCACCGCGAGCACGAGCATCGCCCGCCCGATGCCGGCCCACGTCGGCTGGGCTTCCATGAGCACGGTGCACTGGGTGAACCCGAGCACGAAGACGAGGTCGAAGAAGAGCTCGAGGGGCTTGACGACCTCGCCTTCTCGCAGCTCGGCCGTGATCCGGTGGACATGGGAGCGTTCCGCTCGGCGGGACGTCACTCGTCGCCTCCGTCGCCGGCGCGGCCGTGCTTCCAGTAGCCGCGTATCGCTGCGTGCGCCCGCGGGATCCCCCGTTCGTCGAACAGATGCCGGCGGATCTGCTGCACCGCGGCCGCTTCGCCCGCGGCCCAGACACGCGTGTCGGCTGTGAGCTCCGCGTCGCGGACGGCGGCGCCGAGCGCGTCTCCGGGCGCCGCCGCCGGCGCCAGGGCGCACCATTCCGTCTCCGCGCCGGCGGCGGCCGGCATTTCGAGGCGGCCATCGGCGTGCCCGATCTCGACGCGCACCTGCACCGACGCCTCGTCGGGCACCGCCTCGAGCACCTGGGTCATGGCCGGCAGCGCCGTCTCGTCCCCGGCCACCAGGAACGCGCGCGCGTGTTCGTCGACCACGTACCCCCGGCCCGGTCCGGAAATCGCCGCCGGGTCACCGGGCCGGACCGACTGCGCCCACTGCGACGCCACACCGCCGCCGTGCACGACGATCCCGACGTCGAGCTCGAGGTCGTCGGTGTCGACGCGCCACGGCGTAAACGTGCGGATGGCGGGCCGGCGACCGTCGGGGAGGAGGAACTCGTTGCCGTTCCATTCGGGGACAATGAGATCGTCGCTCCCCCGCGACGGGAGTAACACGCGGACGCTCGCCGCCGGCTGCTCGACGACGAGCCCCGCGAGCTCTGCGCCGGCGACCGTGACGCGGACCATGCGGGGCGTGAGGCGCTCGACGCGACGGACGGCGACACGGCGGAAGGCCGGAGGCTCTCGGCGGAGTCGCGTCGTCTCCGTCACCGGAATTCGAACGCGGCCTCGTTCGGGGTCTGCATCTCGGCACGGAACTGGTCGAACGACCACGGCCACGTGGCGGGGATGCCACGGTCGTCGAGGTACCAGCTCCGACAGCCGGTGACCCACACCGTCTTCTCGACCGCTTTCTCGCGCGCCGCTTCGTGCTGCTCCATCGCGAGACGCGTCGCGCTCACTTCATGGCACTCGCTCGACCGGATACGGTCGACGAGCTGCATGATGTAATCGAACTGCAGCTCGGCCACCTCGATCAGCGAGAAGTTCCCGACCGGGCCGTTCGGGCCGTTCAGCATGAAGAAGTTCGGGAAGCCCGGGATCGCGATCGACATGTACGCGCTGGGGCGCTCGGCCCAGGCGTCGGCGAGCGTCTCGCCGTCCCGTCCGACCACGCTCATCGGACGCATGAACGCGTGGGTCTTGAATCCGGTCGCGAGGACCAGCACGTCGAGCTCGTGCAGCCGGCCGTCGCCGGTCCGGACACCGCCGGCCTCGACGCGCTCGATCCCCTCCGTCACAAGAGCGGCGTTGGGTTGCTGGATGGCCGCGTAGAAGTCGGGCGAGACGATCAATCGCTTGCACCCGGCCTGGTAGTCCGGTCGGAGACGTTCCCTGAGCTCGGGGTCGTGAACGCTCTGCTCGAGGTTCTCACGGCACATCTGGGCGATCATCGTCATCTCGGGCGAGTCGGCGTCGACGATGGCGTTGGCGAACGTGTCGAAGACCCGGGTGAGGTTGTCGCGCAGCTCGGCCAGCTGTTCCGGATTCGACTGGAACGCCGCCCTTTCCTCCTCCGTGTAGGGAGGGTTTTCCTGAGGCATGATCCACTGCGCGGTGCGCTGGAAGAGCGACAGTCTTCCCGCCCGGTCGACGAGCGCTGAGAACATCTGCACCGCCGTCGACCCCGTGCCGACGATCCCGATCCTGGCGCCGTCGAGCTTCACGTCGTGGTCCCAGCGGGAGCTGTGGAACACCGCTCCTTCGAAGCTCTCGAGGCCGTCGATGTCGGGGTAGCGCGGGTGGTGCAGCACGCCCGTCGCCGCGATCACGACATCGACCTCGTCGTGGTGTCCGCCCTCAGTCTCGAGGTGCCAACGACCGTCGACGAACCGACAGCTCGTGACCTCGTCGCCGAAACGGATGTCGTCGACGATGCTGTGTTCCTCGGCCACTCTCTCGAAGTACGCCTGAATCTCCTCGCCGGGCGAGAAGCGGTGACTCCAGTCGGGTGTCGGCGCGAACGAGTATGAGTACAGATGCGACGGGACGTCACACGAGAGCCCCGGATACGTGTTCTCCCGCCACGTACCGCCGACGCGATCGGCCTTCTCGTAGACGGTGTAGTCGGTGATCCCCGCCTCCTTGAGCTTGATCGCAGTGAGGATCCCTGCCATTCCGGCACCGATCACCGCAAAGCGCAACGAGCGGGGCTGCTCGACCACGTCGTTCACCTTGTTCCCTTCTCCCGATTCCGGCCATCATCACATCATCCGCCGGCATGCTGAAAGATACGAGACATGAGCCCGGTCGACGTCCGCCGCGCCGCTACCCGTCCGCACACGCAGATCGGCTGGCTCGACAGCCGGCACAGCTTCAGCTTCGGTCGCCACTACGACCCCACGAACACGCATCATGGTCTGCTGCTCGTGAACAACGACGATCGCGTTGCGCCGGCGTCCGGGTTCCCGACGCACTTCCACCGCGACATGGAGATCGTGACCTGGGTCTTGTCCGGCCGCCTGGAGCATCGCGACTCCGAAGGCAACCACGGTGAGCTCTATCCCGGCCTCGCGCAGCGGATGAGCGCGGGAACCGGCATCGAGCACTCGGAGATAAACCCGTCGCCGACCGAAGAGGTGCACTTCGTCCAGATGTGGGTTCCTCCCGACACCGAGGGAATCGCGCCGAGCTACGAACAACGCGATATCAACGGCGCGCTGGACAAGGGCGGCCTCCGACCGATTGCGTCGGGTCGGGGCGCCAACGGCTCGATCGCGATCCATCAGCGCGACGCGGCGCTATGGGGCGCGCGCCTCGGCCGCGACGAGGTGTCGTCGATCCCGGATGGCGCGTTCGTGCACGTGTTCGTCGCCGCCGGCGACGTCGAACTGCAGGATGCCGGCCTCCTCGGCGCCGGCGACGCCGCCCGCCTGACCCGCGCCGGCGAGCTCGCGCTCACCGCGGGCCCCTCGGGGGCGGAGATCCTCGTGTGGGTGACCTCGTAGATGCGTGGGAGACTCGCAGCGTGACCCGAGCTCCCGACGACGTCGACGCCGTCGTGGTCGGCGCCGGCTTCGCCGGCTTGTACGCGCACCATCGGCTGCGCGCGCTGGGGCTGACCGTCCGGGGCTTCGAGGCGGCCGGCGGCGTCGGCGGGACGTGGTGGTGGAACCGCTACCCCGGGGCGCGCTGCGACGTCGAGTCGATGGACTACTGCTACTCGTTCTCGCCCGAGCTGGAGCAGGAGTGGACGTGGTCCGAGCGCTACGCCACCCAGCCGGAGATCCTGGGGTACCTCGAGCACGTGGCCGACCGGTTCGACCTCCGTCGCGACATCCAGTTCGAGACGCGGGTGACGGAAGCGGCGTGGGACGAGAAGGCACAGCGCTGGTACATCACCACCGACCACGGGGACCGCGTGTCGGCGCAGTTCTGCATCATGGCCACCGGCTGTCTGTCGGAGGCGAAGCAACCCGAAGTCGACGGCATCGAGACGTTCCGGGGCGACGTCTTCCACACCGGCCGTTGGCCCCACGAAGGGGTCGAACTCGCGGGCCGCCGCGTCGGCGTCATCGGCACGGGGTCGTCCGGCATCCAGTCGATCCCGATCATGGCCCGAGAGGTGGAGCACCTCACGGTGTTCCAACGGACTCCCAACTTCACGATGCCGGCGAAGAACGCACCGCTCGAACCGGAGGCGGTCGCCGCGCGCAAGACCCGAGCCCGCGAGCATCGCGACGCGATGCGGTCATCTCGTGCCGGAGTCGTCGTGCCGATGCCGGAGCACTCCGCCCTCGCCGTCGACGACGACGCCCGGGACGCGCATTACGACCGGGCCTGGGAGACGGGCGCTTTGTACGGCATGGTCGCCGCCTTCAACGACCTGCTGATCGATCGCGACGCGAACGACACCGCCGCCGAGTACGTCCGGGCGCGAATCCGCGAGACCGTGAACGACCCCACCGTCGCCGAGTGCCTGTCGCCCCGGAACCACCCGTTCGGAACGAAGCGGCCCTGCCTCGACACCGACTACTACGCCACCTTCAATCGCGACAACGTGACGCTCGTCGACGTCCGGGCAACACCCATCGTCGCGATCACACCGGCCGGCATCCGCACGACCGACGGCGAGTTCGAGCTGGACACGATCGTCTTCGCCACCGGATTCGACGCCATGACCGGTCCGCTGCTCGGACCCGACATCACCGGCGCCGGTTCGCTGAAGCTACGCGACAAGTGGGCCGCGGGACCGCGCACTTACCTCGGCATCGCCATCGCGGGATTCCCGAACCTCTTTGCCGTCACCGGGCCCGGAAGCCCGTCCGTCCTCGTCAACATGGCCGTCGCGATCGAACACCACGTCGACTGGATCGTCGATTGTATCGCGACCTTGCGTGAACGCGGCCTGGCATCGATCGACGCGACGGTCGAGGCCGAGGACGATTGGGTCGACCACGTGAACGCCGTCGCCAACCTCACGCTGTTCCCGCACGCCAACTCGTGGTACATGGGCGCCAACGTCCCCGGAAAGCCGCGTGTGTTCATGCCCTACATCGGTGGGTTCCCCCGTTACGACGAGATCTGCCGCGATGTCGCCGCCCACGACTACCGCGGGTTCACGCTGACGCCGGCGACCGCACAGCAGCCGGCGCCGTCGTCGCCCTGATCTTTCGAGCTACTCGAACGCGTCGGTGGAACGCTGTGTGAAACGCGTCGCCGGCCACTTGCCCGAGTAGACGGCGTCGTAGCTCCAGTCGGGCTGCTTCTGGCGCTGCCGTTCGTCGAGCACGGCGCGACCGTCCTCGATGTCGACGACCGCGGCGATGAGCTCGGGCTCGACGGGCCGAGCGGCGGCATGCGTGTGGGCGTTGGCTTGGGACGGGAACAGGCGGCGGATGTCGCCTACGACGAGCTGGTGCTGGAGGGCGAGATTGCAGCGGGCGCTGTCGGCAACGGTAGCGATGCGCTTATCGAGCTCGGCGAGGTCGGCATCGTTCGCCGTGTCCTTGCACATCCGCTCGAGGATGCCAGCGAGCTCCAGGCCGTCCTGTTTGCACGGGACGCACTGCCCGCACGATTCGACGGCAAGGAACCGCGAGACGCCGGCGGCGACGGCGACGAAGTCGGTCGTGTCGTCGAAGAGGATGAAGCCACCGGTGCCCAACCCGGTTCCGAGGGCGCGCATCGCCTCGTAGCTGACCGGCGTGTCGAAGTTGTCGGAGAGGATCAGCGCGTTGGCGACGCCGGACATCGCCGCCACGTGCCGGCGGCCGGGCTGCGCGCCGCCGCCGATCTGTGCGACGACATCGCGCAGCGGCGTTCCCATGGGCACCTCGGCCACGCCTTCGCGCTGCGTCCGGCCGGTGATGGTGCACACGATCGACCCCGGCGACTCGTCCGTGCCGACGGATCTGAACCAGTCCGCCCCCAAGGCGATGATCTGCGGAACGTTGGCCAGCGTCTCGACGTTGTTCGCCAAGGTCGGCGGCGCGTTGCTGAGGTCGTCGGGCGCCGCCATCTCGACCTTCGCCGCCGACGGTGCGGGGTCGTCGCCGAACTCCTCGGCGCCGTGACGGTACGGCGGCGCGACACGCGGGAACGGGCCGCGCCCGTCGACGGCTTCGAGGAGCCCTGTCTCTTCGCCGTAGAGGTATTCGGGCGGCCCTTCGAACACGTTGATACCGACGTCGATGGCCCAGCTGCAGCCGTGGATCTCCTCGATCGCAGCGCGTAGGCGTTCGGCCTCACGCGTGAAGGTTTCCTTTAGCGCGACGATCACCGTGTCGGCAGTGACGGCGTACGCGGCGATGAGCGCGCCCTCGAGCACACGGTACGGATCGGCGCGCAGGATCGCGTGATCCTTGAAGGACCCGGGCTCGCCCTCGGCGCCGTTCACGACGATGGTGGTCGGCTCCACGGGCGAGGCGTACGCCGCCACCGCGCCCCACTTGCGACCAGTCGGGAACCCGGCGCCGCCGCGGCCACGCAGTCCCGACGCCGCCACCTCCTCGATCACGCCTGCGGGGCCCAGCCGCACCGCCGCCTCCAACCCCCTGCCTCCGCCCGCCTGCTCGTACTCCGCCAGGGTGCGGACGGGGCGAGCGGGCAGGACCCGCGGGGTGAAGGCCACGGCAGTCATTCTTGCCGCCGCGGACCGCGACGCGAACATCGGAGCCGGCGCGCGAGCGCTCAGGGGATCAGCGGATCTGTTCGAGCTCGACCACGAGCGGGCTGCGTGCGGTGACCGCCGCGGGCGCACCCCGGACCTGAGCGTCCGTCATCCCCGACTCCTCCACCCGTTCACGAGCCGTTCGCGGGTCGTTCAGATTAAGCCTGTTGAAGTGGAAGGACGACCTGGAACCAGGTATTCCCGGGTTCCGACTCCAATCGGATCTCCCCGTCGTGGCGACCGACGACGATCCGCCAGGCGATGTCCAGGCCGAGGCCGGTCCCCTTGCCGACCTCCTTGGTCGTGAAGAAGGGCTCGAACACGCGTGTACGGATGTCCTCGGGCACACCGGGACCGGTGTCGCCGACCTCGACCATGAGGCGGTCGCCGCCGACGGCGCGGGTACGCACCGTGAGCGTGCCGTGCCCCTGCATGGCGTCGACGGCGTTATGGATGAGGTTCGTCCACACCTGGTTCAGCTCTCCGGGAAAGGCGGAGATCTTCGGGAGGGTGCGGTCGTACTCGCGAACGACCTCGATGTCGTCGCCGAACTTGTGTCCGAACATCGTCAACGTGGCGTCGAGCCCGTCGTGGACGTCGACGGACTGGAGCGGTGCCCGGTCCATCTGCGAGTACTGCTTGGCCGACGCGAGCAGACCCGAGATGCGCTCGGCGGCGTCGGTGATCTCGTCGAGCAGGCTGTCAGATTCGAGCGCCCGCACGGGATACGACAGGCCGACGTCGAGGTGGGGCGGCGGCACGGCTTCCGAGAGTTGCTGGAGCCATTGCACGTCGACGCCCGCAGCGACCAAGGTCGGCGCGACCTCCCAGGCGCCGGTCACATCGTGGTCCTCGAGCCAGCTCGCCAGCTCGTCCTCGCGGTCGGATGCCTCGAGCGGCGAGAGCTTCGGTGCCTGCCGGCGCTGCTCGAGCGCCTGCCCGGCCAGGTCCGCGATCACCTCGAGTTGGTCGGGCGGGAGCTCACTGCGGACGATCATGCCGATCTTCTCGCGCATCTCGGCCAGCATGTCGCGCAGGCGCGCGCTCGCACTGGTGAGCGCGGCCACCGGGTTGTTGAGCTCGTGGGTCAGGCCGGCGGTCACCGTGCCCAGCGCGACGAGCCGCTCGTGGCGCGCGAGCGTGTCCGTCGCGGCCTGGCCCTGGATGGACCGCCCTTCGAGCAGGTGGGTCGCCATCGGGAACCACTCCCGCACGGCGCGCCCGAAGTCGGCTGCCGGCAGCTCGAACAACCGGCAGTCGGTGATCGCACGCGCCGTGCCCGAGTAGACCTGCGAACGACGCTCGCCGAGGTAGGCGTCGAAGGCGCCCGTGTACGATCCGTAGTAGTCGGAGCGAAAGAGCTCGATCTCGCCTCCCTGCACCCGCCCGGACATCGCCATCGTCCCGGAGAGGAGCACGAAGAAGCAGGACGCCGGCGCGCCCTCGCCGTGGATGGTCGCTCCGGCGGGGTACTCGACGATGCGCCCGCGCTCCGCCAGCCACGAGAGCTGATCGTCGTCGAGCGCCTCGAACAGGAACAGGGTCCGGAGCTGCTCGGGCGTGAGTCGCTCAGGCTCGGTCATCGGTGCTCCAGGTACCGGTGCACGAGCTGGATCGCCATGGCACCCTCGCCGACCGCGGACGCAACGCGCTTGATCGAGTTGGCGCGCACGTCGCCGGCGGCGAACACGCCGGGAACGCTGGCTTCGAGGTAGTAGGGATCGCGTTCCCAACCGCGTGGTCGTTCCCCGTTGCGCAGCAAGTCTGGTCCCGTCAGCACGAACCCCCGCCCGTCGCGCGCGACCACGCCGTCGAGCCAGTCGGTCCGCGGTTCGGCCCCGATGAAGACGAACAGGTAACCGGCTCCCACCGTCTCTTGCGCGCCGCCCCGGTTGTTGCAGAGCGTGAGCCGCTCGAGATGGTCGGACCCGTGTGCCTCGATGACCTCTGTGTTGAGGCGAACGTCGATGTTGCCAATCTCGTCGATCTGACGGATGAGGTAGTAGGACATCGAGCGCTCGAGGTTGTCCCCCCGGACGAGCAGGGTCACCTGCCGGGCGTGCTGTGACAGGAACACCGCTGCCTGGCCGGCGGAGTTCGCGGCCCCGACGATGTACACGTCATGGTCATCGCATGAGGAGGCTTCGGTTGCGGCCGAGCCGTAGAAGACACCGAGACCCGTCAGCGCGTCGGCGCCCGGGACGCCGAGCTTGCGGTACGAGATGCCGGTGGCGAGGAGCACGGCGTGCGAGACAACCTCACCGCCGTCCGCGAAACGCACCGCCCGCGACGACGCGCGCACGTCAAGCCCGACCACGTCGCGCGTGGTGAGAATCTCGGCGCCGAACTTGTGGGCTTGTCGCCGCGCCCGGTCGGTGAGCTGGACCCCCGACACGCCGTCGGGGAACCCGAGGTAGTTCTCGATGCGCGAGCTCTGACCCGCTTGCCCGCCCGTCGCCTGCCGTTCGACGAGGACGGTGCGCAACCCCTCCGATGCCGCGTATACGGCTGCGCCGAGGCCGGCGGGGCCGCCGCCGACGATCACGACGTCGTAGAAGTCGATCGCAGGCGTCGTCGACAGGCCGACTTCCGCGGCCAGATCGCTGAGGCTCGGGTCGACGAGGGAGTCGCCGTCGGGGGTCACCACCAACGGGATGCTCGTCGCGTCCACGCCCGCTGCAGCGAGCAGACGCTCGCCCTCGGGGTCTTCGGTCGAAAGCCAGCGATAGGGCACCGAGTTACGGGCGAGGAAGTCGCGCACCTCGAAGGAGCGGGCCGACCACCGGTGCCCGACAACCTGCGTGCGGTTGACGGCGTGGTCGTCGCTGTCGAGCCACATCTCGATCAGTGAGTCGATGACCGGATAGAGCTTCTCCTCGGGCGGGTCCCATGGCTTGAGGAGGTAGTGGTCGAGGTCGACGACGTTGATCGCATCGATGGCGGCGTCGGTGTCGGCGTAGGCCGTGAGCAGCGCCCGCCGCGCGAAGGGGAACAGGTCCATGGCCTCTTCGAGGAACTCGAGGCCGCTCATGTCGGGCATGCGATGGTCGGCGAGCAGGACGGCGACAGGGTCACCCCGCAGCTTCAGCTCGCGCAGCGTGTCCAGCGCCTGCGGGCCGGATTCCGTCCGCACGACGCGATAGTCCTCGCCGTAGTGGCGCCGGAGGTCTCGAGCGACGGCTCGCGACACTCCGGGATCGTCGTCCACCGTGAGCAGGATCGGCTTTCGGTCGGTGTCGGCGGCCATGCAGCCTTCGACGGTACCGGTCTCAGACGAACCGGTTGAACAGTTGTCGGGGACTGTCCAGGAACCGGCTGACGGCGGTGACCGCGGCCGCCGGTTCGTGCGCTCCGTCCCGGTCCCGCGAGCGGATGAAGGCGATCTGCTCGAGCGTCAGGACGCCGATGGCCAGGCTGCTCGCGCAGCGCTTCCGATGCGCTGGCCTGGCCCGTCGTCACCTTGTACGCCGACGACATCGTGCCCGCCCGCCCGACCCCCTCCCCGCAGTGGAGGAACAAAATGCCGGTGGTCCGATCGACCACGCCGACGAGGCGGCGGACCTGTGCCGGCGACGGCGGCTGGCCGTCCGTCACGGGCAGGTGCACGGGTTCCATGCCCAGGGCGCGCAGGTCGTCGTCGGCCCGGCGCGCCGCGGGCCCGGGACGGAGGTCGACGATCGTGGTGACGCCGCGCTCGGCGAGGGAGCGAAATCCCTGAGTACCCGGTTGCGCCCCCCGCCAGACCCGGTCGTCGACGACGTAGAGCTTTCGCACGCCGTCGAGACGCGGCCCGGGGTGCAGGTCGGTCGTGCTGCTCGCCCACCGGCTCGCGGCGATCAGTGCCACGTTGCCCTGGACGAGCACCAGGATCGTGGCGCTCACCACGACCAGTGCCGCCATTCCGACGCGCCGCGACCACCGGCTCCGGGGCGGATCGGCCGCCGGTACGTCGGCGGCCGAGGCCGGCATCAGGTCCGCCGGGGTACCGGAGACTCGAAGTACACCGAGCAGGGGTGCCGGCGGTGAGCGACGTCCACGAGCCATTCGACGACGAGCAGGAACAGCGCGCCGAAGAGCAGCCCGCCGACGACGTCCGAGAACCAGTGCACACCCATGTAGACGCGACTCGCGGACACGAGCACGATGATCGTGGTCGAGATGATCGTGGCCGCCCACCACAGAGCGCGTCGATGCGTGAGCAACGCGACCACCGGTGGCACCAACCCCCAGAGCGCGATCACCGCGAGGACGTGGCCGCTGGGGAAGGACGGACCTCCACTCGATACGAGCGCGCCCTCGGACGGGCGAACGCGGCCCACGCCCGACTTGAGCAGCCACTCGAACGCGGGACGGGCGACGGTCGCCACGATGAGCAGGGTCGCCAGCGGCGCACAGACCCGCCACGTGAGCGCCAGGAGCACGATCAGGCCGATCACGACCACCTGCCAGCTCCCGAGCCGGGTGACGTACAGGAAGAACGTGTCGAGGGCGTCGACGCGATGCGCCGAGATCCAACTTCGGATGGGCTCGTCCCAGACGCGCAGGAGGGCGCCGTGCGAGACGGCGGCGGCGGCCGCCAGCGCGCCGAACAGCACCACGATCGCCGGGAGGATCCACGGATACCGGAGCAGCACCCCGGCCGGGGTGACCGGTGGCTCGCGGTGGAGGTTCGCCGGCTCGTGGACATGCGCGGTGCGAAGGCTCATGACGGAGGCATCGAGTGTACGGCCGTCGTGGCGGGCGGCCGGGGCTACGAGGTGGCCGCCGTGCGAGTGCCTCAACAGACGCACTGACGACCGTCTTCGTCGGCGGCGCGTCGGAGGCCGCGGAACTCGCGCACCATGTCGTCCAGCTGATACGCCGCTTGGGCACCGCTCGGGTTCGGCAGCAGCCAGATGACCGCACCGCGCAGCGTCTCCGGTTGGCGACCGAGGGTGGCATGCGGCCGGCGAAACGCCGTCCGGTACGCGCCCATGCCCGCGAACGCGACGAACGCCGGCCGGTAACGCACGACCTTGGTCGCGAGCCGAGATGCGCCGCGCCGCAGCTCGGCGGGGTCGAGCTCGGCGGCAGAAGCGGTGGTTCGGTTCACGAGGTTCGTGATGCCGATCCCGACATCGAGGAGCTCGCGGTCGTCGAACGGCGAGAGCTCGTGATCCGTGAACCCGGACCGGTGCAGCACCTTCCAGAACCGGTTCCCGGGTCGCGCGAAGTGGTGGCCGACGGCGCCCGAGTAGAGGCCCGGGTTGATGCCGCAGAACAGGACGCGAAGCCCGGGCGCGATCACGTCGGGGATGCGCCGACCGGCCGCC
>DATFXL010000052.1:0-26185 GCA_035316025.1 Acidimicrobiia bacterium
CGTGGTAGGTGACCTTCCCGAGGACCTCGGCCCCGGGTGTGATGTCGTGCATGCGATTCAGCGAGCGAAGCACCGTCGTCTTGCCGCACCCCGACGGCCCGATGAACGCGGTGATCTCGTTGGCCGCGATGTCGAGGTTCACACCCTCGACGGCGGTCACGCCGCTGTAGCGCACCTCCACCCCGGCGAGCTCGAAGACGATCTCCCGTGCGCTCTGCGGCTCCTCCTCCGGCGCCAACTCGCGGGGCGGCACCTCGTCGGGACCGCGGGCGACGGAGTCGTCGCGTGTGGTCGTCATCGGCCCGAATCTAGTGGTGGCGGTCGCGGTGTCGGTCATTCCCCTGCTCCAAGGCTCAGATCGCCGCCGATCGGCGGGCGTAGATCGCCGAGATGACGCGTGCGATCAGCGTGAACAAGAAGACGATCAGGATGAGTGCCAAAGCCGCACCCCAGGCTCGGTCCTTGGCGGCGTCGAAACCGCCGAACACGCTGGCGTTGATGTAGATCTGCTGCGGGAGCGCCGTGTTCGGCCCGTTGAAGACGTTCCAGTTCGGCGTGCTCACGATGCCAATGGTGAACAGCAGCGGCGCGGTCTCTCCCGCCACGCGCGCGACACCGAGGAGGGCACCGCTGATGATCCCTGGTGCCGCATTCGGGAGCACGACGCGCCGGATCGTTTGCGCCTTACGGCATCCGAGCGCGTAGCTCCCCTCCCGTAGGTCCTCGGGGACGACCTTGAGGATCTCCTCCGTCGTGCGGATCACGATCGGGAGCATGAGGCACCCCAGCGCGAGGGCGCCGGCGAAGCCGCTGAGCCCCGATTCCTTCCGGGGAAGGACCCAGATCGTGTAGATGAACAGCCCCATGACAATCGACGGCACGCCCGTCATCACGTCGGCGAGGAAGCGCACGATCCGGGCCATGACGCCGCTGCCGCCGTACTCGTTGAGGTAGATCCCGCCGAGGACCCCGAGTGGGACGGCCATGGCCGTCGCCGTGCCCGTGATCACCAGCGTCCCGACGATGGCCGCGTTCATCCCGCCGCCGGGCAAGCGGTTCGAGAAGGGAATGTCCTGCGTCAGGAAGTCCAACCCGAAGACCTTGGTGCCGGCGCGCAGGACGTACGCGACGATCAAGGTCAGCGGGACGAGCGCGACGATGAACGAGCCGACCATGAACGCAGTCGCCAACGCGTTCTTGACCTCACGGCGGCCCTTCCGGGTCGATTGCGTGAGCGGCACCGCCGGCGCGGTCATGCCGTTCCCGCCGATCGCCGGTCGGCCCGGGCGACAACCGCCCGCGCCGCCATGCTGATCACGATCGTGATGGCGAACAGCACCACGCCGCACCCGATCAGCGCGGCGCGGTGCGTGCCGCTGGCCTCGCCGAACTGGTTGGCGATGATGCTCGCGAGCGTGTCGCCGGGACCGAGGATGTTGGCGGTGATGCGAGGCGACGCGCCGATCACGAGCGCGATCGCGATCGTCTCGCCCATCGCCCGCCCGAGGCCGATCATCGTGCCGGCGACCATGCCGCTCCGGCTGTGCGGGAACACGGCGCCGCGGATCATCTCCCAGCGCGTGGCGCCGAGCGCGAGGGCCGCCTCCTTCTGCGACTCGGGAACGGTCGCGAACACCTCGCGGGTGATCGAGGTGATGATCGGCGTGATCATGATGGCGACGATGATGCCGGCGGTCATGAAGCTCTTGCCCGACGCGCTCGGGTTCGCGAACAACGTCTTGAGGATCGGGATGCTGGCGGTCGCGTCGGACAGCGACTGGAAGAGGTTCGCCAGCGGCTCGGCGAGGACGAACAGCGCCCAAAGGCCGTACACCACTGACGGGATCGCGGCGAGGAGGTCGACCGTGTACACGATCGGGCGCCGGATGCGCGGCGGTGCGACGTCGGTGACGAACAGCGCGATCCCGACGCTGATGGGAAGCGAGAACAGCACCGCCACGCCCGCCACGAGCAACGTGCCGTAGATCAGCCCGCCGGCGCCGAACTGGTGGTGGGCGGGGTCCCAGTTGTCGGAGAAGATCCCGAGGCCTTCGGTGCGGAACCAGGGCCATGCTTCACGCGTCGTGTAGATCGCGATCAAGGCCAGGATCACGAGCACCGTCAACCCTGCGAGCAAGGCGAGCATCCTGAACCCGCGGTCGGCGATGAGGCCCGGCGGCCGTCGACCCTTCGTCAGGCCTGCGGGGAGGGCGGGAGCTTCGGTGGCCATCGCCTGCTTTCGGAACTCGGGAGGGACGGGCGGCAACCGCCCGCCCCTCCCGATCACATGCGCTGGGTGTTGGTTACGTGCTCGGTGGGCTCGAGCTCGACGACCCGGACGACCCGCTGATCAGTTTGACCTGGGCCTTGGCCTTGCCGGCCAGGCTCGTCGGCAGCGGCGCATAGTCGACGCTGCTGGCGAGCTTCTGCCCGTTGCCATAGATGTAGTTCAGGAACTTCTTGAGCGCCGTAGCCTTCGCCGAGTCCGAATATTTCTCGTAGGCGAGGATCCACGTCGGCGACGTGATCGGGTAGGCGGAGGCGCCCGCCGCGTTCAACGGGTTGTAGGTCAGGTCCTGGTTGATCTGAGCCTTGCTGACGGCGGCCGTAGTCCCTTTGAGACTCGGGGCCACGAACTTGCCGTCCTTGTTCTTCACGGACGCGAACTTCAGCTTCAACGCCTTGGCGTCCGAGAAGTCGACGTACCCGACACCGCCGTCGGTGCTCTTGATGGTCTGCCCGACGCCGGGGTTGCCCTGGCCGGCCTGCTGGTCCGCGGGCCAGCTCACGGTCGATCCCGACCCGAGCGTCCAGACGCCAGGAGCCGCCGCGTTCAGGAACCCGGTGAAGTTCTGCGTCGTGCCCGAGCTGTCGGACCGGTGGACGACCGTGATCGCCGTGGACGGCAGCTTCACGCCGGGGTTGTCGGCCTTGATCGCGGCGTCGTCCCAGGTCTTGATGTCGCCCTGGAAGATCTTCGCCAGCGTCTCGGGCGACAGCTGGAGCTTCTTCACGCCGCTGAGGTTGTACGACACCGTGATAGGACCGGCGACCGTCGGGAAGTAGAGGAACGTTCCGCCTTTGACGTTGGCGGCGTCGGCGGCCGGGTACGGCGCGTCGGTCCCGGCGAAGTCGACGACCTGGTCGGAGAAGTCCTGACGGCCCTTTCCGGATCCGCCGCCGGAGTAGTTGATGGTGACGTTCGGGTTCTTCTGCTTGAACGCCCCGATCACTTGTTCATTGAATGGCTGCTGGAACGTCGACCCCGAGCCGTTCAGGGTCGCGGAGCCGCCCTGCGTGGGTGCGTTGGCCGCAGCAACCGCCGCGCCCGAGGTGACCAGGCCGGTGACCAGGACCACCGGCACCAGCCACCGCAGGCTGGGAATGATGCGCTTCATAAGAGTCATGTCCTCCCTCGAGAGTTCCAGGGGCGGACGCTACGAAGCGATGCTGGCGCGGCTGTGGCGCTCAGGTAGCCGAACGGTAAACACTGCCGGAACGATTGGTGCCGGCGGAGCGCATCTCGACAGGCAATCTTCGCCGCGCCGTCGGGATGTCAGCGCGATGCTGGAGGCGGCGTGACGCAAGCGTGGCCAGATCGTGAACTTTGCCCGAACGATCCGAAGGTCCCGAGCCGGCGAAGGAGGCAGATCCGGCGGAATGGGAAGATGACGCCGTGACCGACACGGCGAACGAGGCGAGAAAGAGCTTCCAGGAAGCCCTCGACGAGCTGCGGATCGACGTGATCCGTCTCGCGGCGCTCACGACGGAGGCGATCGCCGCCGGCACCCAGGCCTTCCTCGATGCCGACCTCGGGGCCGCGGAGCGGGTGATCGAGCAGGACGACGACGTCGACGACCTCACCCACTCGATCGAGGACAGCTGCTACCAGCTCCTCGCCCGTCAGCAACCGATGGCCAGCGACCTGCGCATCGTCGTCTCGGTCCTGCGCATCGTGCACGAGCTCGAGCGCTCGGCCGACCTGATGGTGAACGTGGCGAAGACGACCCGTCGCCTCTACCCCCACCCCCTCGATCCGAAGCTGCGGGGGATCATTCAGCGCATGGGTGAGCAGGCCGGCACCCAGACCCGGGTCGCGCTCGACGCGTTCGCCGACTCCGACCCGTCGGCGGCGGCCGCGCTCTCCGACATGGACGACCAGATGGACGACCTCACCAAGAGCCTCTTCCGCTACATCCTCGCCGGCAGCGGACCCGACTCCGACGAGGCCACCATCCTGACGGCCGCCCAGCTCGCCCTCGTCGGCCGCCATTACGAGCGCATCGCCGACCACGCCGTCACCATCGGCGAGCGCGTCGGGTTCATGGTCACCGGTGAGCATCCGCCGCGGCGCGACGAGTCGATCGACTAGTTCGAGGTCTCGTTCTCCTCGTAGCCGAGGTCCCACTCGAGGATCAGTCGCTCCCGCTCCGCGTCGCGCGCCACCCGCTCCCGGTTGCGCCGAAACTGCGGGTCGTGCGGCGGGAGGAGCTGGAGCCGAGCCAGCGCCCGCTGGCGGAACTCGTCGATGAGACGCCCATCGCCGAACACGCCGTGCACCTCCCAGTGCGGCGAGACTGGCCCCAGGTAGACGACCTTGACGTGCCCCTGGGGTGGGAGCTGCTCGAGTTCCTCTTCTTCGATGCTCATACGAGGCTCAGGCTACCGATGCGCACCGGCTACTGGGCATCCGGTCGCCCCACCAGGGTGACGTCGGCCGTCTTACGGTCGGACCCCCGCACGTATGTGACCGTCACCTTCTCGTCGGGTCGGTGCTTGCGGACCGCAGTGGCGACGCTGCCGCCGTCCTTGATCGGGGTGTCGCCGATCTGGACGATGACGTCGCCGCGCTGGATGCCGGCGTTGTCGGCGGGCGAACCCGAGGTCACGTCCTCGACGACCGCGCCTTCGTTGACGTTTGCGTTCAGCTGGCTCTTCAGCTCGGGCGTCAGGTCGGTGGTTCCCACCCCGAGGAAGGCCGGCTTGCGGCCGGCCTTGATGTCGTCGACGACGGGCTTGGCGTACGAGATCGGGATCGCGAAGCCGACGTTCTGCGCCGGCTGGGATCCGGAGCCGGACGCGACGGCGGTGTTGATCCCGATGACGCACCCGTTGGCGTCGACGAGCGGGCCGCCCGAGTTCCCAGGGTTGATGGCAGCGTCCGTCTGGAGCACCGTCTCGAGCGCGGTGCCGATCTCGCTGCCGGGGCGAGGAGGTCCGGAGATGATCCCGCGCGTCACGCTGAGTCCGCCCTCGAGCGCGAGCGCGTTGCCGATCGCGACGACGTCATCGCCGACTTGCACCTTGTTGGAGTCGTCGGTACACACCGTAGGAAGATTCCCGGCGTCGACTTTGAGCACCGCGACGTCGGCGCTCGGGTCACGACCCACGACGCGCGCGTCGAGCGACCGGCCGTCGTTGAGCTGAAGCTTCGCAGTTTGCGCGTCGCCGACGACGTGCGCGTTCGTCGCGAGGTAGCCGTCGTCCGAGAGGACGAAGGCCGTTCCCGCGCTCTGGCCGCCGCGCTCGTTCACCGTGACCGCGGCCACGGCGGGCTCTACCTTGGCGATGATTCCGGCGGTGTCACCGTTGTGGGCGATCGTCGACGAGTTGCGCGACACCTCGTTCGTCCGTTTCATCACCGGAGTCGTGCTCGACGAGTTGTCGTCGCGGCCGAACGCGAAGAACGCGCCCGACGCGACAAGCGCGCCACAGAGGCCGCCGACGAGCGCGCCGACGAGGAACTGGCGGAGGCGGTTTCGGCGCTCGGGGGGCGGCGCCGGCGGACCGGGCTGGGTCGGCCGCGGCGGCGTGGTGGGCGGCTGGTCGGGCCACGCCGGCGGAGGGGAGGGGGGGACGGTCACGACGTCGGCAGGGGGGAAGGCCTCATCAGGCATCAGTCTGTCTCCAGGAAGGGGGAGTTCTTCAACGGCATCGACATCTCAAACGCTGCCTGATCCGTAGAAGGTTCCAGGATCACTTGTCATGTTGCTCTCATCTGCCCCTCCGCATGATGCCTCCCGTTGCCGGGAACTGGAACGCGCCGGGCGCCGTTTGAACCCGTGAGCCCTATGGATTTCGAACTCCCCCACTCACCCCCCGCCGACGACCAAGAGCATCAGTGGATGCTCGAGGCCAAGTGCCGCGGCCGTGCCCCGCACGACTTCTTCCCCTCCGACGGGGTGGGAGTCGAGCAGGCTCGCCGGGTCTGCGCCGACTGCCCCGTCAAGGAGCCGTGCCTCGAGTACGCCCTCACCTACCGGATCGACCACGGTGTCTGGGGTGGCGCCTCCGAACGCGAACGCCGCCGCATCCTCCGCCGCCGCCGCCTCGAGCGCGCCCCTTCAGGTCCTCGCTGACCGCACGACCGCGCCTGCAGGACCTGCCAGTGCGCGTCCGCGTGTAGCTACCGGCGGCCCTCTTTGCGCACGCCGCCTCCCCTCGACAAGGAGCGCCGGACGGCGCGGTCACGAACCGCGAGTCGTCGCCGACGCAGAGTTACCAGCTGAAGGGACCGAGGACGAAGTTGGTTGCGCGGTCGAGCGCGCTGTCGTTGTGCGGGGTGAAGTCGGTGACGACGTGGTCGAGTTGGTCGAGGGGGGCGTCGGACACGGTCGTATAGACGACGTCGCCGGACTCCCACACTTGGACGACAGCGCCGGGCGTGCGGTACTGGCGGACCTCGCGGCCGGCAATCGTGCGCGACTCGGCGCCGCGCGGGAGGCCGGTGGGGTCGAGCTCGCCCTTCTGCTCGAACACCGAGACGCTGAACAGCCCATCGCTGTAGAAGAGATGGAGTGTGTGGGCGTCCTCGTCGTAACGGCCGACGAGCTGGAAGCGATCGCTGGCACGGCCGGGTGCACGGAACGGGGCGGTGACCTTTTCGAGGACGCGAGGCTGACGGTTCCGGCTACGGGACGGTGTTTGCGGTGCCTCACCCGGCAGGGTGCCGATGAACATGCCGACCGCCGGCTCGCCGATGCTCGTGAAGCCGACGGCGCGCACGATGCGCCCTCGCGTGTCGAGCTGCTCGCGCCGCAACAGCAGGGTCGTGGCCTCGTCGAGGAAGACGCGTTCTCGCACCGCGCCACTGTGGCGGTCGCTGGCGTCCACCTCACGTGTGGGTCGTCCGGCCACGATCGGCCCGTCGCGAACGGCTAGTCGCCATTTGGCGGACGGAGACGGTACGCGGGATGCGGTCTCCTGGGACCAGACCGCCAACCAGCCGTCGGTGCCCTGCACGAAGCGGCGGGCACCGTTCACGATCACCTGCGGCCGGTCGCCCAGCGCGAGCACACCGTTGGCGCTGCGGACGAACACGTCGCTCCTGTGCTCGCCGCCGGCGTCGGTCCACGACACCTCGAGCACGCCGGAGAAGTCCTGTTCCTCGGAGGCTCGCCGCGCTTGGTCGAGGAGTTGGGCGCCGGGTCCGGTCTGCGACGGCGCGGCCGGCTCCGGCGCGAGCACGAGGGGCGCGAGGGCCGTCAGGGCGGCGGCAGTCGCCGCCAGTGCGAGTCCGCGGGGCGATCGGACGCTCATTTCCGGAACGGGGTCACCATGCTGAGCGTCGCCAGATGGCTTACGGGCTCGTCCGACACCGACGTGCGCACTGCGTGCGAGTCGGTCAATGCCGGGACACGCGGCGTGACTCGATCGCGCGACGGGATGACGAGTGATGCGATCACGACCGCCGCCACCGCGACACCCGACGCCGCGGCAGCGATGCGTGGCCAACGCGATCGGCGTTTGGCGCGGGCGCGGGTCAACTCGGGCGAGAGGACGCCCTCCCAGAACCCGGGCGGTGCCTCGCGGGTCGGCAGTCCTCGCAGCGCGTCGCGGGCGTAGGCGATCTCGTCGCGCTCGGCGCGCCATTCCGCCGACGTTCGGAGGTAGGCGTCGACGGCGTCGCGCTCGGCAGTGTCGAGCTCACCGTCGAGGTAGGCGGAGAGACGGTCGTCAGGAACGGGGTACGCGCTCATGCCGTCTCTCCTGCACCGACGAGCGCGTTGCGCAACAGACGGCGGCCGCGGTGGATCCGGGACCGAACCGTGCCGACGGGGACGCCGAGCGAGTCGGCAATCTCGTCGTACGGCAGGTCGGCCACGTCGCAGAGCACGACCGCGGCGCGGAACTCGTCCGGCAACGACGCCAGCGCTTCCTGCACCTCGTCGGAGAAGCCGGTGGAGACCTCGTCGGCCGCCGGCGCGGGCGGGACGACCCAGTCGGGGTCGTCGGGGAGCGCGTCGGCGGGTCGTCGCTTCCGCCGGCGGACCTCGTCGAGGAACACGTTCGTCACGATCCGGGCCAACCAACCTTCGAGCGATCCCGGCTGGTACCGCTCCAGGCCCTTGCGGACCCGCAGCAGCGACTCCTGCACGAGATCCTGTGCGTCGCTGTCATTCCCGGCCAGGCGGTACGCAACGTTGTAGAGGAAGCGCCCGTGCTCGCGGGCGACCTCCTCCCAGGTCGGGACCCCTCCGGCCATCACGAAGAACGACGCGGGGCGGGTGCCGGGTTCCCGGCGCCGAGGCCGGGACCGAGGGTTGGCTCGCCGGGGCGAGCTAGGCCGAGTCTTCCTTCTTCTCGGGCTTGTCCTCGTCGGCCGACGTCTCGCCCTCGTTGATGCCCTTCTTGAACTCCTTCGAGGCTTGGCCCATCGAACGCGCGAGCTTCGGGAGCCGCGTGCTCCCGAAGAGCACCAGGACGATCACGAGGATGATGATCAGCTCGGTCGGGCCCAGATTCATGCGACGTGCCCCTTCCGATCCGAGACTCCACCGAGAGGTTATCCCTTGCGTACGTGCCGAAGTGCATCAGCTGCCCACTGCGATCCGTTCAGGAGGGCAGGAGCGCGTGGGCGAGCGGCTCCACGTCGTCGAGCGTGGTGACCGAGAACGGCAGGGGGCCGGCTCCCACGATGAGCGTCTCGACGCCCAGCGCGTCCCATTCGTCCCGTTGGGCGCGCAGCTCGTCGACGGTGCCGACGAGGCGGCCGACGCGCCATTCGTCGAGTGTCCCGGGAACCACGCCGGGGGGCATGAGGTCGCGCATGCGGAGGAAACGGCGTTGGAGGTCGGCGTCGTCCTCGCCCGCCAGCGCGTACAGGCCGAGCGAGCGCCACACCGTGGCCGGGTCCCGCCCGACCTTCTCGCACGAGCGCTCGAGGACGTCGATCCGTTCGCGGTACGCCTCCGGCGTCCAGACCCAGCAGGTGTTCCACCCGTCGGCGTGCTCGACCGCGACCTGGATGAGCCGGTCCCCCTTGCCGCCCACGAACACGGGCGGGCGAGGCTGCTGAAGCGCCGACGGGCGGTTCACCGCATTCGAGGCCCGGTGATAGCGGCCGTCGAAGGTGAACGGCCCGCCACCCAGCAGGCCCCGCACGACTTCGAGCGCCTCGGCCAAGCGGGCGAGGCGTTCGCCCGGCGGTGGGAAGTCGAGCCCGACAGCTTCGTACTCGGGCGGGTACCACCCGGCGCCCAACCCGACGTCGAGCCGTCCCCCGGTGATGCGGTCGAGCGTGGCGAGCGCCTTGGCGAGCACCGACGCCGGCCGCAGCGCCTCGCACGCGACAAGGGTGCCCAGGCGGGGCCGGGTCACCGCGCGGGCCAGCGCGGCGAGTGTGACGAGCGGCTCGTAGATGCCGTGGGGGTCGGCGGTGCCGCCGTACTTGGCGATGTCGAGGAACAGGTGGTCGGACAACCAGAGCGAGTCGAAGCCGAGCTCGTCGGCGCGCTGCGCATGGACGAGGAGGGTCTCCCACGACAACGGCGACTCGCCCGGCACCGAGTAGTCGTACTGAGGAAGCGCGAAGCCGATCCGCACGATTTCGCAGCCTAGGGGCGACCGAAGCCGGTTCGTAACCTGGTCCCGTGCTCGAATGCGTGGCGAACGTGTCGGAAGGACGGCGGCGGGATGTCGTCGATCGGCTCGCCGTCGCGTGCGGAGCGCCTCTGCTCGACGCGCACGCCGACGCCGACCACAACCGCTCCGTGTTCACCCTCGTGGCCGACGCCGACCAGGTCGAGGCGGCGGCAGACCGGCTCGCCGAAGCCGTCGCGCGCAGTGTCGACCCCTCGTGGCATGAGGGCGTGCATCCTCGCCTCGGTGCGCTCGACGTCGTCCCGTTCGTGGCGCTGTCGGGAACGCCCGACGCGCGCGCGA
The DNA here is from genome assembly GCA_035316025.1 of Acidimicrobiia bacterium. Taxonomy (GTDB): domain Bacteria; phylum Actinomycetota; class Acidimicrobiia; order IMCC26256; family JACDBD01; genus JALZAA01. The sequence goes on from DATFXL010000052.1 coordinate 10,165, forward strand.
GCGCGGTGCGCACCGCGCAGTACTTCGCCGGCTGGCTCGGTGACACACTCGACGTGCCCACCTTCTTGTACGGCGAGGCCGATCCCCAGGAGCGTCCGCTCCCGAGCCTGCGCCGCGACGCGTTCGAGCGGCGGAAGCCCGACTACGGGCCCCGCGAGCCCCATCCGAAGTTGGGCGCGACCGCGGTCGGAGCCCGCCCGCCCCTCGTTGCCGTCAACTGCGAGCTCGACCGCGACGACGTCGAGCTGGCCCGTCGCGTCGCTGACGACGTACGCGAGCGCGGGGGCGGGTTGCCGGGCGTGCGCGCCCTGGGGTTCGAGCTCTCGTCACGCGGGCGGGCGCAGGTCTCGCTGAACGTGACGGACCTGGCGGCCACGGGGGTCGAGGAGGCCTGCGCCGACGTGGCGCGCGCCGCCCGTGTCGAGGGGGCCGACGTGGCCCGCATCGAGCTCGTCGGACTGATGCCCCGGGCCGCCCTCGACGAGTGCAGCCCGGGCTTCCGCCGGCGCGCCGGCCTCGGCGACGAGCACACCATCGAAGGCCGGCTGGAGCGCCGGTGACGCGTCGGCCGTCAGGCGCTCATGGCGCGCCGCTGGCGCTCGAGCGCCCGCTGGCGCCGGACCCGGCGGCGCTCCCGCTCCGACAGGCCGCCCCAGATGCCGAACTTCTCGCCGTGGCTCAGGGCGTACTCGAGGCAGTCGACTCGGACCTCGCAGCCCCGACACACGGCCTTGGCCTCCTTGGTGGAGGCGCCTCGCTCGGGGAAGAAGAGGTCGGGATCGACGCCCAGGCAGTTGGCCTGCTCCTGCCAGCGACGCTCGGCCGGTCCGCTGCTCTTGTCGGCCGGGCGGGGCCCCAGGCTCTCGTTTCGGACGATCTCTGCCATCGGCGAACCCCCTCTGCTCTGCCACGCCGGGCGAGCCCGCCCGACCCGGAATGACGCCGATGTAATTACAACGGTGCCACTTTGACACCCTCGGGGGCGGCGACGCAAGGGGAAATGTCCAGCGGCTGTCCGATTCGTCGGGACTGTCGAGGATCGGAGCGGCTTTAGGCTGCGATTCGTGGCGGCGCTGGAAGCCGAGGCCGGCGACATCACCCGTGAGGACCTCGACGCGATCGTGAACGCGGCCAACTCGGGGCTCGCCCGGGGCGGCGGCGTCTGCGGGGCGATCTTCGCCGCCGCCGGTCCCGAACTCGACGCCGCCTGCGCCGGGCTCGGCGGCTGCCCCACCGGCGACGCCAAGGCCACGCCCGGGTTCCGCCTCCCCGCCCGCTGGATCATTCACGCCGTGGGCCCCGTGTGGCACGGCGGCGACGCCGGCGAGGCGGACCTGCTCGCGTCCGCCTACCGCCGCTCCCTGGCGGTCGCCGACGACATCGGCGCCCGCTCCGTCGCCTTCCCCGCCATCTCGACCGGCATCTACGGCTACCCCCTCGACCCCGCCACCGAGGTCGCCGTCCGCACCTGCAGGGAGGCGGAGACGAGCATCGACGTGGTCAAGTTCGTCTGTTTCGACACCACGACGCTGGCGGCGTACCAGCGCGCGCTCGCCTGAGCGGCGGACGCCGTCGGCGGCTCGCTGTTCTCGGCAACTCGGCGACGCGACCAGCTGTCGAACACGCGGCCCCGATGCGGTTGCCGACGACGCCGCTGTCAAGCGAAGGAGGAGGCGATCCCTCTCGGGGTCGCCAGGGAGGCGTCAGCTGGCGCGGCGCGTCTCGCGCTTCTGTTCCAGGAAATCGACGAGGACGTAGTCGCCGAGCGTGTCGGGGGTCGTGAAGAACGCCCGTCCTTGGTTCATGCGCATCATGCGCTCGACGAAGCTGCGCAGGTAGTAGCTCTCGTCGAGCATGAAGGTGTTGATGCGGATCCCCTCGCGGGTGCAGCGCATGACCTCCTTGAGCGTCTCCTCGATGGTCACGGGCGAGGGCGGGTACTGGAAGTAGGCCTCGCCCCCTTCGATGTGGGCGGTGGGCTCGCCGTCTGTGACCATGATGATCTGCTTCGTGCCGCCCTCTCGTGACAACTGCTTGCGGGCAAGCATGAAGGCGTGCTGCATGTTCGTGCCCCACTCGAAGTCCCATGACATCTCGGGCAGGAGCTCGGGCTTCACTTCGCGAGCGACCCGACCGAAGCTGACGAGCCCGAAGTAGTCACGCGGGAACTTGGTCGTGATGAGGGCGTGGAGCGCCATGGCGACCTTCTTGGCCGACAGGAAGTTGTCGCGCATCGGCATCGACAGCGACACGTCGAGCAGGAGCACGGTCGACGACCGGGAGAGGAGCTCGGTGCGTTCGACTTCGAAGTCGTTCGGCTCGAGCCGGACCGGCGTGCCGACGCCGCCGCGCCAGATCGCGTTCTTGACCGTCTCCTCGACATTGAGGTGGAACGGGTCGCCGAACTCGTAGGGCTTGTGTTGGAACGCGCGCTCGTTGCCGACACCCGACCGTTCGACCTCGTGGCGACCGGCGCGGTCCTTGAGCAGCTTGCGGTACAGGTCGCCGAGTGCCTTGTTGCCGATGGCGCGGATGCCTTTCGGCGTCAGCTCGAGCCGGCCTTCGCGCTGCTCGATCAGCCCGGCCTCCTCGAGCATCCGCGCCAGCTCGCGCAGCCGCTCGAGTGATCGGGCGGCGTCGTCGCCGATGAGATCGCGTGCCTGGTCGATGTCGACCTCGGCGAGCTCGCCCGGCTGCATCGCCGACTGCAGGAGGTGCTCGAGGTCGTCGAGGTTGCCGAGCATGTCGAGCAGTCCGGGCACCTGGCCGAGCTGCATCGGCTCGTCGCCCGAGAAGTTCATGCTCCGGTTCCATGGCATGTTCGGGAACGCGTTCTGAAGGTTGCGGGCCAGCTCGTCGACTTGCCAGCGAAGATCGAGGTCTTCGAGCAACGACTGCGCGAGCCCTTGCAGTTGCGCGCGTTGCTCTGGCGTCATCGAGTTGAGCAGCTGCTGCATCTGCGCCATCGACTGCGCCATCTGTTCGAGCAGCTCGTCGAGCGTCTGTGGGTTCCCCGGGAAGAAGTCGCCGTATTTGTCCATGAAGCCCTTGAAGTCGGGCTCCTCGCCGCGCTCGCGCTGCTCGAGCATGTGGTTGAGCTCGGCCAGCATGTCCTTCATGCGCTGCATCTGCTCGGGCGACACGTCGCGCATGCCTTCGGAGAGCTGGTTGAAGTAGCTCTGCAACAGCTGCTGGCGCAGCTCGTCCATGAGCTCTTCGAAGCGCTGGCGGGCAGCGTCGTCCATGAAGTCGTAGTCCTGGAGCACCTGCACGCGACCGGCGAGATCGGGCGGCATCTCGTCGAGCTGCTGACGGCGTTGCTGCGCGAGCTCTTCGACGATCTCCTCGCGACGGCGGTCACCCGACTGTTGCGCCTCGTCGACGCGGCGCTCGATGCCGGCGCGTTCCTGGTCGACGACCTCGCGGAGCTTCTCGGCGATGTCGTCGTACACGCCGCCGAGGTCGCGCCGCTCCAGCTCCTCGCGGCGGCGCTGTCGCAGCCGCTCGAGCATCTCGCGCAGTCCCATGAGCTGCTCGTCGTTGCGGTCACGGAACCCCTGCTGGAGCATCCGGCGCAGCGCCGCGTTCAGGTCGCCGTGGTAGAGGAGGTCGTCCGACATCTCCTCGAGCAGCGCGTCGGCGTCGAGATCGAACCCGGTCTGGCTGCCGTCCCACCGCGAGTACTTGAACCCGCGCGGATTTCGCCTCCGGAACCGCACGCTCCCATCCTATGGGCGCTGTCCCCGCCGGCCCCACGACTCCCGATTCGGCGACGCTCTCCGCCACAATCGACACGTGCCCCTTCGAGTCCTCCTTGTCGCGATCTTGGTCGGCGCGGCCGTGCTCGCGGTCGGTTGCGGCTCGTCCGAAGGCGGGGACAGCCCCAAGGCACCCTTGGCCTTCTGCAAGGCGGCGTCGCGCTACGACGACCGGCTGTCGAGAGGAGCCAAGCTCGGCGAGCAGGTCCGGCTCGTTCAGGGCATGGTCGACGCCGCTCCCGCCAAGATCCGCCCCGACGCCCAGAGGTTCGTGGACGCGTTGCGGAGGGTCGAGACGGACAACTCGGTCAAGGACGATCCGAACGTCAAACGCGCCGTCGACAACGTGAACCGCTTCGCGGCGCAGGCTTGCGGCTTCTACGAGCAGCAGGGCGGCGGCGGGATCTGAGCCGCGGTCAAGTCGTACGGCGCAGTCGTCGCGCGCCCCACCACACGAAGCCGGCCCCGACGAGCAGGAGCTTTGCCGCGACGATCCAGAGCGTGATGTCACGGGCGAGCTTGTCGTCGCTCGTGATCACCTGCGTCGGGTGGGCGGGGTCGTAGCGGATCTGCACCTGTGATCCCACCGGCTTCTCCCCGGTGCCGGTACGCAACGGCTCGGGAGCCAGCACGGTCCGGCCGGCGGCGGTCGTGAACTGCAGCCGCCGTTCGGTGCCCTGCAGGACGATGGTCGCCGTCGCGGGCCGGCCCCGGGCGCGCAGGTCGGCGTCGTGCCGTTGGAGGCTGATGATCAGGCCCGCGGTCGCCAGCCCGGCGACCATGCACGCGATGCCCCCGGCGACGGCCCAGCGCGCCCCGCGCCGGCTCGGAGGCGCCACCGCCTGCGCCGCGGTGGCAGTCCGCTCCGCCGGTGCCACGGGCGCGAGGCCGTGGGCGCGCCGCTCGTCGTAGTCGCGCCGGCGCCCCACGTCGGCCAGCACCCGATACGCCGCGGTGACCCGCTTGAAGCGCTCGGCGGCGGCCGGGTCGGTCGGCCGCGCGTCCGGATGGAGCGCCTTGACGAGGGACCGGTAGGTGGAGGCGATCTCGGCCTGCGACGCCGTTGGCTCCACGCCGAGCTCGGCGTAGTAGTCGAGGACGACGACCGGCCGCGTGCTCACGGGCTCAGTCTGCCGCGGGGATCGGGCTCGAGGACCCCGGCGGAGGCGCGGATCTACCCCCGACGGTCAGCCGCGCCCGCGGTAGGTGGCCTTGCCGCCGACGGCGTCCTTGTTGAGACGCTTCGACAGATGCAGGCCTTCGAGGACGAACTCGACCGCGGACGCCACCCCAGCCGGCGTCTCGCCCACGCCGAGGTCGGCGAGCGCCTCGCGCAGCCCGTCCAGCTTCGGCAGCAGGGTCCCGTATTCCGACGCCGGGACGTCCTCCCCCGTGTGCACGGTGACACCGCCGTCGAATGCGGCGACGAGCCGCGCCATGCGCTCGGCGCGGGTGCGGGCACGGAACACCTCGAGCACCGACGCCTTGAGGATCCGCTCGAGGACCTGCTCCTCGCGTCCGTCGTCGAGCGTTTCGAACTCGATCTTGCCCGCGGTCGAGGCCACGAGCGCGTCGAGATCGCTCACCCGAGGCACGACCTCACGCTCGCCGCTCCGCAACGCCCGCCGTGACGCGTTGGCGACGAGCGTCTCGTAGTTGGTGATCGACAGGCGCACCGAAACACCGGACCGCTGGTTGATGTGGGGCGAGCGGCGGGCCTGCTGCGTGATCTCGGCGACGATCTCGGCCATGAACTCGGGGACATGCACCGCGAGCTGCTCGGCCGCCAGCGGGCGCGCCTCCTGCTCGACGACGTCCATCTCGACGTCGACATCGAGCGGATAATGCGTACGGATCTGGGCGCCGAAGCGGTCCTTGAGCGGCGTGATGATGCGGCCGCGGTTCGTGTAGTCCTCGGGGTTCGCCGACGCCACGAGCATCAGGTCCAGCGGCAGGCGGATCTTGTACCCCCGGATCTGGACGTCACGCTCCTCGAGCACGTTCAGCAAACCGACCTGGATGCGTTCGGCGAGATCGGGCAGCTCGTTGATGGAGAAGATCCCGCGGTTCGTGCGTGGCACGAGCCCGTAGTGGATCGTGAGCTCATCGGCCAGGTAGCGGCCCTCGGCGACCTTGATCGGGTCGACCTCCCCGATCAGGTCGGCGATCGACGTGTCGGGCGTCGCGAGCTTCTCGCCGAACCGGCGGTCCCAGTGCACCCACTCGATCGGAGTGTCCTCGCCCCGCTCGGCGATGAGGAGACGGGCGTGCTGCGACACGGGCGCGTACGGGTCGTCGTTGATCTCGCTGCCGGCGATCGTGGGCGTCCACTCGTCGAGGAGGCCGACGAGCGACCGGATGATGCGCGTCTTCGCCTGGCCCCGCTCGCCGAGGAAGATCACGTCGTGGCCGGCGAGCAGCGCGTTCTCGAGCTGCGGCAGCACCGTGTCGTCGAACCCGATGACGCCGTCCACGAGCGGCTTGCCGGCGGCGATGCGGGCCAGCGCGTTCGCCCGGACCTCCTCCTTGACCGGCCGCGACTCCCAGCCGCTGGCTCGCAGCTCACCAAGGGTGCCGGGACGGGTCATCGCACGCTCCAGGGAAAGGAGATCAGAACCGACGCTGACGCACGCGTCGGAAAGCGAGCGTATCAGCGGGATTTCGCCCCTCGATCCCCGACCCTAAGCTGATCCGGCCCGATCCGGTGAGGGGTCTCGGTACGCCGAGAGGAGGAGCGCGACATGGCCGACGAGCATGACGACCGGTACCGGGAGGCGAAGCGTCGGGTCGAGGCCAAGAAGGGCTTCTACGTGCACGCGTTCTTCTTCGCAGTGCTCAACGCCATCTTCCTGGCCGTTGTCGGCTGGGGCTTCCTGTGGGTCACCGCGTTCTGGGGTTTCGGTCTGGTGTTGCACGGCGCCAGCGTGTTCTTCAGTGGCAGCGACTGGGTGAAGCGCTGGGAGCACCGGGCGATCCGGAAGGAGCTCGACCGCCAGTCCCGTTCGTCGGCGTCCACCGATCCGACCACGCCGTCGGGCGGAGACACCGCGCCTCGTCCCGACGACACCCGGCCGAACCCGACGACCGCGGCGAAGAAGCCCACCTGAGTGCCGCGCCCGGCGCGGTCGACCTCTCGGGGACGTGGCGCGCCGAGATCGCCCAGGGCGACCTGCACCAACGGTTCGTCGAGCGGGACTTCGACGACGGCGCCTGGCGTGAGCTGACCGTCCCCGGTCACTGGCGGTCGTCGCCCGGGTTGCACGACACCGACGGTCCTGTTCTCTACCGCCGCCGGTTCGGCGGGCCGATACTCGCCGACCGCCGTCGGGCGTTCGTCGTCCTCGACGGCGTCTTCTACTTCGGGGACGTGTGGCTCGACGCCGACTACCTCGGAGCGACCGAGGGTTACTTCTTCCCGCACGAGTTCGAGGTCACCGAGCTCTTGCGCCGCGGGGAGGACCACGTGGTCGCGGTCGAGGTCGGCTGTCCCCGTCAGTCGGACCGCACCGCCAAGCGTCTGGTCACCGGCGTCTTCTCCCACTGGGACAACCTCGATCCCGACTGGAACCCGGGCGGGCTGTGGCGCCCCGTGCGCGTCGTCGAGACGGGACCGGCGCGGGTGGCCCGGCTGCGCTGTGTGTGCGTCGAGGCGACCGAGGAGCGAGGCCGGCTGCGCCTCGACCTCACGCTCGATGCTGCCGGGACCGAGGACGGCCAGAAGGCGCCGCTCCCGGCGCGGCTGAACGCACGGCTGAGCGGACCCGACGGCGGCGCGCTGCTCCTCGAAGCGAGCCGCGACGTCGCCCTGGCCGGCGGTGACAACCACCTGAGCTGGACGCTCGACGTCGACCACCCGCCGCGTTGGTGGCCGCGTCGCCTGGGGGACCAGCCGCGCTGCACGCTCGAGGTGACGGTCGAGGTCGGGGGTGAGCCGAGTGACGGGCACACGCTCCGGACCGCGTTCCGAGAGGTGCAGTGGCGGCGCTGGCAGCTGCACGTGAACGGCGAGCGGTTCTTCGTGAAGGGCTCGAACCAGGGACCGGCGCGCATGCAGCTGGGTGAGGCCACCCGCGACGAGCTGGCGCGTGACGTGCAGCTCGCGCTCGACGCGAACCTCGACCTTCTACGTCTGCACGCGCACGTGTCACGTCCCGAGCTGTACGACGCCGCCGACACCGCCGGCCTCCTGCTTTGGCAGGACTTTCCCCTCCAATGGGGCTACGCACGCAGCGTGCGTAAACCGGCGGTGCGCCAGGCGCGGGCGATGGTCGACGTGCTCGGCCACCATCCGAGCATCGTGTTGTGGTGCGCGCACAACGAGCCACTGGCGGTCGACGTCGCACCAGGCGAGCCGCTGACGACACGCGCCAAGATGCGCCTGGGTGGCTCGATGCTGTTTCCGACGTGGAACAAGAACGTGCTCGACCGCTCGATCACGCGCGCGCTGCACCGGGCCGACCCGAGCCGTGCCGTCGACCCGCACTCCGGGGTTTTGCCCGGTCTCGGCGGTCCCGGGACCGACACGCACTTCTATTTCGGCTGGTACCACGGCAGGCTCGACGGCCTCGCGCCGGCGCTGCATGCCGTCCCGCGGCTCGCCCGCTTCGTGACCGAGTTCGGCGCCCAGGCGGTTCCCGACACCGCCCCGTTCATGGAGCCCGAACGCTGGCCCGACCTCGACTGGGACCGCTTGTTCGCAAACCACGGTTGCCAGAAGCGCATCTTCGACCAGTACGTGCCTGCAGCCGAGCACGCGACCTTCGACGCGTGGCGCGCGGCGACGCAGGCGTACCAGGCGGCGCTCGTCCAGCTGCAGGTCGAGGACCTGCGGAGGATCAAGCACGCGCCCGCCGGCGGGTTCTGCCATTTCTGCTTCGCCGACGGCCACCCGGCTGTCACGTGGTCCGTTCTCGATCACGCCCGCGTCGCCAAACGTGGGTACGCCGCCTTGCGTGACGCGTGCCGGCCCGTGCTGCCGATGATCGAGCCCCGGGCGGGCCTCGTGCACGTGGTCAGCGAGCACCGCGACGAGCTCCCGGGCGCCGTGGTCGAGGTGCGCGGTGGCGGGAGACGGCTCGGCTGCTTCACCGGCGACATCGCCGCCGATGCCGTCACCTACGTCGGCCGTGTCGATCTCGACGGCGTGGACGAGGCGTCCGTGGCAGTCGAACACCCGTCCATCGGGGGCATCGAGAACCGCTACGACGCTCTCCTGCTCGCTTCGGTCCGGAAGGAACCCCAGAGGTAGGTTCGAATCGTGGCCCGTACGGAAGAAGAGGTCTCGACCGCCGACGAGAACGCGGGCGCCGACGACGCTGACCGGCTGGCCACCGACTTCGGGAAGCCGGAGCCGCCGCCGCCCACCCGCAAGCGCCCGCCGCCGTTCTTGGTCCGGTTCTACCGGTCGGACATCGGCAAGAAGTGGGTGATGGCCGTCAGCGGCGTGGTGCTGATGGGCTACGTCTTCGCCCACATGGTCGGAAACCTGCACGTCTTCGAAGGTGCCCGCCAGATCGACAGTTACGGCGAGTGGCTCCGGGACCTGCTCGACCCGCCGTTCCCGCGCTCGATGGTCCTGTGGTTCCTCCGGATCGCGATCATCATCGCGTTCGCGCTGCACATCCACGCCGCGTACGCGCTGACCCGTGTGAACTGGTCGGCCCGGCCCGAGCGGTACAAGTCGCGCCGTGACTACGTGGCTGCGAACTTCGCGTCGCGCACTATGCGGTGGACCGGCATCATCGTCGGCCTGTTCCTCGTGTACCACCTCCTCGATCTCACCTGGGGTGCCGCCAACCCCGGGTACGTGCGGGGCGAGGTGTACCGGAACACCGTCGCGAGCTTCCAGCGCGTGCCGGTCGCGCTCGCGTACATCGCGGCGTGCATCGCGCTCGGGATCCACCTCTTTCACGGCGCGTGGAGCCTCTTCCAGAGCGTCGGGTGGAACAATCCCCGGTTCAACATCTGGCGCCGTTACTTCGCGGTCGCCTTCGCCGTCGTCGTGACCGGTGGGTTCATCAGTGTGCCGATCGGCGTGCAGGTCGGGTTGGTGGGCTGAGCAAGTGAGGAGGGTGGACCGTGATCGGTGACCTCGACGCCAAGATTCCCGAAGGGCCTGTGGCCGACAAGTGGGACAACCATCGCTTCCACGAGAAGCTCGTGGCGCCCGCGAACCGCCGCCGATTCGACGTGATCGTCGTGGGGACAGGCCTGGCCGGCGCGGCAGCGGCGGCCACATTGGGCGAGTTGGGCTACCGGGTGCAGGTGTTCACCTTCCACGACTCCCCCCGCCGTGCCCACAGCATCGCCGCCCAGGGCGGCATCAACGCAGCGAAGAACTACAAGAACGACGGTGACAGCATCGAGCGGCTGTTCTACGACACGATCAAGGGCGGCGACTACCGCTCGCGCGAGGCGAACGTCTACCGGCTCGCGCAGATCAGCGTCGAGATCATCGACCAGTGCGTCGCCCAGGGCGTGCCGTTCGCCCGTGAGTACGGCGGGTTGCTCGACACCCGCTCCTTCGGCGGCGCGCAGGTCTCGCGCACGTTCTACGCCCGGGGGCAGACCGGGCAGCAGCTGCTGCTCGGTGCGTACCAGGCTCTCGAGCGCCAGGTGCACCTGGGAACCGTGGAGCTGCACGCGCGCACAGAGCTGCTCGATGTCGTGCTCGAGGACGGACGTGCGGTCGGGATCGTCACCCGCGACCTCGTGACGGGCGAGATGCGCTCCCATTCGGGCCAGGCCGTCGTGTTGGCGACCGGCGGGTACGGCAACGCCTTCTACCTGTCTACCAACGCCAAGAACAGCAACGTGACCGCGATCTGGCGGGCGCACCGGCGGGGCGCGCTGATGGCGAACCCGTGCTTCACCCAGATCCACCCGACGTGCATCCCGGCCAGCGACGAGTTCCAGTCGAAGCTCACGCTCATGAGCGAGTCGTTGCGCAACGACGGCCGCATTTGGGTGCCGAAGCAGATGGACGACCCCCGATCGCCCGACCAGATCCCGGAGTCCGAGCGCGACTACTTCCTTGAACGCCGGTACCCGGCCTTCGGGAACCTCGTACCACGAGACGTCGCGTCCCGCGCCGCCAAGCGCGAGGTAGATGCCGGACGCGGCGTTGGGCCGTTGAAGAACGGCGTATACCTCGACTTCTCCGACGCGATCGGCCGCCTCGGCCGCGACGGGATCGAGGAGCGCTACAGCAACCTGTTCCAGATGTACGAGCGCATCACGGGCGAGGACCCGTACGTCGTGCCCATGCGCATCTACCCGGCGGTCCACTACACGATGGGCGGCTTGTGGGTCGACTACAACCTGATGAGCAACGTGCCGGGCCTCTTCGTCCTCGGCGAAGCGAACTTCTCCGACCACGGCGCCAACCGGCTCGGAGCAAGCGCGCTCATGCAGGGCCTCGCCGACGGCTACTTCGTGCTGCCGAACACGATCACCGACTACCTCGCCGACTTGCTCGGCGACCCGCCGGTACCCGTCACCGATCCCGCGTTCATGAGCGTCGAGCGCGAGGTCGACGAGCGAGTACGCGGGCTGCTGGCGGTGCAGGGCAGCCGGTCGGTCGACTGGTTCCACCGGGAGCTCGGCAAGGTGCTCTGGGACAACTGCGGGATGGAGCGCAGCGCCGACAGCCTGAAGAAGGCGCTGGGCGAGATCCCGCCGCTGCGCGAAGAGTTCCACGCCGACGTCCGCGTGCTGGGCGAGAACGAGACCTTCAACCAGTCGCTCGAGAAGGCGGGCCGGGTCGCCGACTTCCTCGAGTTCGCCGAGCTGATGTGCCTCGACGCGCTGCGCCGCGAGGAGAGCTGCGGCGCGCACTTCCGCGTCGAGCACCAGACCGAGGACGGTGAGGCGTTGCGGGACGACGACGACTTCTCCTACGTCGCGGCGTGGGAGTTCACCGGTGTGGGCGACCAGCCCGTCCTGCACAAGGAAGAGCTCGGCTTCGAGGCGGTCGAGCTGGGGCAACGGAGCTACAAGTGAGAGTGCACCTGCGTGTCTGGCGTCAGGCGGGACCGGACGACACCGGCCGCTTCGAGGAGTACGACGCCGACGACGTCAGCCCCGACATGTCGTTCCTGGAGCTGTTCGACGTCCTCAACGAGCGACTCATCGGTCAGGGACACGAGCCGGTGGCCTTCGACCACGACTGCCGCGAAGGCATCTGCGGGTCGTGCGCCATGATGATCAACGGGCGGGCCCACGGTCCCGAGCGCGGCACTGCCACGTGCCAGCTGCACATGCGCAAGTTCCACGACGGCGAGTCGATCACGGTGGAGCCGTGGCGGGCGGCGGCGTTCCCCGTCATCCGGGACCTCGTTGTCGACCGCAGCTCCCTCGACCGCATCGTCGAGGCCGGCGGCTACATCACCGCGCCGACCGGCAGCGCACCGGATGCCAATCTCACGCTGGTGCCCAAGGAGGCGGCTGACAGCTCGATGGACGCCGCCGCGTGCATCGGCTGCGGGGCGTGCGTGGCGGCGTGCCCGAACGGCGCTGCTCAGCTGTTCACGGCGGCGAAGGTCTCGCATCTGGGCCTGCTGCCCCAGGGCCAGCCCGAGCGCTACCGCCGAGTGGTCGACATGGTCGACACGATGGAGGACCTCTTCGGGAGCTGCACCAACCACGGTGAGTGCGAGGCGGCGTGCCCGAAGGAGATCAGCATCGACTTCATCGCCCTCCTGAACCGCGACTACATCAAGGCGCAGTTCAAGAACCGCAGGCTGGCGGGGCAGCGCGTCTGATCATGCGTTCGAGGGGTGACATATAGGACCCCACGGGACGCATCATGAGGCCAGCCGCTGCGCGACGGCGCGGAAGTCGTCGACGAGGTCGTGGTACTCGACCTCGCGCCGCTCGTCGTCGGCACGCAGGATCGACGACGGGTGGACGGTCGCGGTGCCCACGACGCCGTCGACGAGGTCGAAGAAGTCGCCGCGCTGCTTGCTGACGCGAAACTTCGAGCCGAACACCGCTTGAGCAGCGGTGGCGCCGAGACAGCAGAGCACCTTCGGCTGCACGATGGCGAGCTCCTGCGTCCACCACTGCCGGCACGCGGCGATCTCTTTGGCGTTCGGCTTCTGGTGGAGGCGCACCTTCCCCTGCGGCTTCCACTTGAAGTGCTTCACCGCGTTCGTGACGTACACGTTGTCGCGGTCGATCTCGGCCTCGACCAGCGCCCGGTCGAGGAGCTTGCCGGCCGGTCCGACGAACGGGTGACCGCTCTTGTCCTCCTGGTCGCCGGGGACCTCTCCCATCAGCATCAGGTCGGCGTCCTCCGGACCCTCCCCGAACACCGTCTGGGTGCCGAGCTTGTACAGGTCACAGGCCTCACAGCCCGCGGCCTCGGACCGCAGTACATCGATCGATTGACCGCCGGCGCTGAGGATCTCCGGGAGCGTCGGCTGCGCCGGCGTCGATGGCTTCGCCACTTTGCCCCCGTACCCCGACTTGCGCAGTGGCATACGCGCCTCCGGATTCGCCGTTACGCGGCCACCGCTGGAGGGAATCGGATGTACTCATCGATGATCATGAGCGCCAGCTCGCGGGGCGGGGGGACGTCGCCGGTGATGCAACCGCGAGCGCGCAGATCGTCGACGAACGTGGCCAGCGTGGCGTCGAGCGAGAGGTCGTCGGTGTGCGTACGCCACGCGTCGCGGTCGGCCTCGTCGGCGAAGCAGTACGCCTTCCACGAGATCGAGAACCGCAGCTCGTTCCACGGGTAGTCGGCGACGACGAGGTCGCCGTCGCGCACCGACCAGCGTTCGTTGCCCTCGAAGGTGAGCTTCATGCCCGGCTTCAGCGCGGGGAGCTCGGTAGTGTCGGCGGGCGCGACCCGGTCGACGCCGTGGAAGACGCTGTCGGTGTCGACGAGCAACGCCGTGTTGTACGCGACCTTGTGGTACACGGGCGGACCGTCGGCGCCGTCGGGATAGAACGCGAACTCGCCGCCGTCGCAGTCGTGGAACCACGCCACGCCGGTGGCGATCGGCATGCGCCAGTCCTCGAACAGCTCCGAATGGCGCATGGCGACAAGGAGCCACTGCGGATGCAGCTTGCGGTTCACGCCTCGGAACTCGGGCACGTCCGTGTGCAACGCGAGCTCCTGCCCCGGGACCATCAAGTTGGCGAACACGATCGCGGGCTCGATGACGCGGCGGCCGTGGATCTGACGCGCCGCCTCGACGAACCCCTCGTGGAAGAGGAACGGCTCGACGCCCTCGATCAGGGCCTGCGTGCCGTAGGCGTACTCCTCGCGGAAGTAGTTGGTGCGGGCGGCAAGCACGGAGACGGATTCGCCCGCCCCGTGCATGCCGCCCGCCTTCAGGTAGTTGAGGACAGCGTCGTGGCGCTGGGTGAGGCCCTCGCCAATTTCGGGCCCGCCCTCGTTCTCCGCCGAGTACATGCCGTAGCGCCCGAACCGCTCGCACAGCCGCACCATGCCGTCGGCGTCGGCGTCCGAGAACAGCGGATCGAACAGGACGTACTCGTGGAGGCTCATGCCAAGACGGTAGCCGTCACATCTCTTCGATGACGCGTTCGACGTCGAGGTTGTAGAAGGTCGGCGGGCCGTCGGCGAGCTTCTGCATCTCGGCCGCGACCGCCTGCGTCTCGGGCAGCTCGCTGTTCTTCATCGCGGCTTCATAGGACGGGAACTCGATGATGTTCATGAACGTCCCGGCGTTGTCGCGGTCCCGGCACGTCATGCCGCGAACAGTGGTGCGCCTGCCTTCCGTCTCGGCGCGGAACTTGTCGATCAGCTTCTGCATCTCGTCGAACTTGGATGTCTTGTACTGGATGATCTGAACGAACCCTGCCATGTGGAATCTCGTTTCTCTCCGGGGGTGGAGAGCCCAGTATGACGACGGGTCACCCCGCGGCGTCAAGCGCTTGGCGGAGGTCGGTGACGAGGTCCTCGACGTTCTCGATGCCGACCGAGAGCCGCACCAGTGCGGGGTCGACGGCGAGCGGTGAGCCCGCCGCCGAGGCGTGCGTCATCTCGGCCGGGTGCTCGATGAGAGACTCCACCGCGCCGAGCGACTCGGCCAGCGTGAAGAGCCGGGTCGACGCCACGAGCTTGATCGCCGCCTCCTCGCCTGCGGCGACCACGAAGGACACCATCCCGCCGTAGTCGTGCATCTGGCGGCGGGCGACGTCGTGACCGGGATGGCCGGGCAGGCCCGGGTAGAGCACGCGCGAGGCGGCCGCGTGCTCGGAGAGAAGCGCGGCGATGGCGCGCGCGTTCGCACACTGGCGGTCCATGCGCACGGAGAGCGTCTTCACGCCGCGGAGCACGAGGTAGCAATCGAACGGGCCTGGGACGGCGCCCGCCGCTCTCTGCACGAACGCGATCTCCTCGGCGAGCGCGGCGTCGGAGAGCGCGACGACACCGCCGACGACGTCGGAGTGGCCGCCCAGGTACTTGGTGCTCGAGTGCACCACGACGTCGGCGCCGAGACCGAGGGGCTGCTGCAGGTAGGGCGTCGCGAACGTGTTGTCGACGACGACGCGCGCGTCGCGCTCGTGTGCGAGCCGGGCGACGGCGGCGATGTCGACGACGGTGAGCAGCGGGTTCGTCGGGGTCTCGACCCACACGATCTTCGTGGCGTCGTGCCAGGCGGCGGCGAGTGCGTCGAGATCGACGTGGTCGACGGCCGACCAGGTGACGCCGGCGGGCTCGAATACCCGTGCCAGCAGGCGGTACGTCCCGCCGTAGGCGTCGGCCGGGATGATGACGTGGTCGCCGGGGCGCACCATGGCGCGCAGGACGGCGTCCTCGGCAGCCATGCCGCTCGCGAACGCGAGCCCGTGCGCGGTGCCTTCGAGCTCGGCGATGCAGGCCTCGAGCGCGGCTCGGGTCGGGTTGGCGCTGCGGGCGTACTCGTAGCCGCGGTGGTCCCCTACGGCGTCCTGCACGAACGTCGACGCCAGCGTGATCGGCGGAACGACCGCGCCCGTCGCCGGGTCGGGCTCCTGACCGGCGTGGACGGCGCGCGTCTCGAACGCGTCGTCGTGACGCTCCCGGGCCCCGGGATTTTGGCGTCGCTGGTCCACCTCATGTGCGGTGGAGCGACGCCAAAACCGTCTCTTCGGGCGCGTCATCCGGGTGAGCGGGACGCGAGGAACGACAGCACGTCCGAGCGGGTGAGCACGCCGACGGGATGTCCGCCTTCGAGCACCAGCACCGATGGCGCCCGATCGAGCTGGGCGACGAGCGTCGAGACGGGCTCGCCGATGCCGACCAT
>DATFXL010000053.1:0-76883 GCA_035316025.1 Acidimicrobiia bacterium
AAGCCCGTCGAGTGCTTCGGCCCCGAGGCCACGGCCTTCACGGACTCGCACCTGCGGGGACGGGCCGTGGAGCTCGAGGGCGACATCGAGGGACGCGACCGCTACGGCCGCCGCCTGGCCTACGTCATCGTCGACGGCGAACGTTTCAACGACGAGCTGCTCCGCCGCGGGTACGCCCGTCTGCTCGTTATCGAGCCCAATCACGCGCACGCCCGCGCCATGTTGCGCGACGAGCTGGAGGCGAAGACCGCCGGTCGCGGCCTATGGCGTGAGTGCTGAGGCCGTTTCAGGCGGAGTCGGCGGTCAGGCGGGACCGGAGCTTGTCGATGGCGCCGCCGAGTACCTCGCGGGTGTGCGTGTGCGACCAACCGTGCTCGTGGGCGAGGTCCTTCATCGACATCGCCGGACCTGCGAACCCGAAGCGGTGGGCTACCAGGTCGTACTCGACGGGATCGAGGCACTCGAAGCAGTGCGGATCGACCCGCAGCTCGAGGGCGTCGAGGTCCATGTCGTCTGCGGCAGCCGGGTCCTCGAAACCGCCGGGGAGATCCGGGTAGGGCCAGCCGTCGTCGGTAGGAAAGACCGGGAAGCTCGACCACGCCATCGCGTCACTCCCACTGCCGGTGCCTGAGCGCATGGTGGCCGAGGCGCTCCGCCCCGTCAATGGGCGCGAGCACGGTGGTCACCCGGCGTGGCGGCCCACCAGGTCCAGGAGGGCTTCGCCGTGACGTTGCACTTTGACCGGGCCGATGCCCGGGATCGTCAGAAGGTCGCCGCGCGACCGCGGCCGGTCGCGGGCCACGGCTTCGAGGGTCGAGTCATGGAAGATGACGTAGGCGGGGACGCCCGAGGCGCGGGCCAGGTTGCGGCGCCATTCGAGGAGCGCCGTCAACAACTCGGAGCTCACCGGCTCGACGGCGCGGGAGCGCGCCCCACCTGACCGGGGCCGGGCCCCGGCGATGCGTTCCCGAGCGGCGGCGATGCCGCGGCTTTCCGCGCGCGTGTCGCCCGGTGTCGCCCGCGTCGGCGCGGCTGCGACCACCGTCTCTTCGATGGCGGCGAGCCACGGGCTCGGCGTGCGCCGGTACGTGCGCATCCCGACGGTGCGCTTTTGTGCCCAGCTCACGTGCAGGGAGCGCTCGGCGCGGGAGAGCGCGACGTACAGCAACCGGAGCTCCTCGGCCTCCTGGGACGGCGTCTCCGCGTGCACGATCGGGACGAGCCCCGTCTCTACGCCGGCGACGAACACGGTGTCGAACTCGAGGCCCTTGGCGCGATGGAAGCTGAGGAGCTCGACGGCGTCGGTGCCGGCGGCGTCGTCACCGGATCGCAGTGCGGTCTGCAAGAACTCGAGGAAGCCCGCGAGTGTGCCGTCGCCGCCGTCGGCGGCGAGGTAGTCGCGGCCGAGGCGGCCGAGCTCCTCGACGTGCTCACGGCGCTCCTCCGATGCGTCGGCGACGCTGTCGGTGAGCGCCTCGAGGTGGGCGGCGAACGGGACGCCGGGCCGCGCCCGGGTCTGATCGCGCAGCGTGTCCAGCGCGACCTGCACCTCGGGTCGATCAAGGAACCGTCCGCCTCCTCGGATCCGGAACGGGACGCCTTCGCGCCGCAGCGCCTCCTCGAACAGCGCCGACTGGGCGTTCGTCCGGTAGAGCACCGCAGCCGACGACCACGGTGTCCCTGGCGCGTGCTCGCGGCGCAACGCGCGCGCGACTCCTACTGCCTCGGCTTCGTCGTCCGGGAAGGACCACACCACGGGAAGCGGACCCTCGGGGCGGGGGCTGCGGACGGCCGCTCGCGCACCGGTGGTCGTGAGCACCGCGTTCGCGGCCGCCACCACCTGCGGCGACGATCGGTAATTGGCTCCGAGGCGCACGACCGCCGCATCGGGGAAGTGCTGGCCGAAGGCCGTCAGGTACGACGCGTCGGCGCCCGCGAAGCCGTAGATCGCCTGGTCGCCGTCGCCGACGACGCACAGGTCGCACCGTTCGCCGAGCCACGCCCGCACGAGGCGGAACTGGGCCGGGTTGGCGTCCTGGAACTCGTCGACGAACAGATGCTGGAACCGCCAGCGCTGCGCCGCCTGGAACTCGGCGTCCGACTCGAGGGCGTCGGCGCACCAGGTGATGAGGTCGTCGAAGTCGACCAGCCGTCTCCGCCGGCGCTCGCGCTCGTACCGCTCGAAGAGGACCGCGATCTCGGCCGGTGGCCGGGAAGGCCTCCGGCGCGCCGCCTCGGCGGCGACCTGGTAGGCGTCCGGCCCGATGAGGCGCGCCTTCGCCCATTCGATCTCGGCGGCCACCTCGGCGGCGAGCAGGGCGCGCTCGCCGCCTCGCCCGGACAACATCGGCGCGAGCAGCCGCGCCTTGCGATCGACGAGCTTCGGCATCGGACGATCGCGGTCCTCGCAGCGCCGCCGGAGCTGCGCAAGCGCGATGGCATGGAACGTGCCCGCGGCCACCTGCCGCCGCACGCCGAGGCGCGTCAGCCGGTCGCCGAGCTCGCCGGCGGCCTTGCGCGTGAACGTGACGGCCAGGGTGTGGGCGGGGTCGATGTGGGCGTGCCGGGCCTGCCAGGCGATGCGGCGGGTCAGGACGCGCGTCTTGCCCGCGCCGGCGCCGGCGAGGATCGCCAGCGGCGTCGCACGCGTCGTGACCGCTTGACGCTGGGCGTCGTCGAGCCCGTCGAGCAACAGGTCATCGGGCACTCGAGGACCATACCGATCCACTACGACAGGAACCGCGGAAGGGTGGCCCGGAACGAGGAAGACCCCGAGTAGTCTTCGCTGCGTCGCAGCTCCGATCTCCTCGGGGCCTCACCTGTTCGGACTCCGGCTTCGGAGGCTCCCCGGCGGGCGGGGCGCCCTCTCGGCTGTCGTCCCGGTCCCTGGCGCCGGAGTGATCCGACGTTCGGTCACCGACCGATTCCTCGGACCCGTAATCCGGCGGCTGCCTTTCAGACATCACCAGTGCCGTGCCCTTGTCACCGGTACCGGCGAACCTACGACCGCGATCGCGCGCCGTCAAGGGGCTACGTTCATTTGATGCACCTGTCGCGCGAGCGTTTCGAGGGTCTCGTCGCCGACGCGCTCGACTCGATTCCTCCCGACCTTGCCGCGCACATGGAGAACGTCGCCGTGATGGTCGAGGACTGGCCGTCACGCGAGCAGCTCGGCGACCGGGCCGGCACCCTCTTCGGGCTGTACGAGGGGGTGCAGCTGACCAATCGCTCACCGCTCAACTACGCCGGGGTGATGCCCGATCGCGTCACCATCTTCCGGGGGCCATTGTGCGAGCGGTCGCGGGACGAAGCGGAGCTCGCGCACCAGATCCGCGTCACCGTGATTCACGAGATCGGACACCATTTCGGCATCGACGACGCCCGCCTCCGCGAGCTGGGGTGGAGCTGAGAACGTAGGCTGCGCCCGATGCGCGACCGTGCTCGCTGGCGCAACTGGGGCCGCAACCAGCAGTGCACCCCCGCCGCCGTCGAGGAGCCGACGAGCGAGCTCGAGGTCATCGAGGCGGTCGAGCGGGCGAAGCGGGCGGGCCAGACCGTGAAGGTCGTCGGCGCCGGTCATTCGTTCACCGGGATCGCCTGTACCGACGGGCGCATGTTGCGCCTCGGCGGGCTCAATCGGGTGGTGGCGATCGACCGAGAGGCGGCGACGGTCACGGTCGAAGGAGGCATCCCGCTCTGGCAGCTGAACGAGGCGCTGGAGACGCGCCATCTGGCTCTCCCCAACCTCGGCGACATCGACCGGCAGTCCATCTCGGGCGCGATCGCAACGGCGACGCACGGCGGGGGCAAGCCGTTCGGTGGACTCGCCACCTTCGTGGTCGGCCTGGAGCTCGTCACCGGCGACGGTGATCTGCTCCGATGCTCGCTCGCCGAAGAGCCCGAGGTGTTCGCGTGCGCTCGCGTCGGGCTCGGCGCGCTCGGCGTCGTCACGAAGGTGACGCTCCAGTGCCAACCCTCCTTTCGGCTCCACTCGATCGAGAAGCCCCGGCCTCTCGACGCGCTCGTCGACGACCTCGACGACATCATCGACCGGAACGAGCACATCGACTGCTACTGGTTCCCGCACACCGATGTCGCGACCGTCAAGGTCGCGAACCGGACCGGTGAGCCGATCCGCACGAAGTCCTCGTGGAAGGCGTGGCGCGACGACATCCTGCTCGCCAACTTCGCGTTCGGCGCCGCCGCCAAGCTGGGACAGCGTCGCCCGGACATGATCCCGAAGCTCATGAACCTCGTCGCCGGGGGGATCGGCAAGACCGAGGTCGTCGACGTCTCCCACCGCGTCCTGTGCAGCCGGCGACTCGTGCGGTTCGTCGAGATGGAGTACGCCATTCCTCGTCCGGAACTCGGGAAGACGTTGCTCCGCGTGCGGGACCTCATCGAAGGCGAAGGCCTCACGGTGAACTTCCCGATCGAGCTCAGAGTGGCGGCGCCCGACGACATCCCGCTCTCGACCGCCCAGGGTCGCGAGACGGGGTACCTCGCGGTTCACCTCTCCGCCGGGATGCCGTTCGACTCCTACTTCCGCGGCGTCGAGGCGATCATGGACGACATCGGCGGCCGCCCGCACTGGGGGAAGATGCACTACCAAACGGCGGAGACGCTTGCGCCGCGATACCCGGAGTGGACGCGTTTTCAATCCGTGCGCGCCCGCACCGACCCCGAGGAGCGGTTCCGGAATCCGTACCTGGATCGCGTGCTCGGTTCCGTCACCTCGCCGTAATCTCAGCGCCATGGCCTACCCGCGGCATCTGATCAACGAGGGCGAGACCGTCGCGCTCGATCTCCACCCGCACTGGTGGTACTTCTCGAAGCACATCCTCACCGGCGTCCCGCTCCTCGTCGCCCTCGTCGGAGTGCTGGCGCTCTCGGGCGAGGTGCAGACGGTGGCGGCGTGGGCGTGGGCGATTCTCGCCGTGATCTGGGCCGTGTGGTTGCTGGCGAAGTACGTCCAGTGGCAGTACACGCACTTCGTCGTGACCGACGACCGCGTGATCTTCCGGACCGGATTGCTCTCGAAGCACGGGGTGGAGATCCCGCTCGACAGGATCAACAACATCAACTTCCACCAGCGGATCTTCGAGCGGCTGATCGGCGCCGGCGACCTCGACATCGAGTCGGCCGGCCGCGAGGGCCAATCACACTTCGAGGACGTTCGCCATCCCGACGGGGTGCAGCAAGAGATCTACCGGCAGATGGAGGTGAACGCACGCGAGGCGGCGAGCTGGGCGCGCCCGGAGGCGCCGGCGGGCGGTGGGGCGAGCATCCCCCTGCAGATCGAGCAGCTCGCCGCGCTGCGCGACAAGGGCCACATCACCGCCGAGGAGTACGAGGCCAAGAAGAACGCGCTCCTCGACCGGATGTAGCCACGACTTTGCGCGTCGTCTCGCTGGTCCCTTCCGCCACCGAGACCCTGCGCGCCCTCGGCGTCGAGCCCGTGGGCTGCACACGGTTCTGCGAGCAGCCCGAGCTCCCCGCGGTTGGCGGGACGAAGAACCCCGACGTCGACGCGATCGTCGCGCTGGCGCCCGACCTCGTGATCGTGAACGACGAGGAAAACCGGATCGAGGACGCCGACGCGCTCGTCGCCGCCGGGCTCCGGGTGCATTCCATGTCGCCTCGCTCGGTGGCCGACGTCGGCCCCGCCCTCGTGGGGCTCGGCGACGCGATCGGCGTAAACGCGCCCTCGCCGTTTGGGCCCAACGAGTGGGAACGATGGCTCGACGAACAGCGCGCCGTGGCGCCGGGTGTGGCACGGCGCTCGGCGATGCTCGTGTGGCGCCGGCCTTGGATGACGGCGAACGCGGACACCTACGCCTCATCGCTGTTGGAGCTGCTCGGCATCGAGAACGTCTTCGCCGGGGCGGGAGAGCGCTATCCCGAGACGACACTGGAGGAGATCGCGGAGCGCCGCGCCGACCTCGTGTTGCTCCCCGGCGAGCCGTACCCGTTCAGAGAACGCCATGTCGGCGAGGTGGAGGCGGTCGTGCCTGGCGCCGACGTGCGGCTCGTCGACGGCCGCGACCTCTTCTGGTGGGGCGTTCGTACGCCAGACGCGCTGCCGCGGCTCTGCGAGGCGCTCAGACGTTCGTGAGCCCGGCGCCGAGCTCCTCGCCGGGGGCGGGGCAGTGGAAGTGCACGAAGTTCTCCTGGTTGCCGAGCTCGACATCGGTCCATCCCAACACCAAGGTGCGCGCCTGCCCGGGTTCGAGGGGGATCACGACGTCGCCGACGGGGGTGGCGGCCTTCGGCGCGGCCTCGAAGGCGAGGTCTCCCCGCGCCACGACGGCGCCCCGGTCCCGAGGCACGGCAACGCGCGCATCGGCGTCGGGTGGCACGGGAAGCCCGATGCGGGCACCGTCGAAGTCAGGCGCGAAGACGGATGATCTCGCGTCGACTACCTCCGACGACGCCGTCCCGCGCCACGCCTCACCGCCGTCGTTCACGGCCACGATCGGCACGGTCACGTCTCCCGCCGAGACGACGGAGGCGTCCTGCAGACCGACGAGCAGCCGAGGCCGGCTCGCGTCGCGGAACGCGTCGTAGGTGGCTTTCGGGACCCGCTCGACGTCGACGAGGCCGCCGCCGGCGTAACCCCACCAGTCG
The DNA here is from genome assembly GCA_035316025.1 of Acidimicrobiia bacterium. GTDB lineage: Bacteria > Actinomycetota > Acidimicrobiia > IMCC26256 > JACDBD01 > JALZAA01. Next base: position 6,628 of record DATFXL010000053.1, read on the forward strand.
GCCCAGAAGTGCCACCGATACCCCATGAACGGATCGCCCCGGTGGGCTCGGAACCACTCTGTCTGGTGCTTGACCAGCGCCGCGCCGTATGCCTGGGTCGCGGCCGCCCAGGCGTCGAGTGACTCGTACCGAGACGGCAGCCCGGCGAACGCGCACGTCGAGCCGATGAACGAGAGTCGGCTCACCCACTCGCGCATCTGCTCGGAATCGGGAGGCCATCCGCGATCGCCGAACCGCGCGGCCTGCGGGCCAACGGTCCAGAACCCGTACTCGGAGACGAACCACGCCGGCCGCTCACGCACGCGGTAGAGGCTGCCCCCTGTGAGCGACCCGGCGTAGTTGTGGACGTCGTCGCCGATTCCGCTGGCGCGGTGCACGTGCCGGCCCGTGTCGACGGCCCGCAGCGTCGACTCCAGCGCGGCGTCGAGATGCGTCTCGCCGTGGTCGGCCTCGGGGCCGTCCTCGCCCCGGCGGGGATCGAAAAGCCGGGCCGGCTCGTTGTGGCACGCGTAGTACACGACGCTCGGGTGGTTGTGCAGCAGGTATGCCATCTCGGCGATCTGGCGACTCGCGACATCGACGAAGCCAGGGTTCGTGTCCGTGCCGGAGTCGTAGGACCACTGGAGCGCGAAGTCCTGGAACACGAGAACTCCCGCTTCGTCGGCGGCGTCGTAGCAGTGCGGCGACTGCACGTGCGCGTGCACGCCCACCGAGTTCCCGTGCGCGTCCACCACCATGCGCATGTCCCGGTCGTAGAAGCTGCGGCCGACCTCGGCGAAGTGCTGCCATGGGATGTAGTTCACGGCCTTCACGAACACCGGGCGGCCGTTCACCTCGAGGTGCCGCGCGTGGCCTGCCTCGTCGGCCACGACCCGTGCTGTGCGCAGTCCGAAGCGAGTGGTGTGACGATCGAGCGCGTGACCGCCGACGGTCGCGAGCACGGCTTCCAACTCGTGCACGGCCGGACCGCCGGCCTCCGTTCCCGCCGGTTGCCAGGGCTGGAGGCGACCGTCGGCGAGCTCGATCACGACGTCGACACGTGCCGGACCGGTCGGCAGTTCCGCGTCGAGCCGCCCGCGGTCGCCGGCGACGTCGAAGTCGATGCGAGCCGGCAGCGCTTCGTCCGTGTGGTTCGTCACGACCACCGCCACCTGCACCCTTCGCCGATCGAGCGGGGTCACGAAGAGCGCGTCGATCGACGCGTCGCCCGTGCGCTCGAGCGTGACCGGCCCGACGATCCCGGCCGTCGTCATCGACTGACCCCACTCGGGTGTCCAGACCCACGGGTCGCCTCCTTCGACCAGCGGGCCGACCATGCGGCCGGGAAGCCCGCCCGGCCGGCTGTCGTGGTACTTCAGCGTGCCCTTGATCACCCGTTTCCGCTGGTCGAAGAACAGCGCCGACGGGTCCAGCGGCTCGAGGGGGTCCTGCACGGCGACCACGAGCGTGTTGTTCTTCCCGAGCCGGTCGGTCACGTCGAAGCCGAACGGCGCGAACGCACCCTCGTGGTGCCCGAGGTGGTCGCCGTTCAACCACACGTCGGCGAGGTAGTCCACGGCCGCGAAGCGGAGCCGCACTCCCGCCGGCGACTCGGGGAGCCCGCCGTGGCGCGGGTCGGCGAACGTACGTCGGTACCAGACGGGCCCGAACTGGCGCGACAGCTCCTCGTCGAAGCCGTAGTTCTCGGGCACGACGACCTTGCGCCACGACACGTCGGCCGGCGGCCCCTGCGCCGCACGTGCGCCCGGTTCGGGGAACGACGGGTCACCCTCGACGTCGGCCCATCGCTCCCACCGGCCCGACTCGGAGACCTCGATGCGACCGCTCCCCGTGGGCTCCTCGCCCGGCGTCGCCGCCGACCAGCCGACCGGACGGGCGGACGTCACCGTCTCATAGTCGGAATGGGGCGTCACCGGCACGGCCGCAGGGCGGGGTCGGTCGGCCGCCGAGAGTTGGAGTGTCACGCGCGTGCGGGCGCGGCCACGGGACCGGCGCCGTCGACCGCGCGGACCTCGAACGCGCTCGCCTCGAGGTCGGTCTCGTCCCGGTAGCGGGCGATCGTCTTCCGGACGACGTCCCCGACCTGCCGACGCGCCACCAGCGCGACGACGGAGCCGCCGAAGCCGGCGCCGGTCAGGCGAGCGCCCAGTGCCCCGTGCTCGACGAGCAGGTCGACGGCCAGGTCGAGCTCCGGCGTCGACACCTCGTAGTCGTCGCGGAGACTGGCGTGGCTCGCGAGAAGGAGCGCGCCGAGGGCGGCGGTGTCGCCGGCACGCAGCGCGTCGGCGAACTCGAGGACGCGCTGGTTCTCGGTGACGACGTGCCGGGCTCGCGGTTCGTCCCGCACATCGTCCATCGTCGCCTCCCGCAGCGTCGCCACGCCGAGCCGGGTGGCGACGCGTTCGCCGGCGGCGCGCCGTTCGGCGTACGGGCTGCCGGCGAGCGTGCGGGGGAGCCCGGAGTACACGACGACCACGGCCAGTGCATGTGGGAGCGTGATCGGCTCGACGGCGAGCGTGCGGCAGTCGATCAGCAGCGCGTGGCCGGCGCGGCCGAACAGGGAGACGAGCTGGTCCATGACGCCGCTCGGAACGCCGGTTGCGAGCTGCTCGGCGCGCTGGCACACGCGAGCGAGCGCCGTGGCCGGAAGCGTCAGCCCGCCGGCGTCGGCCAGCGCGAGCGCCACCGCCACCTCGAGCGCGGCGCTCGACGACAGGCCCGAGCCCAGCGGCACGGTCGACGACACGGCCGCGTCCATGCCGACCGGGGGGCGTCCGGCGTCGGCGAGCGTCCGCACGACGCCGACCACGTACCGGCCCCACGGCGGCTCGACATCGCGTGGCGCGTCGGCGCCGCCGGCGGCGACGTCGACCGGGCCGTCCGTGTCCCGCTCGACCGAGCGGGCCGTCACGCGTCCATCCTTCCGGCGTCGCGCCGCGATCATGCAGTCGCGATCGATAGCCAGAGGCAGCACGAAGCCCTCGTGGTAGTCGGTGTGGTCGCCGATCAGGTTCACTCGACCCGGCGCCCGGAACCAACGCAGCTCGCCGGGGCCGCCGAGAAGCTCCGTGATCGCAGCCGCGCGGCGGTCCACGTCAGCGCAGCGCGGGCAGTACCTCGGCCGCGAACCGATCGAGCCCGTCCACGTCGAACGGCGCTCTCATCGCGAGAATCACCCACTCGGCCCCGGCGTCGGTGTACTGACCGATCCGGTCGACGACCTCTTGAACGCTGCCCATCAGCACGCCCGGCTTCACGAACTCGGCGATGTTTCCGAACTGGGCTTCGAGGTCGCCCTGGCGCCATGCCAGTCCGAGGTTCACCGACTTCGTGATCGTCTGCGGGTCCCGGCCCACGGCAGCACAGTGGTCGTTGAGCACGTCGACCTTGTGGCGGTAGGTGTCGGGATCGAGGAACGGGACGTTCCAGCCGTCGGCGTGCCGGGCGGCGGTCCGCAGCGTGAGCTTCTCGCCGGCGCCGCCGACCCACAGCGGCAGCCGTTCCTGCACCGGCTTCGGTTCGCATCTCGCGTCACGCAGCTGGAAGAACTCGCCGTCGAAGTCGGCGATGTCCTCCGTCAGCAGCGAGCGGATGCACTGGATCGCCTCGTCGAGCATGCGGAGCCGCACCGGGACGGGAGGGAACGGGATCCCATACGCGTGGTACTCACCCTGGTGCCAGCCACCGCCGAGGCCGAGCACGATGCGGCCGCCGGCGAGGTGATCGAGGGTGGCCATCGCGTTCGCGAGCACGGCCGGGTGCCGGTAGCCGACCGAGTACACGAGGCTGCCGCACCGTACGCGGTCGGTCTCGAGCGCCAGGGCGGCGTGGGTGGCGACGGCCTCGAGGCACACCGCGCCGCCAGTGGCGTCGGCGGCGTAGAAGTGGTCCCAGACCGAGATCCAGTCGAAGCCGTGACTTTCGATCCGGCGCCACAGCGCGCACAGCTCGTCCGTGGTGGTGTTCTGGAGCCCGGCGTGGACGCCGAACTTCACGCCGCCCCCGCGTGCGCGCCGATCGCGGGCATGACCTCGGCCGCGATGAGGTCGAGGTGCTGGAGGTCGGAGAGGTCGAGCACCTGGAGGTAGGCGGTCTCTGCTCCCGCCGCCTCGAACGCGCGCAGCGTGTCTACGACCTCGCCCGGCAGCCCGGCGGCGCCGTTCTCCCGCAGCTCCTCGGGCTGGCGGCCGATGGCTTCGGCCCGCCGGCGGAACTCGGCTTCGTCGCGCCCGCAGCAGACGACGAGCGCGACGGTCGTCGGCAGCGACGATGGGTCCCGCCCGGCGTGCACGCACGCCTGCTTCACCCGCCGAACCTGCTCTGCGTAGAAGTCGACGGGCGGGAACGCCAGGTTGAACTCCTGTGCGTACTGTGCCGCCAGCCGCGGCGTCCGCTTCGGGCCGTACCCCCCGATGATGATCGGGGGATGCGGCATCTGGACAGGCTTCGGCAACGCCGGCGACTCGACGAGCTCGTAGTACCGACCGCGGAACGAGAAGGTCTCGCCGACCGGTGTCGTCCACATGCCGGTGATGATCGCCAGCTGCTCCTCGAGGCGCTCGAACCGCTCCCGAGTCGACGGGAACGGGATGCCGTGGGCGCGATGCTCGTCGTCGAACCAGCCGGCGCCGATGCCGAGCTCGACGCGTCCGCCGCTCATGGCGTCCACCTGCGCGACCGTGATTGCCAACGGGCCCGGCAACCGGAACGTGGCGGCGGTGACGAGCGTTCCCAGCCGCCCGCGTGACGTTTCTCGTGCCAGCCCGGCGAGCGTGACCCACGCGTCGGTGGGGCCGGGACCCGGATCGCCGTCGCCCATGTGCAGGTAGTGGTCGGAGCGGAAGAACCCGTCGAAGCCGAGCTCTTCGGCGCTACGGGCGACCGCAAGCAGATCGTCGTAGGTCGCGCCCTGCTGCGGTTCGGTGAAGATGCGCAAGCGCATGGATTCGTGAATCTACCGGTTCGGCCGCTCGCGCTCGTCGGCGAAGCCTCGTACTCTGTTGGGGTGCTCGAGATCGATCGATGGCCGGAACTGCGCGACCCCGTGCTCGTGGTCGCGCTGTCGGGTTGGGTGGACGCCGGCCTCGCCGGCGCGGGAGCCGCCGCCGTGCTGAGCGACCAACTCGACTCCGCCGCCGAGTTCGGCCGGGTCGACCTCACGGATCTCGTCGACCTGCAACAGACGCGCCCGAGCGTCCGCCTCGTCGACGGCGCGACGCGCGCGATCACGTGGCCTACGGTCGATCTGATCGCGGGACGCGCCGGTCGCGACCTCGTACTGTGCCGCGGACCAGAGCCGTCGCTGCGCTGGCGCGCGTTCAACGACGAGCTCGTCCAGATGTCGCAACGCCTCGGCGTGCGGATGATGTTCGGTCTGGGCGGCATGCCCACACTCGTCTCCCACCGCCGCCCGGTGACGGTGCTCACAACCGCGACTGCGCACTCGCTGGCACAGGAGGTCGGCGCGTGGCGCGCCGACTACAGCGGTCCGACGGGAGTGCAGACGGCACTGCAGGTCGCGTTGGGCCATGCCGGTATTCCCGGTGTCGGGTTGTGGGCACAGGTGCCGCACTACGTGTCGGCGACACCGTCGCCGCCTGGGATCAGCGCGCTCCTGTCGCGCCTGCGCGAGCTCGCCGTCGTCGAGACGGATCTGACCGCGCTCGACGGCCAGGTCGACGAGTACCTGCAGCGAGTCGAGGAGGGGTTGTCCGAGCGACCCGACGTCGCGGAGATGGTCCGCAACATCGAAGCGAACGAGGACTCGGGTGAGATCCCGACCGGCGACGAGTTGGCGTCGGAGATCGAGCGGTTCCTGCGCGAGCAGGGTTGACGACGGCCGCGGCGGCGAACGCCCACGCCGGCGGCGCCACCGAAAAGGGGCACAAAAAAGGCGAGTCGACGGACCGGGGCAGGGACGGCCCGCCGACTCACCAAACTGGGCTCCCGGGCCAGAGGTCCCGGAGCGCCACGATCTTCGCGCTTCCCCGAAGGGGTCGCGCAACGGATATTTCCCCTCCCTCGAGGCGAGTAAACCACGAACCTGGCCGTCCTGCCAGACCCTTCCATCAGCCATTTTCTGCGGCCCGGCTCCTGGGGCGGGGGACGGGCCCGTCCGGCCCAGACGGTAGAAAGGCAGGCAGCGGCGGCGGGTGCCGACCGCCACCGCGAAGCGGGAGCTCGCCCCGGCGACAGGAGGAGCATGAGCGTCGTCCGCATCAACGCCATCACAGTCCCGGCCGACCGGGTCCAGGAGTTCGAGCGCCGGTTCGCGGCCCGGGCCGGGGAGGTGTCGAAGGCCCCGGGCTTCGAGACCTTCGAGCTCATGCGACCGACCGACGGCCGTGACGTCTATCTCGTCTACACGCGCTGGCGGTCCGAAGAGGACTTCCAGGCCTGGGTGAACAGCCCCGCGTTCCAGCACGGCCACAAGGCGCACAGCAGTAGCGGACCCGTCGGCAGCGCGAGCGAGCTGTGGTCGTACGACGTCATCCAGCACGAGGACGCGTCCGCGTCGACATCCGAGGGCCGATGACCGTCGATCGCGTCACCCCGGCGTCGCCCGACCCGGTTCTCGCCGACCTCACGGGACCGGGCGGCGCGTTCGAGATCGTCACCGAGGACGTGCTCGGGGTGCCGCTCCAGGTCTACAAGAACCGTCTGCACACGCTTGCCGACTTGATCGCGATGGCCGACGGGCGCGCCGGCACGGACTTTCTCGTGCAGGGCGATCGCCGGGTCAACTACGGCGACCACAACGCGCTCGTGCGTCGAGTCGCGGCGTCGTTCGTACACCTCGGGATCCGTCACGGCGATCGCGTAGCGATTCTGTCGGCGAACAACGTCGAATGGGTTGTGCTGTGGTGGGCGGCCGCGGCGATCGGCGCCGTCGCCGTACCGCTCAATGCGTGGTGGAAGACCGAGGAGCTCGAGTTCGGTCTGCGCGACTCGGGCGCCAAGCTGTTGTTCTGTGACCCGAAGCGCTGGGCCGCGATCCGCGATCGCGTCGCCCGGCTTCCCGATCTCGAGCACGTGTTCGTCTTGGACCTCGACGCGCCTGACGGCGTCGCCCGGCCGAGTGCGGAGTTGCTTGCCGACGACCACGACACGCTCCCGGCGGCCGACGTCCACGAGGACGACCTGTTCGCGATCTTGTACACGTCCGGGACGACCGGGCGGCCGAAGGGCGCGACGCTCACGCACCGCCAGGCCATCGCCAACCTGCAGAACATCTTCTGTCTCGGCGTCGCCAGCGCGAGCCGGGGTGGCGACGCCGCCCCCGAGCTGTCGAGTGACGTGCAGTCGGCGGCCCTGCTCGTCGTGCCGCTCTTCCACGTGACGGGATGCCTGTCGACGATGATGCTCAGCTACGCGTCCGGGGCGAAGCTCGTTCTCATGCCGCCGGGCCGCTTCGACCCTGACTCGGCGATGGCGACCATCGAGCGCGAGCAGGTCACGAGCTTCGGCGGCGTTCCGACGATCATGTGGCGCATCGTCGAATCGCCGAACTTCGAACGGTACGACCTGTCCACCGTCCAGCGCGTGAGCTATGGCGGGGCGCCGGCCGCGCCCGAGCTGGTGCAACGCATCCACGAGCGGTTCCCGAAGGTGCGAAAGACGCTTGCCACTGCCTACGGACTGACCGAAACGGCGTCGGTCGCGACGTCGAACACGGGTGACGACTACCGGACCCATCCGGATTCGGTCGGCCGTCCCGCGCCCACCGTGGAGATCGAGGTCGTCGATAGCGACAGCGCGCCGGTCCCGACGGATGCGACGGGGGAGATCTGGTTGCGTGGCCCGACGATCATGCGGCGCGGGTACTGGAACCGGCCCGACGCGACTGCCGAGGCGATCACACCCGACGGCTGGTTCCGCAGCGGCGACATCGGGCGGTTCGACGAGGATGGCTTTCTATACCTCGTCGACCGAGCCAAGGACATGATCATCCGTGGCGGCGAGAACGTGTACTGCGTCGAGGTCGAGCAGGAGCTGTTCGAGCACCCCGACGTGATCGACGCCGCCGTGGTCGGCGTGCCGCACAGAGTGCTGGGGGAAGAAGTCAAGGCCGTCGTGCAACTGAAGCCGGGCGCGACCGCCTCCGTCGACGAGCTGCGCTCGCACTGCGCGGCGCGGCTCGCCAACTTCAAGGTGCCCGAGTACGTCGAGCTGCGTGACGAGCCCCTGCCCCGCAACCCGGCTGGCAAGGTGCTCAAGAACCTCCTGCGCGGCGACGAGACGTCGTTCTCGGCCGACGCCGCCGACGACTCCGCCCTCTGACGCCGGGCTCGAGGCCTCGGAGCCGGCGATCGAAACGCTCCTCCTCGACACGCACAACGTCTTCGGGTTCGCCGCCGTGGTCGCCAACGGCGTGGCGGGCATTGTGTGTCTCGTCGTGTGGCGCGTGACGCGCTGGCGAGGCCGGTGGGTGTGGATCCTGACCGTCGCCGCCCAGGTCCTGTTCCTGGTCGACGTCGTCGTGGGCACGATCCTCGTCGCCGGGTTCAAGCTCAAGGCGCCCAACGTCCATTACTTCTACGGCTTCCTCGTGTTCCTCACCGTCGGGCTCGCGTTCCAGTACCGCGATGCGATGCGGGGACGGACGGAGCTGCTGTACGGTCTCGTCGGCTTGTTCCTCATGGGTCTCGGGATCCGGGCAGTGTTCCAGGTGGTCTGATGAGCCCGTCCAGCGCGCCGCGTCGCATTCGCGTCCTGTTGCTGTTCGGCGGCCGGTCGGCCGAGCACGACGTCTCGCGAGTCACTGCGGTCGCTGTCGCCAAGGCACTCGATCCGGCGCGTTACGAGCTCGTGCCGGTCGCGATCACCACCGACGGGCGCTGGCTGTTCGCCGAGCACGCGCAGCGCATGATCGAGCAGGGACCGCACGCCCTGCCCGCCGCGCTGCCGGTAGAGGGCGAGCCGGTGTCCGAGCTCGGGGACCTGGTCGCGCGGGGCGAACATCGACAGGTCGATGACGTCGCGGTCCGGACTGCGCTCGATGTCGACGTGGTGTTCCCACTGCTGCACGGACCGTACGGCGAGGACGGCACCGTGCAGGGGCTGTTCGAGCTGGCCGGTCTGCCCTACGTCGGCGCCGGGGTCGTCGGCTCGGCGGTCGGCATGGACAAGGTGATGATGAAGCGCGCCTTCGCCGCTTGCGGAATCCCGATCGCCCGCTACGCGGCCCACCGAGACGGGCACGACCGCGTCGCGTTCGCGGCGCAGGTCGAGACGGAGCTGGGGTACCCGTGTTTCGTGAAGCCGGCCAACCTTGGCTCGTCCGTCGGCGTCTCGAAGGCACGGGACCGCGCGACCTTCGACGCCGCCCTCGACCTGGCCCTGCGCTTCGACGAATGGGTGATCGCCGAGGAGGCGATCGCCGGACGCGAGATCGAGGTGTCGGTCCTCGGCGACGACCCGCCGGAGGCGTCGGTGCCGGGTGAGGTCGTCCCCGGCGACGACTTCTACTCCTACGCCGACAAGTACGAGCGCGACGACGCCCAACTCTTGATCCCGGCGCCGATCACCGGCGAGCGCAGCGACGAGGTGCGCGAGCTTGCGATTCGGGCGTTCGAGGCGTGCCGGTGCGAGGCGATGGCGCGTGTCGACTTCTTCCTGGAGGAAGAGCGCGCCGACAGCACCCCGGGCCGCGGCTTTCTCGCCAACGAGGTCAACACGATCCCCGGATTCGTCGCCGGGGTGTCGCAGTACCCGCGCCTGTGGGAGGAATCAGGCGTCAGCTATTCGGAGCTGCTCGATCGCCTCATCGACCTGGCCTTCGCCCGCCACGACAAACGCGCCAAGCGCGCCGGCCGTCAGCGCGACGAATAACCGTCTCAGAGGTTCACGACGGGGCAGGTGAACGTGCGGGTGATGCCCTCGACGGCCTGGATCTGCGACACCACCATCTTGCCGAGCTCGTCGAGGCTGGGCGCCTCGGTCTTGACGATCACGTCGTACGGCCCGGTGACGTCGTCAGCCGAGAGCACGCCCGTGATCTTGCGAGCATGCTCGGCCACGCTGACTGCCTTCCCGACCTCCGTCTGGATGAGCACGTACGCGGCCACGTTCATGCAGACCCCCTTGCGACGACTGGAAGCGAATCGTAGCGGTCGCTCGGTCAGGTGAGAACCGGCAGGCCCGCTCCCATCATGTCGACGAAATTGTCGGTGTAGAAGCGCTGCTTGGCACGCTCCGATACCGCCTCGATGCTGCGCTCGAAACGCCCGAGCGGGTTCCGCCCGCCCTCGACGTGCGGGTAGTCGGACGAGAACATGCAGATCTCCTCGCCCGACTGCTCGATGATCCATCCGGCGTCCTCGTGCGGGTACGGAGTCACACGGATCTGGCGCGTGAAGTACTCGCTCGGGCGCAGCGCCAGCCGCTGGAGGCGATCCTCGTTCTTGCGGAACGCGTCGGCGGCGGAGTCGAGGGTCCGCATGAGACCCGGGAGCCAGGTGCCCCCCTGCTCGATGACGCCGAAGCGCAGGTCGGCGAAGCGGTCGAGCACGCCGTCGATGATCAGGGTTCCCAGCACCTGCATGACGGGATACTGGATCGCGATGTAGTCGACGGAACGGAAGTTGCCGTCGCCGCCATGGAAGTCGGGTACGGGCGGGAGGCCGTTCTCGAAGATCATGGGGTCGACGAGGCGCCCGCCCCCGCCCACGTGGAAGACGACGGGGATGCCCGCCTCCTGCGCCTGGGCCCACACGGGATCGAGCCCGACGTGGCTGGGCGAGTGCGTCCGCGGGCACGCCGACGCCACGAGCAGCGCCTTGCACCCCATCTCGAGCGCCTCGCGGGCGGCCGCCCCCGACCGCTCGAAGTCCGCCAGCGGGACGTAACCCGTTGGGAGAAGCCGGGCATCGACCGCGCAGAACTCGACGAGCGCCCGGTTGTGCGCCCGCGCGAGGCCGTACGCGAGGTCGAGGTCGTCGCCGTGCTCGACGCGCTGGAGGGTCTTGTTGGTGAAGGTGTTGAAGATGAGCTGACTGGCGACGCCGAGCATGTCGAGAGCGGCGGGTCGGTCCTCGGCGATGAAGCCGCCGGTCGCCTCGAAGTTCTTTCGGAGCCAGATCTGCTCGGCGTCGTGAGCGCGGAACTCCGGGTCCGTCTGCACCCGGCGGAAGTGCTCGACGATCTCGCGCTCGTCGGTGCCGTCGTCGCCGATCCGGAAGCCGACAGTCAGCTCGGCGATGCGGTCCCGTACGTCGGGGTCGGCGTGATCGATGAAGAGGTCCGGCGGCTCCATGACGTGAGCGTCGGCGTCGTGGATCACACGATCGGGCATGACGGCGGCCCCCTATCTGCCGGGAGACCGTTCTAGCCCAGCCGGGCCTCCAGTGCCGCCAGCTCGTTCCACAACGGGGCGGGGAGCTTGTCGCCGAGCGACTCGAAGTGCTCGCGGATGAGGGGGATCTCCCGCTTCCACTCGGCTGCGTCGACGCGTAGCGCTGTCGCCACCGCGTCGGGCCTGGCGTCGAGGCCGTCGACGTCCAGATCTCCCGACCCCGGGACGTAGCCGATCACCGTCTCCTCGGCGCCGGCCGTGCCCTCGCAGCGGTCGAACACCCACTCGAGGACCCGAGAGTTCTCGCCGAAGCCGGGCCAGACGAAGTTCCCGTCGGCGTCCTTGCGGAACCAGTTCACGCCGTAGATACGAGGCAGCTTCGACTCGTCGGTGCAGCCGGTCATGCTCAGCCAGTGGGCGAAGTAGTCCGCCATGTGGTAGCCGCAGAACGGGAGCATCGCGAACGGGTCACGCCGAAGCTGGCCCAGCCCGCCGACAGCCGCCGCCGTCTTCTCGGAGCCCATCGTCGCCCCGACGAACACGCCGTGCCCCCAGTTGCGCGCCTCGTAGACGAGCGGGACGGTCGTGGCCCGCCGCCCCCCGAACAGGAACGCCGAGATCGGAACGCCCTTCGGGTCTTCCCACTCGGGTGCGATCACCGGGCACTGCGACGCCGGCACGCAGAACCGGGAGTTGGGGTGGGCGGCGGGCGCGTCGGACTCGGGCGTCCAGTCGTTGCGGCGCCAATCCGTGCAATGGGCGGGCGGATCCTCGGTCATGCCCTCCCACCAGACGTCGCGGTCGTCGGTGAGCGCGGTGTTCGTGAACACGGTGTTCTCGGTCAGCGTGAGCATGGCGTTCGGGTTCGTGTCCATGCTCGTGCCGGGAGCCACGCCGAAGAAGCCGAACTCGGGGTTGATGGCGTAGAGCCGGCCGTCGTCGGCGAATTTCATCCACGCGATGTCGTCGCCGACGGTCTCGGCTTCCCAACCCGGGATCGTCGGGATGAGCATGGCGAGGTTCGTCTTGCCGCACGCCGACGGGAACGCGGCGGCAACGTAGCGGCTGACGCCCTCGGGGTTCGTGAGCTTGAGGATGAGCATGTGCTCGGCGAGCCAGCCCTCGTCGCGGGCGATGACGGACGCGATACGCAGAGCGAAGCACTTCTTGCCGAGGAGCGCGTTTCCGCCGTAGCCGGAGCCGTACGACCAGATCTCCCGCATCTCGGGGAAGTGGACGATCCACTTCTCCTCGTTGTTGCAGGGCCACGGGACGTCGGCCTCGCCGTGCTCCAGCGGCGCGCCGACGGAGTGAATGCAGGGCACGAAGTCGCCATTGCCGAGCACCTCCAGTGCCGGCGTCCCGGCCCGGGTCATGGTGCGCATGCTCACGGCGACGTACGGGGAGTCGGTGATCTCGACACCGATGTAGGACAGCGGGGAGCCCAACGGCCCCATGCTGAACGGCACAACGTACATGGTGCGGCCCCGCATCGTGCCGGCAAACAGTTTCCGGAGCCGGTCCCGCATCGCCGTGGGGTCTTCCCAGTTGTTGGTCGGGCCGGCGTCGGCCTCAAGCCGGGCGCAAACGAAGGTGCGGTCCTCGACGCGGGCGACGTCACCCGGGTCGGAAGCGGCCCAGAAGGATCCGGGACGTTTGGCCGGGTCCAGCTCGACGAGCGTTCCCGCCTCGACCAGCTGCTTGCACAGCAACTGGTACTCCTCCTCGGAGCCGTTGAACCAGTGGACCGAGTCCGGCTCGCAGAGGGCGACCATCTCTTCCACCCAGTGCAGCAGCTTCTGGTTGCGGGTGGGCGGAGCGTTCAGTGTGACGGCCACGAGACCGACTCCTTGCGGTGGAACGGTCCGAACAGCCTACCGGCGGCCGATCGAGCCGGCCGAACCGCTGTTTGTGTACCCCCCGGCTGACGCACGCATGCGGCCCGTGGATAAGTTGACCCCGGCGCGTGCGACCGGGGAGGGCGACATGGGCTGGCTGTCATGGATCGTCGTCGGCTTCATCGCCGGGGCGCTGGCGAAGGGCGTCACGGGCGTGCGAGGCGCCGGATGCATCGGCACGATCCTGATCGGCATCGCCGGCGGGCTGCTCGGCGGCGTCATCTTCTCGGCCGCGGGCGGCGAGGGCATCAACGAGTTCAGCCTCTACTCGGTGCTGGTCGCGTTCGTCGGCGCGACGCTGCTCCTCTTCATCTACGGCGCGATCACGGGGAACCGCGACCGTCGCTCGTATTGAACTCGGAGACGGCGGTGCGAACGCTCAGACGTCGGCGGTGGGGAGGCCCATGTCGACCTCGGCGCCGATCCTGACGCGCGTCGCAAACCCGGTGTCGTCGAGGTCGAAGACGACCCGCTGACCCTGGCGCAGCAGCCGGAAGATGGAGCGGTCGAGCGCGTCGAGTGCGAGCGTGAACTCCTCGCGGTCGGTGTCGCGGACGACCACACCCTCGCGAGTCTGCGGGTCGTAGGAGCGGATCACGCCTTGCACGAGCCGGCGCTTCCTCTAGGGCTTCTGCACCTTGCCCGCCTTCAGGCAGGAGGTGCATACGTGGATGCGCTTGGGGCTGCCGTCCACGATGGCCCGGACGCGCTGGACGTTGGGGTTCCAGCGGCGCTTCGTGCGGCGGTGCGAGTGGCTGATGCGCATGCCGAACTGCGGCTTCTTGCCGCACACGTCGCACACGGATGCCATCGGGACCACCTCGGGGCCGGATCGGAAGCTCAGGTGGGATCGGGGACAGTAAGGATAGCAACGACGTCGCGAGGGCCAGGAATGTGACGGCAGTAACATCACGTCTCGTGAGCGCGGTGGAGGAGCTAGCGCCCGCCGATCTGCGGCGCGTCGTCATCACGTACCGCGACGCACTGCGCAGCCACCAGGACGAGCTGAACCGGCTCAACGTGTATCCCGTCCCGGACGGCGACACGGGCACGAACATGGCGCTCACCCTCGAGTCGGTCGTGGGCGAGCTCGACTCGGCCGAGGGGATGGGCGAGGTCTGCCGGGCCGTGTCACACGGGTCGCTCATGGGGGCGCGGGGCAACTCGGGCGTGATCCTCTCGCAGATCCTGCGCGGACTCGCCGACACGTTCTCGGGTCTCGCGGAAGCCTCGGGTCGCGATCTCGTCGCCGGTCTCCGGCGTGCGACCGACGCCGCCTACCAGGCGGTGCTCCGGCCGGTCGAGGGCACGATCCTCACTGTCGTGCGCGCGGCGACGGAGGCCGTCGAGGCCGCGCACACGGCCGGCGAGGAGTCCCTGACGGCGCTCCTGGACGTGGCCGCCACCGCCGCGCGCGACGCCGTCGAGGGCACGCCCGAGCTGCTGCCCGTGCTCAAGGAGGCGGGAGTGGTGGATGCCGGCGGCCAGGGCTTCGCGCTGATGATCGACGCCTTCCTCGCCGTCGTCGACGGCCGACCCCTGCCGGAACCGCAAGCGGTCGCGACGCCCGCCGCGGTCGAGGCCCACATGCAGGGCGAGGAGCCGTCATCGCTCCGGTACGAGGTCATGTACCTCCTCGAAGCCAAGGACTCGACGATCCCCGCGTTCAAGGACACGTGGGCCGCGCTCGGCGACTCGATCGTCGTCGTCGGTGGCGACGGCATGTGGAACTGCCACGTGCACACGAACGAGGTCGGCGCTGCGATCGAGGCGGGCATCGAAGCTGGGCGACCCTGGAGTATTCGCGTCACGGACCTCCTCGACCAGGTCGAAGAGGAGCAGTGGGTTCGTGACCAGGCGGCACAGCCGCTGTCGGGCTCCGACGTCGCGTCCGCGGGTGCCACCGAACGGTGCACCACGGCCGTCGTCACGGTTGCGGTCGGCGAAGGCGTGCGCCGTCTCCTCTACAGCCTCGGGGTGCAGGCGGTCGTCGCGGGTGGCCAGTCGATGAACCCGTCGACGGCACAGATCCTCGACGCGATCGAGCGTTGCCCGTCCGACTCGGTCATTGTCCTCCCGAACAACAAGAACATCGTCCCCGTCGCCGAGCAGGTCCACGAGCTCACGGCGCGTCACGTCCAGGTGGTGCCGACGCACGCCGTCGTGGAGGCACTCGCCGCGCTGGTCGCGTACGACCCGCAGGCCACCGTCGATGCCAACGCCGCCGCGATGACCGAGGCCGTGCAACGGGTCCGAACAGGCGAGATCACGCAAGCGGTGCGCGACGGCGTGGGCGACTCGGGCCCGATCAAGGCCGGCGACTGGATCGCCATCAGCCGCGACGGCGTGTGGGTGATCGAGAAGACCGCCGCCGACGCCGCGATCAGGCTTGTCGACCGGCTCGTGGACGACGAGAGCGAGCTGCTCACCGTCCTCGCGGGCGCGCAGGCGGTCACCGCCGAGACCGCCCGCCTGGAGGAGCACGTCGCGCTCGCGTACCCGCACCTCGAGATCGAGGTGCACGAGGGCGGTCAGCCTCTGTACAGCTATCTCGTCGGCGTCGAGTAGCCGGTGGGTCGACCCGACGGGTTGACGCTCCGGGAGATCGCTTCGCACCCCGTCGCCGAGCTGCGTGCGGTCGGGCCCAAGCTCGAGGCGTCCCTCGCGGAGATGGACATCCGCACCTCGCTCGACCTGCTCCAGCACTACCCGCGCCGGTACCACGACCGCACGAAGCAGGCCGAGATCGCCGACCTGCAGATGGGCGACGAGGCGACCGTCTTTGCCGAGGTCAAGAAGATCCGGGGCGCGTTCACGCGCCAGGGCCGTGCCGTCGTCACGGCGGAGGTGTTCGACGGGTCGTCCTATCTGCGCGTCGTGTTCTTCAACCAGCGCTGGCGGGAGAAGCAGCTGCCCGAGGGCACCGAAGCCGCCTTCTTCGGGCGGGTGGAGTACCGCCGGTCCCGGCTCCAGATGACCAACCCGATCGTCGACATCCTGGATCGTGTCGGGGAGAACACCGGGGCGATCGTGCCGGTATACCCACAGTCCGGGAAGGCGGAGGTGTTCACATGGCAGCTCCGCAAGCTCGTCGCCGCGTGCCTCCAGCGGACCGAGCTGCGCGGCTTCGCCGAGCCGCTTGGCGCCGAGGTTCTCGCGGCGCGTGGTCTCGTCGACCGGACGCGCGCTTATCGCGGCATCCACCTCCCCGAGACGCACGACGACCATCACCGCGCCGCCGAACGGCTCAAGTTCGACGAGTTCGTGCGCATGCAAGTCGGACTCGTGGCGCGTAAACGCGCGCTGGAGCAGGAGCGGACGGGGATCCGGCACCAGGTCGACGGCCCGCTTGTCGTGGCGTTCCCTGCGGGACTGCCGTTCAACCTCACTGGCGATCAGGAGCGCGCCATCAACGAGATCTTCCGCGATCTCGCGTCGTCGGCGCCCATGCACCGACTGCTGCAAGGGGAAGTCGGCTCGGGGAAGACCGTCGTCGCGCTCAGCGCGCTGCTCGTCGCCGTGCAAGGCGGGTACCAGGGTGCGTTCATGGCGCCGACCGAGGTGCTCGCGGAACAGCACTTCCTCACGTCGCGCCGTCTTCTGGAGGGACTGTCGGTCCCGTGGGAGACAAGCCTCGTGGGTGAGAGGCCGGTACGCGTCGAGCTGCTCACGAACCGCACGGGCGCCGCCGATCGCCGCCGTATCGTGGACGGGCTGAACGCGGGCGAGGTCGACGTCGTGGTCGGCACGCACGCGTTGATCTACGGCGAGGTCGAGTTTCCCCGCCTCGGGCTGGCCGTGATCGACGAGCAGCACCGCTTCGGAGTCGAGCAGCGCGCGGTGCTCAAAGGCATGGGAGACGCCGACGTCCTCGTCATGACCGCGACACCCATCCCTCGCACGGCCGCGATGCTCGTCTACGGCGACCTCGACAAGTCCGAGCTGCGGGAGATGCCGTCCGGGCGCGCCCCGGTGACCACCGAGATCATCGGTCCGAGCCCGCTGGAGCGCACCACGGCCTACGAGCGCCTGCGCGGAGAGGTCAGGGCGGGGCGGCAGGCGTACGTGGTCTGCCCGCTGGTCGAGGGCTCGTCGCGCACCGAGGCGAAGGCGGCCACGGAGGAGCTCGAGCGCCTCGACGAGGAGGAGCTCGCGGGGCTGCGGCTCGGGCTCCTTCACGGGCAGTTGCCCGCCCGCGACAAGGAAGCGGTGATGGACGCGTTCCGCGGGGGCGAGATCGACGTGCTCGTTGCCACGACGGTGATCGAGGTCGGTGTCGACGTCCCGAACGCCACCGTGATGATCGTCGAGGACGCCGACCGCTTCGGCCTGTCGCAGTTGCACCAACTCCGAGGGCGGATCGGACGAGGCGGCGGCAGGTCGTGGTGCTTCCTGTTCGCGGCGCCCACAACACCCGAGGCGGAGGCGCGCATGGAGGCGCTCGCGGCGTCCACGGACGGGTTCCTCCTCGCCGAGCGCGACCTCGAGATCCGCGGCGCGGGGGAGGTCTTCGGAGAGCGTCAGGCCGGGTTCAGCGACTTGAAGCTCGGGCGGATCCCGCGCGACGAGTCGATCGTCCTCGAAGCGCGTGCCGTTGCCGAGCAGATCCTCGACGACGACCCCGCCCTCTCCGAGCACACCCAACTGCGCGAGGAGGTCGAGGACATGCTGGGCGACGCGGTCGAGTTCTTGTTCAAGAGTTGATGGCCCGGGCACGCCACGGAGGTCTTCGTGTGATCGCCGGCAGCGCCGGCGGTCTGTCGCTCGTAGCACCGAAGGGTGGCGCTGCACGACCGACGGCGGACCGGGTGAAGGAGTCGTTGTTCGCGGCGCTGGGGCCCGACCGCATCGTCGACGCGTCGATCCTCGATCTGTACGCGGGCAGCGGCGCGTTGGCGATCGAGGCGCTGTCCCGGGGCGCGGCCTGGGCCGTGCTCGTCGAGCGCGACCATGCCGCCGTCAAGGCCATCCGTCGCAACCTCGCCTCGACCCGCCTTCGTGACAGTGCCCGCGTGCAAGACAGCACCGTGGCAACGTTTCTGGGCGGCAAGCCGCCCGCCGAGCGGCCCTTCGACCTCGTGTTCCTCGACCCGCCCTACGCGGCCGCGACGCCCGAGCTCGGTCGCGTGCTCGGCGGGCTCGACCGGACGGGATGGTTGGCCCACAGCGCCAGCGTCGTGATCGAGCGGCCCACGAACGGAGCCCCCGGTCCCGTTCCGGAGTCCTGGGAGACCACATGGGAACGGGCGTACGGCGATACGCTCGTCACCGTCCTCACGACGCCAACCGGCTGAGAGCAGCTCGCCGACCAGGGAGCGACAGGGCGTGGCCACAGCACTATGCCCGGGTTCGTTCGACCCGGTGACGAACGGGCATCTCGACATCATCGAGCGGACGGCGCGCCACTTCGACGACGTCATCGTCGCTGTGATCCGCAACCCGCAGAAGTCGGAGTCTCTGTTCACGCTGGAGGAACGCCAGGAGATGCTGCGCGAGGTGACGGCGCACCTTCCGAACGTCCGCATCGACTTCTTCAAGGGCCTGCTCGTCGACTACGCCAAGGAGCACGACGCCCAGGCGATCGTGAAGGGCCTGCGGGCGTTGTCGGACTTCGACTACGAGCTGCAGATGGCGCAGATGAACGAGCGCCTGTCAGGGATCGACACCTTTTTCATCTCGACGAGCCCGCAGTACTCGTTCCTGTCGTCGAGTCTGGTGCGGGAAGTCGCCCGCTTCGGTGGGGACGTCACCAACATGGTGCCGCCGGCGGTCGCGAAGCGTCTGAACGAGCGGTTCGGCGACCGGGCCGGTGGGGACGGCCGGGAGGGCGAGGGCGACTTGTGAGCGACCAAGCCGCGTACGACGTCGAGAGCATCCTGCTGCGGCTCAAGGAGCTGGTGGAGGCGGGTCGCTCGATGCCGATGTCGGCGTCGGTGCTCGTCAACCGGGAGGAGTTCCTCGAGCTGCTGGAGGAGGCGATCGCGACGCTGCCCCAGGAGCTGCGTCAGTCACGGTGGCTGCTCAAGGAACGGGACGAGTTCCTGACCCAGTCGCGACGCGAAGCCGACGACATCATCGAGGCGGGTCGAGTCCGAGCCGAGCGCATGGTCGAGCGGACCGAGGTCATGCGTGAGTCCCGGCGGGTGGCGCAAACCGTCGTCGACGACGCCGAGGCGTCCGCCCGACAGCTCCGCCACGAGGCCGAGGACTACGTCGACCAGAAGCTCGCCGGCTTCGAGGTGGTGCTCGAGCGGACGATCGCCGCCGTACAGAAGGGGCGGGAGCGCCTGCAGGTCGTGATCGAGCCCGAGCCCCAGTTCGACACCGACGCCGAGCCCGAGGAGGCCGGGCCGATGGAGCACGAGCTGGCCCCGGTCGAGGTCGAGCCGGAGCTGCAGGACAGCTTCTTCGACCAGGACGCGCGCTAGCGCCACGACGGATTCCTTCCAAATTCTGGGAAACGCGCCGCCTGGTATCCTTGACCAGGCACGGCGCCCACCGGGGCGGCGCCGGGCCGCAGGATCTTCCACTCCGCCCCTCGCCACATGACGGCCCACATCCCGGCGCTGCGCATCGACGTCGCCGACCTCCTGACTCACCCGGCCGCCCGCCGAACCGTGCACCTCGAGGTTCCGGTGGACTCGCTGGCCGGGTCGGCGGCGCGGGTTCCTGAGGACGAACCCGTCGTGCTCGACCTGGTGCTGGAGCGAGTGCCCGAGGGCATCGTCGTCCGGGGCACGGTCCACGCCGTGTGGCGAGGCACCTGCGGGGTCTGCTTGACCGACCTGGAGTACGCGGTCACCCCGGAAGTGTCGGAGCTGTTCGAGGCCGACCCGATCGAGGGCGACACGTACCCGCTCGAGGGCCACGAGATCGACCTGGAGCAGCTCGTCCGCGACGTGGTCCTCCTGGAGCTGCCGCTGGCACCCACGTGCGACGCGACCGGACGCGCGCCGTGTACTCCCGACCTCGTCCCCGAGCGCGAGCCGCCCCCGACCGATCCGCGCTGGGCCACGCTGTCCGATCTCGACCTGAGCTGAGAGCGAAAGGCATCCGATGGCTGTACCGAAGCGCAAGACCCCCAGGGGCAAGACCCGGAGTCGCCGCGCCGCCAACTGGCGCCTGACCGCGCCGCCCCGCTCGCTCTGCGCGAACTGCGGCGCCGTGAAGCGGCCGCACGTCGTCTGCGACAACTGCGGTTGGTACCGCGACCGCCAGGTCGTCGAGGTCGACTAGCGCCGGTGGCCACCTCGCGCATCACCGTCGCAGTCGACGCGATGGGCGGCGACCATGCCCCGGGTGAGATCGTCCGCGGCGCGGTCGATGCCGTAACCGAGCTCGACGTCGAGGTGGTGCTGGTCGGACAGGAGCCCGCCGTCGCTCCGCTGCTTTCCGACGCCGGCGTGCCCGGCGTCGAGCTCGAGCACGCCGAGGAGATCGTGGCCATGGACGAGGACCCGGCCGCCGCCGCCCGGCGCAAGAAGGACTCGTCGCTGGTCCGCTGCGCGCAGGCCGTCCGCGAGGGGCGGGCCCAGGCGATGGTCGGCGCCGGGAACACCGGGGCGACGATGGCGGCCGCGCTCTTGCGGCTGGGGCGCATCCGCGGCATCGCCCGCCCCGCGATCGCGATCCCGATCCCCGTGCCGGCAGGCACCCGCCATCAGCTCCTCATCGACGGAGGGGCGACCGTCGACTGCACGCCCGAATGGCTCGCCCAGTTCGCCCGCATGGGGCGCGAGTACGCACGAACCCGACTGGGCGTCGACGCGCCGACCATCGGCCTGCTGTCGAACGGCGAGGAGCCCGGAAAGGGTGACGAGCTCCGCAAGAACGTGTTCGGGCTCCTCGAGAAGCTGCCCGGGTTCCATGGCAACGTCGAGGGTCGAGATCTGATGCACGGGACGGTGGACGTTGTCGTCACCGACGGCTTCACCGGCAACGTCGTGCTCAAGACGCTCGAAGGCGCGCTCCGCGCCGCCGTCGCTCTCGTTTTCGGTGTGCTCGACTCGACACCGGAGGCGAAGGAGGCGGGCAAGGTTCTCGCCCCCATGCTTCTCGACGCCGCCGGCGTGTTCGACCCCGACCTGACCGGAGGCGCAGTGCTGCTCGGCGTCGACGGCGTGTGTGTGATCTCGCACGGCTCGTCGTCGGCCCGGGCGATCGTGAACGCGGTGCGCGTCGCCAAGGAGTGCGTCGAGACCGGCGTGGTGGGGCGCCTCAAGGAGGCGATCGATGCCGGCTGAGACGCACGTCGGCCACGGCCCGATCGGTCCCGACGAGGTGTACCGCATCCTGCGCGAGCGGCTGGCGGAGATCCTCGAGATCGACGAGGACCGCATCAAGCTCGAGTCCGACTTCACCAAGGACCTCGAAGCCGACTCGCTTGCGCTCATCGAGCTCGTCGAGGCGCTGGAGGAGGAGCTGGGCGAGCGCACGGTCGGATTCAGCATCGACGACGAGGACCTCGGGGACCTCCACACGGTGCAAGAGGCGGTCGACTACGTCGTCGCCAGGCTCGGGGACTAACCGTGCGCGCAGGCCGTCGACGGAGGAAGAAGGAGAGAAAGAAGGACGTCCCGTCCCGCGAGCTCGACGCCGCGCTCGGGTTCAAGTTCCATGACACCGCGCTGATCGACCGGGCTCTGGCGCACCGCTCATTCTGCGCCGAGCATCCGGACACGCTGTCGAACGAGCGGCTCGAGTTCCTTGGCGACGCCGTCCTCGGGCTCGTCGTCACCGATTACATGTTCGCCGAGTACCCCGACATGGCCGAGGGGGAGTTGGCGAAGCTGCGCGCCTCGGTCGTCAACAGTGAGGCGCTCGCCGAGGTCGCACGCGAGGTCCGACTGGGCGCGGCACTTCGGCTCGGCAAAGGGGAAGAGGCGACGGGCGGCCGTGATAAGCCGTCGATTCTCGCCGACGCCATGGAGGCGGTCATCGCCGCGGTGTATCTGGACGGTGGGTGGGATGCCGCCCGCAAGCTGGTGTTGCGGCTGCTCGAGCCGCGGATCGTCGAGGGCGCCTCCGGCCCCGGCGGCCACGACTACAAGACCCGCCTGCAGGAGCTTGCCACGCAGACGTTCGATCAGCTCCCCCGTTACCAGGTGCGACACGAAGGGCCCGACCACTCGAAGCACTTCTTCGCCACCGTGCTGTTGCGCGGCGAGCCGTGGGGCACGGGTGAGGGCCGATCGAAGAAGCACGCGGAGCAGGCGGCCGCGCGCGTCGCATGGCGACATCTGTGCGAGGTCGCGAACGCCCAGTCGCCCGACGGAGCGCGGCTGGCGACGAACGGGACCGAGATGTCCCGACCGGAGGACAACGATGCCGGAGTTGCCTGAGGTCGAGGTGGTTCGCCGCGACCTCGAACGCGAGATCGTCGGCAAGCGCGTCAAGGCAGTCGACGCCGACGGCATGCGCTCGATCCGTCGGCACCACAACCGCAAGCAGTTCGCGAACCGTCTCGTCGGCAAGCGCGTCACCGGGATCGAACGACGTGGCAAGTACATCCTCGCCCGGCTCGATGGCGGCGACGTCCTGGTGATCCATCTCGGCATGTCCGGACAGCTCGTCCGGGCCAAGGGCGCGCGCGAGTCCATGCCGAAGCACACCCACGTCGTGATCACGTTCACGCAGGGCGGTCAGCTGCGCTTCATCGACCCACGCACGTTCGGCGAGATGTTCGTGACGGAGCTCGACGGTGTGGAGAAGGAGGTGTCGGAGCTGTCGCACCTCGGGATCGATCCGCTCGAGGACGCGATGTCGTGGGACCGCTTCGGGCGGCTCGTCGCGTCGAAGCACATGAAGCTGAAGTCGCTCCTGATGGACCAGAAGTTCCTCGCCGGGATCGGCAACATCTACAGCGACGAGATCCTCTTCGGCGCCGGGTTGCGCTGGGATCGCATGAGCGACTCGCTGTCGTCCGAGGAGATCCGGCGTCTCTACCGCTCCATGGTGGAGACGCTCCAGGAGGCGGTGAAGCACCGGGGGTCGTCACTCGCCGACGAGCAGTACGTCGATCTGAACGGGAAGCAGGGCGAGTACCAGCTGTACCACAAGGTCTACGCCCGGGAAGGCGAGGCGTGCCGCCGCTGCCGCAAGCCGATCGTCCGCCAGCGCGTCGGCGGCCGGTCCACGTTCTTCTGCGAGGCCTGCCAGGTTTGAGCCGCAGCGGCCCCTCGGTCCGCCGCCGCATCTTCGTCGCCGGTCGGGTGCAGGGGGTGTGGTTCCGGGAGTCGTGCCGCGACCAGGCGCTCGCGTCCGGAGCGGCGGGCTGGGTGCGCAACCTCGACGACGGACGGGTCGAGGTCGTGCTCGAGGGCCCGCCCGCCGCCGTCGACGCGGTGGTGGCGTGGTGCCGGGACGGGCCGCCGCGTGCCCGCGTCCACGACGTTGAGGTGCTCCAGGAAGCGCCAGTCGGGGAGCAGGGCTTTCGGGTCCGGTAGGGGCCGGATTTCCCGTCGGAGCGTCCCCGGCGAGCGCGATCCTCGTAGGTACCATCCGACGGCCGCCCAAGTTGCGCAAAGGAGAGCCGGCCGGGTGTTCCTCAAGTCGCTGAGCCTGCGGGGCTTCAAGTCCTTCGCCGACAAGACCCTGCTCCAGTTCGAGCCCGGGGTGACTGTGGTCGTGGGGCCGAACGGGTCGGGCAAGTCGAACCTTGTCGATGCGGTGGCGTGGGTTCTGGGCGCCCAGGGCCCGCGGACCCTGCGGGGCGGCCGAATGGACGACGTCATCTTCGCCGGGACGCCGGAGCGCTCGGCTTTGGGGCGCGCCGAGGTGTCGCTCACCATCGATAACACCGCCCACCTCCTGCCGATCGAGTTCTCGGAAGTGACGATTACCCGCACCCTCTTCCGCGACGGCGATTCCGAGTACCAGCTCAACGGGGTCACGTGCCGTCTCCTCGACATCCAGGAGCTGCTCTCGGATACCGGCATCGGGCGCCAGCAGCACGTCATCGTCGGGCAGGGGCAGCTGGACGAGGTGCTCACCGCGCAAGCGAGCGATCGCCGGGCCGTCATCGAGGAGGCGGCCGGCGTGCTCAAGTTCCGCAAGCGCCGCGAGCGCGCCGAACGGCGGCTCGAGGCCACGGAGGGCAACCTGCTCCGCCTCAACGACCTGGTGCGCGAGGTCGCCCGTCAGCTCCGGCCGCTCGAGAAGCAGGCCGACGCCGCCCGCCGCTACGGCGGCGTCGAAGCCGAGCTCCGGGCGATCCGCCTGTACCTGGCCGGTCACGAGATCGCGGGCCGGCAAGCTCGGCTCGAGCGCTTGCACGACGCCCACAACGAGAACGCGGAGAAGGAGCGGCTCGTGCGCGCCCGCCTGCGCGAGCTGGATCGTGACGTGCTCGACATCGAGCACTCGCTCACCGCGCTCGGTCGCGACGACGCTGCCGATGCGCTCGTGCGCGCCGAGACCCTCCGCGAGCGCGGCCGGGGCCTGCGGGCGCTGCTGGTCGAGAAGCAGCGCGGCCTCGAGCGCGAGCTCACCTCTGCCGCTGACGAGGGCGTGATCGAGACCCTCGTTGCCGACGCCGCCTCCCTGCGGCGCGAGCTCGCCGAGGTCGACGACGAGTCGAGCGCGCTGGAGCCGAAGCTCGCCGACGTCGAGGCGGCCGAGGAGCAGCTGGCTGCGGAACAGGCGACGCAGGCGGCCGGCGACGGCGGCAACGAGGACGGCGTTCCCGCCGCCGAGGACCATCTCGCCACCGCCGACGAGCGTTGGCGCGAGGCCGAGGCCGACGCCGCGCGCCGCCGCGCGCGCGTCGAGACGCTGGAGCTCGCGCTGAGCGCAGCGCGCGCGGGCGCCGGCGCCGAGGCGCTCGCCGACGTCGACGGCGTCGCCGGTCCGCTCGCCGACCACATCGAGATCGAGAGCGGGACGGAGACCGCGGTCGCCGTCGGCCTCGGCGAGGCCCTGCAGGCCGTCGTCCTCGAAGGCGGCGACGCTGCTCGCCGGGCCGTCGAACGCGTGAAGGCGGGTGACGCCCGCGCGCTCGTGCTCGTCGCCGCCGCGCGTCCGGCCGCTGTCGCCAGCCCACCCTCGGTGCCCACCGGCGCCCGTCCGCTGGCCGACTGCGTACGGGCGCGCCGCCCCGACCTCGACGGAGTGCTCGCGCGACTGCTGGCGGGCGTCCTGCTCGTCGAGGGCGGATGGCGCGACGCCCTCGACGGCGCGCTCGCGCATCCAGACGTGGTCGTCGTCACCCGCGACGGCGATCGGCTGGGCGGCGCGGCACCGTGGCGGATCGGCGGCGCGTCGGCACCCACGGTGACCCAGGCCGCGCTCGACGAGGCCGCCGCCGATGCCGCCGGGGCCGAAACGGCCCGCGCCGCCAGCGAGGCGGCGCGGGCGGAAGCGGCCGCCCACCTCGACGTGGTCCGCTCGCGCTACCGCGACGCCCGAGCCGCGCGCGCCGCGGCCGCGGCCGACGTCGAGCGCCGCGCGAACGAGGTCGCCAAGATGCGACGCGAGCTCGAGATGCGCGTTGCCGCGCTTGCCGAGCGCTGGGCCGTGCTGACTCGCCGGCTCGAAGGCGTCGACGCCCGGCTCTCGAGCCGCGACGCGAGCGAGCAAGCCGTGGCCGAGGCGCGGCGGGCGTCGTTGGCCCGGCGCGAGCGCGCGTACGGCGAGATCGAGCAACGCTTGACGTCGTCTCTGGCCCAGGTCGACGCCGTCCACGACCGGTTGCGCGAACGCCGGCGCCGCCAGTCGGAGGCGGTCCGCTCGTCGGGAGAGCGCCTCGACGCGTTGCGAGCGGAGCGGGCCACCCTCGAGGAGGAGAGTGCCGAGGCACGCGAGAAACTCAACCGGGCCGAGATCGACGAAGCCGAGACCGGCATGCGGCTCGACAACGCCATCGAGAAGCTGCGGGCCGACTTCGACTGCGAGCCGGCGGTGGCGCTCGACGCGCCGCAACCGGAAGTACCGGAGGGGACGACCCTCGCCGGCCGGGCACGCGAGCTCGAACGCGAGTTGCGGATGCTGGGGCCGATCAACCCGCTCGCGTTGCAGGAGCACAACGCGCTGGCGGAACGGCACGCGTTCCTCCAGCAACAGCTCGACGACGTGAAGGAGAGCAGGCGGGAGCTCACGCGCGTCATCCGCGCGGTCGACCGTGAGATCGTCACCGTGTTCCAGACCGCTTTCGACGACGTCAG
Organism: Acidimicrobiia bacterium; assembly: GCA_035316025.1. Taxonomy (GTDB): domain Bacteria; phylum Actinomycetota; class Acidimicrobiia; order IMCC26256; family JACDBD01; genus JALZAA01. Next base: position 32,979 of record DATFXL010000053.1, read on the forward strand.
CGAGCACTTCACGGCCCTGTTCGCGACCCTGTTCCCCGGCGGATCCGGTCGCGTGTCCCTCACCGACCCCGACGACGTCCTCAACACCGGCATCGAGATCGACGCGCGCCCGTCGGGCAAGAACGTGCGGCGCCTGTCGCTGCTGTCGGGCGGCGAACGTTCGCTGACCGCGCTCGCGTTCCTGTTCGCCGTGTTCCGTGCCCGGCCGTCACCCTTCTATCTGCTCGACGAGGTCGAGGCCGCGCTCGACGACGTGAACCTGCATCGATTCCTCGATCTCGTCGACGAGTTCCGCAACGAGGCACAGCTCGTGATCGTCACGCACCAGAAGCGGACAATGGAAGCAGGCGACGTGCTGTACGGCGTCTCGATGCCGCCGGGTGGTTCGAGCAAGGTCGTCAGTCAGCGGGTCGAGGAAGCCATCCGGAACGCGGAGCCGGCGCCCGCCTGACCCGAGGCGGATCCGCCGCTCGGCCGGCGGTAGGTTCGCCCGGACATGTCACCTCTCGCCCTGTTGCCGGCGGCGGCGTCCCTGCCGTTTCAGGCGAGCCCGGAGACCGAAGCGTGCGGGCCGCGCGGTGAGCGGTCGTGGTTGTGCTCGACGGTGTTCCGCGTCACCGACAACCAGCGCGCGTCCGAGATCGTCGACGCGTTCGCGAAGCCGCTGCGCATCGTGCTCATCCTGCTCGCGGCGTGGATCGTCACTCATCTCGTCGGTCGTCTCATCCGGCGCATCCTGTCGACGCCGACGAAGCGCAAGCCGAATGCCAGCAACGCGAAGAAGTCGCCGTTCGGGTTCATCGACACCAGTGGCGTGCAGAGCGCCCGACGTGCGCAACGGGCGAAGACGATGGCGGACGTGCTGGGCCGTCTCGCCAACGCCACCATCTGGGGGATTGCGGTGCTCGTCGTTCTCGGCGAGATCGGGATCAACCTCGCGCCGCTCATCGCCGGGGCCGGCGTGCTCGGCATCGCACTCGGCTTCGGCGCTCAGAGCCTCGTTCGAGACTTCCTCTCGGGGTTCTTCATGCTCGTCGAGGACCAGTTCGGTGTCGGTGACGTGATCGACGTCGGCGGCGCGGTCGGCGGATCCGATGGCGTCAGTGGCACCGTCGAGGGCGTGAGCCTGCGGACGACGCGCCTGCGGGACGTCGAGGGCGTCGTCTGGCACGTCCCCAACGGCGAGATCAAACGGGTCGGGAACAAGTCGCAGCAGTGGTCGCGCGCCCTGCTCGACATCGAGGTCGATCGCGACACCGACATCCCGAAGGCCATCGAGGTGATCAAGACCACCGCCGACTCGATGTGGCACGCGGACGGCTGGCGTGACTCGATTCTCTCCGAGCCGGACGTGTGGGGGCTCGAGGAGCTCGGGGCCCAGAGCATGAAGATCCGCCTCGTCGTCCAGACTCTTCCGCTCGAACAGTGGCGCGTCGCCCGAGAGCTCCGCGCCCGCATCAAAGCCGCCCTCGACGCGGCCGGCATCGAGACGCCGCGCTGAGACGTCACGGAACCACGCCGCGAGCCGCCCCTGCCGCCGACGAGCGTCCTTCGGGCGACGCCGAGGGTGACCGGTAGGCTCCGCCCGCCCCTCCACCTACCGCCGAGCTCCTCATGTCGCCGACGCTCGCCGCCGTCCTGCTCATCGGAATCTTCGTGCTCGCCGCCGCGCTCATCTGGCTCGGGCTCGGTCTGGCGCGCCGAGCCAAGCGGCGGGACGAAGCGGCGCCGCCGCTCGAGGCCGACCGGGCGGCACGGGCGCCGACCGTCGTCGCGGCGCCGTCGGAGGTCGCGGCACCGCCGGCGCCGGGGCTGCGCGATCGGCTGGGCAAGACCCGCGCCGCCCTCGCCCGGTCGCTCGGCGGGCTCACCGGTCGACGCACGATCGACGACGAAGCATGGGACAGCGTCGAGGAGGCGCTGCTCGTCGCCGACGTCGGCGTGGCCACGACGTCCCGGCTCCTCGAGGAGCTCCGGGCGCGCGCCGCCACGGAGCGGGTCGAGGATCCCGAGCAGCTCGTCGCGCTCCTGCGTGCCCAACTCGTCGAGGATCTCGCGGGACGGGACCGGTCTCTGCACCACGCCGCGGGTGGGCCGACGGTGTGGCTGTTCGTGGGCGTGAACGGCACCGGCAAGACGACGACCATCGCCAAGCTCGCCCGGCGGGAGATCGACGCCGGCCATCCCGCACTCCTCGCGGCGGCGGACACGTTCCGTGCGGCGGCCGCCGATCAGCTCGCCCTCTGGGGTGGACGGGTCGGAGCCGACGTCGTCCGCGGCCAGGAGGGCGCCGACCCCAGTTCGGTCGTCTTCGACGCCGTCGACGCCGCCGGCGGGCGGGGCGCCGGCGTCGTCCTCGTCGACACCGCCGGCCGCATGCACACCAAGGTCAACCTGATGGAGGAGCTCAAGAAGATCCGCCGGATCGCGGAGCGCCGACCCGGCGCGCTCCAGGAGGTTCTCCTCGTCATCGACGCCTCCACCGGGCAGAACGGCCTGACGCAGGCGCGCCAGTTCGCCGACGCCGTCGACGTGACCGGCGTCGTCCTGACCAAGCTCGACGGCACTGCCAAGGGCGGCATCGTCCTCGCCATCGAGGCCGACCTGGGCATCCCGGTGAAGCTCATCGGCGTCGGCGAGGCGCCCGAGGATCTCGTCCCCTTCGACCCCGAGGACTTCACCACCGCGTTGTTCGCCTAGCGTTGTCGCCGCGGAGGCGTCGGCTTTGCCGACCGCCGGAGCAAAGCTGGAGCTTCAGCGCCAGGAGAGCAATGTTCGACTCCCTCGCAGACCGGTTCGAAGGCATCTTCCATCGCTTGCGCGGCCGCGGCCGTCTGAGCGACAAGGACATCGACGAGGTCGCGCGCGAGATCCGCGTCGCTCTGCTCGAAGCCGACGTGAACGTGACGGTGGTGAAGTCGTTCATCAACCGCGTCAAGGAGCGCGCCCGCGGCGCTGAGGTGGCCAGGAGCCTGAGCCCGGCCCAGCAGGTCATCAAGATCGTCCACGAGGAGCTCGTCACGACCCTCGGCGGCGAGACGGGCAAGCTCGCCATGAGCTCGAAGCCGCCGACGGTCGTGATGCTCGTCGGCCTCCAGGGCTCCGGGAAGACGACTGCCGCCGGCAAGCTCGCCCGCCATCTCGTTGCCGATGGGCGCAAGCCGTTGCTCGTCGCCGCCGACCTGCAGCGCCCGGCGGCGGTGGAGCAGCTCCGGGTGCTGGGCGAGCGCATCCAGGTGCCGGTGTTCTCGGAGCCGACGGACCCCGTGAAGGTGGCACGGGGCGCGCTGAAAGAGGCCGATCGCACCGGTCGCAACGTCGTCGTGCTCGACACCGCGGGCCGCTTGCAGATCGACGACGCGCTGATGGGAGAGCTGCGCCGAGTCCGTGACAAGGTCGGGCCCCACGACACGTTGCTCGTCGTGGACGCCATGACCGGCCAGGAAGCCGTCAACGTGGCGGAGGCGTTCGACCGGGCGATCGGACTCGACGGTGTGATCCTCACCAAGATCGACGGCGACGCACGCGGCGGCGCCGCGCTGTCGGTCAAGGAGGTCGTGGGCAAGCCGATCCTGTTCGCAGGCACCGGCGAGAAGCTCGACGACTTCGAGCCGTTCCACCCCGACCGCATGGCGAGCCGAATCCTCGGCATGGGCGACGTCCTCACGCTCATCGAAAAGGCCGAGGCCGCGTTCGACGAGCAAGAGGCGGCCAAGGCGGAGAAGAAGCTCCGCAAGGGCCAGTTCACCCTCGAGGACTTTCTCGACCAGATGCAACAGGTGCGCAAGATGGGATCGCTCCAGAACCTCGTCGGGATGATGCCGGGCCTGCCCAAGGAGGCGCGTCAGGCCGAGGTCGACGAGTCGCAACTCGGTCGCATCGAGGCGATCATCCGTTCCATGACCGCCGAGGAGCGGCGCAACCCTACGATCATCAACGGCTCGCGGCGCCTCCGGATCGCACGGGGTAGTGGCACGACCACGCAGGACGTCAACGGCATGCTCAAGCAGTTCAAGATGGTCCAGCAGATGATGCGATCGATGAGTAAGGGCAAGATGCCGCGGCTCCCGGTACCGGGCCCGTGAGTCGCTAGCCTGGTGCGTCCTACGGGCGTCGCCCGGCGCCCGGTCCCGACCTCGAGAGGAACGCCGCACGTGTCCGTGAAGATCCGCCTGATGCGGATGGGCAAGACGAAGCAGCCGACGTACCGCGTCGTCGTCGCCGATTCCCGCTCCCCCCGCGACGGCCGCAACATCGAGACGATCGGCCACTACGGCCCCCGCCAGGATCCGTCGCTCGTCGACATCAACGGGGAGAAGGCGCTGGCCTGGCTGCGCAAGGGTGCGCAGCCCACCGAGCAGGTCCAGAAGCTGCTGATGGCCACGGGTGTATGGGCGCAGTTCGAGTCCGAGAAGGGCGGCCCTGTCGACACGAAGCTCGCCCGCCGCCGTCTCGGCGATCCGAAGGTCGCGGCGAAGAAGGCCACGAAGGAAGCCGAGGAGGCTGAGCCCGAAGTCGGGACGACGCAGCCCGAGGCCACCGCCGACACCGAACCGCCCGCGGACGCCGGCGCCGACGACACCAGCGAAGAGTCGACCCATGAGTGACGAGTTCGACGAGCGCCCCGACGTGATCGACGACGACCTCGACGACGAAGACGACGAGTACGACGACGAGATCGCACCAGAGGGGAATCGGATCCTCGGCGCTCGCGCCCGTGCCGTCGTCGAGCACGTGACCCGCCACGTCGCCGAAGAGCCCGAGGCCGTCGAGATCGACGTGACCGAGCGCCGCGACGACGTGCAGCTCCTGATCCACGCCAGCCCCGCCGATATGGGCCGTCTGATCGGCAAGCGCGGCCGCGTCATCCAGGCGCTCCGGCAGGTCGTGCGCGCCGCTGGTGCCGGCGAGGGCATCAAGGCCAACGTCGACGTCGTCGAGTAGGCGGCCCTTGGGCGCGGCTGAACTCGAGCTCGGTCGGGTCGGTCGCCCCCACGGCGTCCGGGGCGAGGTCGTCCTCACGCTGCACACCGACCGGCCTGAGCGCACCGCACCCGGCGCCGTGTTCCACGTGGGAGATCGCACGCTCGTCCTTGCGAGCGCGCGTCCGCACCAGGGCCGATGGCTCGTCCGCTTCGAAGGCGTCACCGATCGCGACGCCGCCGAAGAGCTGCGGGGCGCCACCCTGGTCGGCGAGCCACTCGACGATCCGGGAGAGGGCCGCATCTGGGTCCACGAGCTCGTCGGCGACGAGGTACGCGATGTGCACGGACACGCGCTGGGCCACGTGCTCGAGGTCGAGGTCAACCCGGCACACGACATTCTCGTTCTCGAGGATGGCGTGCTCGTCCCGATGGTGTTCGTCGTCGATCGTCGACCGGGTGTGCTCGTCATCGACCCGCCCGAGGGCCTGCTCGACCTCGACCGCACCTGATCACGGCATGCGCGTCGACGTTTTCACGATCCTTCCGGCATACTTCGAGGGACCGTTGCGCACCTCGCTGCTGGGTCGCGCACGCGAGCGCGGGTTGATCGACGTGCGCGTGCACGATCCCCGGGCCCACGCCACCGACGCGCACCGCAGCGTGGACGACACGCCGTTCGGCGGCGGCCCCGGCATGGTGATGAGGCCCGAACCGCTGTTTGCGGCCGTCGAGGCCGTCGCTCCGCCGCGTCCGCTGTTGTTGCTCTCCGCGGCGGGGCGACCGTTCGACCAGCCGACGGCGGAACGGCTCGCGCAACGCGACGGATTCTCGTTGCTCTGCGGACGGTACGAGGGCGTCGACCAGCGCGTCGCCGACCACCTCTGCGACGACGAGATCTCGGTCGGCGACTACGTCCTCGCCGGTGGCGAGGCCGGCGCGCTGGTGATCGTCGAGGCTGTCGCCCGCCTCGTCGCGGGGGTCATGGGCAACACCGAGTCGAGCGTGGACGAGTCCTTCGGCACGGGGCTGCTCGAATACCCGCAGTACACGCGCCCGGCCGACTTCCGGGGCTGGCCCGTGCCGGAGGCGTTGCGGTCGGGCGACCACACCCGGATCGCGCGCTGGCGGCGGGCCCAGGCGCTGCGTCGGACGCTGCAGCGGCGGCCCGACCTGCTCGGCCCCCGCGCCCTGACGGCCGAGGAGCGCCGGCTCCTCGACGAGTTCCCCGAAGGACACCCCGACCAGTAGCATCTGGGTCCCGCCCCGAGACCACCCCCTCGAGAAGGCGAGCGATGAACGCAACCGATCTCGTCGATCGCGCCAATCTACGTGCGGACATTCCGGACTTCGCGCCCGGCGACACCCTCAAGGTGCACGTTCGCGTCGTCGAGGGGAACCGCGAACGGGTGCAGGTCTTCCAGGGGGCGGTGATCCGGCGCAAGGGCAGCGGCGCCCGCGAGACGTTCACCGTGCGCAAGGTCAGCTTCGGTGTGGGCGTCGAGCGGACCTTCCCGGTGCACTCGCCGATCATCGCCCGCATCGAGGTCGTGAGTCGGGGGGACGTGCGCCGGGCGAAGCTCTACTACTTGCGCGACCGGATCGGGAAGGCGGCGAAGATCAGGGAGCGGCGGGCCTGAGCCCGCGACGCTGGCGGGAGAAACCGTGAGCGCCGAGGACCTCGAGCGGTACGAGACCGAGATCGAGCTCCAGCTCTACAAGGAGTACCGCGACGTCCTGCCGATGTTCCAGTACGTCGTCGAGACCGAGCGACGTTTCTACCTCACCAACGACGTCAAGATGGACGTCAAGAACGAGCAGGGCCGCGTCTACTTCGAGCTGAACCTTCAGGACGCGTGGGTGTGGGACATGTATCGCCCCGCTCGCTTCGTGGCCAACGTGCGGGTCGTGACGTTCAAGGACGTCAATGTCGAGGAGCTGGCCGGCAAGGACCTGTAGCGGTGCCCGGCGCGGGCCCGCGCCGGCGGGTCGACCCTCGCCGCCGACTGGGAGTCGCCGGCGAGGACGCGGTGGTGCGGTGGTACGAGCACGCCGGCTACGAGGTCCTCGATCGGAACTGGCGCTGCCGAGACGGTGAGCTCGACCTCGTGGTGATCAGGGGAGACACACTCGTGTTCTGCGAGGTGAAGACGCGCGCCAGCTCGAGGTTCGGCGCGCCATTCGAGGCTGTCACGACGACCAAACAACGTCGCGTGCGCAACCTCGCCCTGCGCTGGCTCGCCCAGCACGACGTGCACCGCCGCACATTGCGCTTCGACGTCGCGTCGGTCACTCGTACCGCCGCCGACGAGCTCGCGGTCGAAGTCCTCGAAGGCGCGTTCTAGGTCGAATAGGGCGTGACCGGCTGCTCGAGCGCTTCACCGTCGACGACAAGGTCGACGCGCTCGTTGTAGAAGCACAGCAAGCCGGCGACCCCCTCGGCCTGGGGGATCGGCGACTCGTAGCTCCACACGAGATCGTGGTGCAGCTCGTCCTCGAGCTCGACCGACCAGTACGACGCCTGGCCCTTGAACGGGCAGGTCGTCTCGCTGTTCGTCGGCCGGAGCAGATCCTGGCGCACGTGCTCCCGAGGCAGGTAGTACCGCGTCGGGAGGCCCGTCTCCTCGAGCAGCACCGGACGGTCCGACTCGGCGATCTTCACCCCGTTGACGTGCACTTCGACGTGCACCTCAGCGGGAGTGACGGTAATGCGGTGTCCTTGGGTCATGGCCGTGCAAACCCCCAGTGGCGAACGACATTCCATCCTGCCACCCCGATCTGGCAGGTTGTCGGCGTGAACCGTACCGATCGCCTCTACGCGATCGTCGAGGTCCTACGGGCGACGGCCCCACGGGCGCGGGCGGCCCGGGAGCTCGCCGATCGGTTCGAGGTGAGCGTGCGCACCATCGAACGCGACATCTCCTCCCTCCAGCAATCGGGCGTGCCCGTCTGGGCGACGCCCGGCCCCGGCGGCGGCTACTCCGTCGACCCGTCGATGAGCCTCCCGCCGCTCAACTTCAGCGCCGACGAAGCCACGGCCGTCGCGGTGGCGCTGGCCGCGAGCGGCCCCATCCCCTTCGGCGACGCGGCCCGGTCGGCGCTGCGCAAGCTCGTCGCCGCCATGTCGGCGACGAATCGCGACGGCGCGCGCGAGCTCGTCGCCCGGATCCACCTGTTGCAGCAGCGCGGCCACCTCGAGGTCACCCCGGTCGTGCGGGCGGTCGAGACGGCGGTCGCCGGACGCAAGGTGCTCGAGCTCGACTACGTCGACCGGTCCGGTCAGCGAACCGAGCGGCGGCACGTGGAGCCGTACGGGCTCGCCGGCGGTCAGGACCACTGGTACCTCATGGCATGGTGCCGCCTCCGCGGCGGCGGACGGACGTTCCGTCTCGACCGCATGAAGGCGGCGCGGGTGACCGACGAGCCGGCGCCGGAACGCGAGCTGCACGAGGTGGCGGGGGACATCGTGTCGTTCGCGCGGGAGACCCGCCTCGAGGAGTGAGACCCGTCGGGTCAGCGCGGCAGCACTGCCCACACCACCAAGGCGGCGACGACGGCGAGGGCGGCGATGACGATGACGGTGTCGGAGGTGCGCCGCACCTGCTTCCGGAACGGGTTGAAACCCACGGGGCTACGGTAGCGGCCGCATGGAGACTCTCATCGTCGAACGCGCGGACGGCGTCGTGCGCGTCACGCTGAACCGACCCGACAAGAAGAACGCCATCAACGGGCCCATGTGGCGCGAGCTCATCGACGTGTTCGACGATGTCGCCGACACGCGGACCGATCGTGTCCTCGTGATCACCGGCGCCGGCGACGGATTCTGTTCCGGCGCCGACCTCGCGCCGGGCGACAACCCGGACCTCGCATCCCAGGACGGCGGCATCGGCTCCACGTTCCGCCAGATGCGCGTGGTCGGTCGGGCCGCGCTGCGCCTCCACGAGCTCCCGCAACCATCGATCGCAGCGGTCAACGGGGTCGCCGCCGGGGCGGGGCTGAACCTTGCCCTCGGCTGCGACCTCATCATCGCCTCCGAGCGCGCCCGGTTCACCGAGATCTTCTCGAAGCGCGGCCTCAACGTCGACTTCGGCGGCTCGTGGGTGCTGCCCCGCCTCGTCGGGCTCCACAAGGCGAAGGAGCTCGTGTTCCTCGCCGACATCATCGACGCTGAGGAAGCCGAGCGCACCGGCATCGTGAACCGGGTCGTGGCGCACGAGGAACTCGAGAAGGTGGCCGGTGAGTACGCAGCTCGTCTCGCCGCGTTGCCGCCGATCCAGCTCAGCCTGTCGAAGCGGCTCCTCAACCAGTCGTTCTCCGTGTCGATGGCCGAGGCGCTCGAGTTCGAGGACACGGCCCAGGCGATGAACTTCGCGTCGAAGGACACCGCCGAGGCGATGCTCGCCTTCCTCCAGAAGCGCGAGCCGAAGTTCACAGGCGAGTAGGAGCCCGCTCATCGGGGCCACCACCAGCCCCGGCGGTGCTCGACCCAACCCTGCCGCTCGAGAGATCGCAGCGCGACCGAGACGGCTTCGGGCGTGAGGCCCGTGCGACCGATGAGCTGGTCGACGTCGGCCGCTTCGCCCCCGCACGCGTCGAGGATCTGCGTGCCCGCCTCGTCCGGCGTCGGCCGTGGGGATGGCGCGCCCCAGCCCCGGCGCGACCCCGGCGTCAGCCCGAGGGCCACGAGCACGTCGTCGGGGTCGAGGAGCGGCTGCGCGCCATCGGCCAGCAGCGTGTTGCACCCCTCGGCGGACGGGTTGCGCCTCGACCCGGGGACGACGAGGACCGGACGGCCGTACTCGAGCCCGTAGTCGGCCGTGATGCGGGCGCCACCGCGTCGTGTCGCCTCGACGACCACCAGGACGTCGGCGAGGGCGGCGATGATGCGGTTGCGCACAGGGAACCGAAAGCGGTTCGCGCCGGCGCCGAATCCCGACTCGCTCAGGAGCACACCGGCTTGGCGCACGCGATCGAACAGCACGACGTGCCGGCGCGGGTATACGACGTCGAGTCCGGTCGCCACCACGCCCGCGACCCCACCATCCTCGTCGAGGGCGCCTTCGTGGGCGGCGCCGTCGATCCCGATGGCCAGACCGCTCACGACCGTCACGCCGCGACGGGCGAGAAACGCACCCAGCTCGCGCGCGTCGGCCAAGCCGTGCACGGACGCCGAGCGCGTGCCCACGATCGCGACGCGTGGGCGGCACAGGACTTCAGGAACCTTCCCTTCGAGGAGCAGCACTGCCGGCCGATCCGGAACGTCCTCAGCGATCGGGTAGCCGGAGTGACCGTCTCGAACGACGGCGGTGCCGCGACGGGCGAGCTCGGGTGCGAGGTCGAGGATGCCTGCCGCCCGTGCCCATCGTCGGACCAACGCGTCGCGGTCGTGCTCGCGCACGAGACGGACGTCGTGCGCCAGCGCCGACCCCGCTCGGCCGTCACGCACGGCGGTGAGTGCGGCGCCAGGATCCGGCCATTGCTCCAAGACGGCGCGCAACCGGCGCGGTCCCATGTCCGGAAGACAGACGAGCGTGGCCGCGGCCACGTCGGCGGCGTCCGGAGAAGCCCGACCGGCCGTCACGGCACGTCCTCCCGGAGCGCGGCGGCCAGCGTGACGTGTCGCTCGTCCACTTCTTGGCTGTCCTCGAGGTCAGCGAGCGTCCGGGCGACCCGCCGCACCCGTCCCGCGCCGCGCCCCGTGAGCGCGTCGTGCGCGATCGCCCAGCGCCAGGCGTCCTCGCCGTCGGACGTCAGCGGGATGACGTCGGCCAAGGCTCCGGCGGGGACCCTCGCGTTCCGCCGCCAGGAACGCGACGCGTAGCGACGCTGCTGCCGGGTGACGGCGTCGACGACTCGCGCGCGTACCGCGGCCGACGGCTCCCCGGGGCTGTCGTCCGACGCGGGCGCATGTACTTCCAGTCGCAGGTCGAAGCGGTCGAGCAGCGGCGCCGACAGACGACGGCGATAGCGTGCGCGTTGCATCTCGGTGCACTGGCAGCTCGGCCCGCCCCGCCCGCACGGGCACGGGTTGGAGCAGGCGACGAGCAGGAAATCCGACGGGAACACGATCGACATCACCTGGCGCGAGATGCGCACGACGTGTTCCTCGATCGGTTGGCGTAACGCGTCGAGCGCGTGCGGTGGGAACTCGCCCAGCTCGTCGAGGAACAACGTGCCGTGGTGCGCGAGGGTGACCTCGCCCGGGCGCAAGCGTGACGAGCCGCCGCCGACCAGCGCGGCCGTGGAGGCCGTGTGGTGCGGGGCGCGGAACGGGCGGCGGTGGGCGAGGCCGTGCGCGGGGGCGTGACCGGCGGCCGAGTGGATGCGGGTGACCTCCAGTGCTTCGTCCGGTCCGAGCGGCGGGAGGATCGTCGGAAGGCGTCGGGCCAGCATCGTCTTGCCGGTGCCGGGCGGCCCGGTGAGTAGGAGGTGATGGCCGCCGGCCCCGGCGACCTCGAGCGCGCGCCGCGCACGAGGGAGCCCGCGCACGTCGGCGAGGTCGACGGGCTCGTCGTCGAGTTCGGCGGTGTCGGTGGGACCGGCGGCGGTCGGTGGGGGCTCGGGCCACTCGCACTCACCCTTCAGGCACGCGCGGAGCTCCGCCACGCTGCGGGCGGGGCGCACCTCCATGCCGTCCACGAGCGAGGCCTCGGCCACGTCCGAGATCGGGACGACGACGCTGCCCGTTCCTGCGCCCCGGAGCGCGTCGACGAGCGCGAGCGCGCCCGGCACGGGACGGACCGAGCCGTCGAGGCCCAGCTCCCCGAGCACGCCGATCCCGTCGAGCACGCCGTCGGCGAGCTGACCGGTAGCGGCGATCAGGCCGAGCGCGACGGCGAGCTCGAACCCGGCGCCCGTCTTGCGCACGCCGCCCGGTGCCAGGTTGACGGTGATGCGCTGCTGGGGGAACTCGAGCTGCGACGAGAGCAACGCGGCCCGCACCCGCTCACGTGACTCTCGTACGGCGGCGTCGGGCAACCCGACGACGTGGTAGCTGGGCAGACCGCGCGACACGTGAACCTCGACCGTGACGAGGCGACCGTCGACGCCGGTGAGCGTGGCGCTGCGTACCGAGGCGAGCACGGAGGACCTCCCGCGAATCGTGGAACGGGAGGGCCGGAGCCGCGGCAACCTCGACGGCGAACGCACCGTATCGGACGGCGAGCGCACCGTATCGCACGCGTGTGACGACTACGCCCGGGCTGGTATGGCACGGTGCGCGCCAGCTCACTTGGTAACGTCCCGACGCGGGTGGGGAGAAATCCGAGGTGTCGTGTGAGCTGGGCCGTGGACGAGTTCGTCGCGTCGCTGGCGGGGGCGAGCGCGCACACGGCCGAGGCGTACGGGGCCGATGTCCGTCAGTTCGTCGCCTGGGCTGACCGGGGAGGGTGCCCCACGCCCGACCGGATCGACCGGGCGACGTTGCGGCGCTACCTCGCCTACCTCACGACGCGGCACTTCGCCCGGCGCTCGATCGCCCGCAAGGCGGCCTCGCTCCGGGCCTACCTCAGATTCCTCCATCGTCGGGGAGTGATCCCCACCGACCCCGGTCGGTCGCTGCGGGCGCCGAAGGGCGAAGCGCGACTTCCTCGTGTGCCGCGCCAGGTCGAGGCCGAGAGAATGCTCGAGGCGGCCTCGGCTGCTGACCTCGAGGACGTCGAGGCCGACGGCGCCGCGGTCGCGTGGCGGGACCTCGCCGTGCTCGAACTGCTCTACGGCGCGGGCCTCCGGGTCAGCGAGTGCTGCGGGCTCACGCTCGAGTCGATCGACACGGAGAGAGGCTTCGTCACGGTGCTGGGCAAGGGTGCGAAGGAGCGCCGAGTGCCGCTCGGCAAACCCGGCGCGGCCGCCGTGCGCGGGTACCTCGCGCACGGGCGACCGGAGCTCGTGACCGACCGGACGCCGGCGGACGCCGTGTTCCTCAACGCTCGCGGCCGGCGGCTCACCACCCGCGACGCCCGCCGCATCGTGGCCCGCCACCCGTTGCCCGACGGGCAGGCGCTCCATCCGCACGCGCTCCGCCATGCGTACGCGACCCATCTGCTCGAGCGAGGCGCCGACCTCCGCGCCGTCCAAGAACTGCTCGGGCACTCTGACCTGGCCACCACGCAGATCTACACGCACCTGACGCGCGAGCGCCTCCGCGCCGTCTACGACGCGACCCATCCTCGTGCCTGACGACCGGGACGGTCACGCGGTCGCCGAGCTCAGGCGCGAACACAAGCAAGACCGGATGCCGGAAGCGCGCGAGCAATTCACCGTTTCCGACGCGGCGCCGGCCTTTTCATTGTCGTAGCCCCCCGGTACGATCCAGGTGTCGCGTCGAGCTTCGCTCCGCGACGGCTTCTCCCGGTGCTTCCCCGTGTCGTCCTCGACCCACGGAGCACCCATGCGCCTGCACCCGCCCCGCCGCGAGGTCACGGTCTGCCTCGTTCTGTGTCTCGCGGCGACCTCGTTCCTCGTCGCGCGGCGGACCGGGCTCGCCGGCGCGGCGCCCGGCGGCTGCGGGGGGTGGCTCCCACCGGTCGAGGGCGAGATCACACAAGCCTTCCGCGCGCCCGCGTTCGCCTATGGGCCGGGCCATCGGGGTGTCGACTTCGCCGCCGCGCTCGGCACCCCCGTCCGCGCCGCGGCAGACGGGATCGTCGCGTTCGCCGGGTCGGTGGCGGGATCGCTGCACGTCGTCGTCGCCCACGACGGCGGCCGGACCGGCGGAGCCCTGACCGCTCTCCGGACCACGTACGCCTTCCTGGCCGGCATCGCGGTCCGCGAGGGCGACCGCCTCGCGCGAGGCCAGGTCGTGGGCACCGCCGGGAGCACGGGGCCGCTGCACGAGGAGAGCGGGCTCCACTTCGGGGTCCGCCTCGGCGATCGGTACCTCGATCCCCGGCAGTTCTTCGAGCTCTGCGACCTGACGCAACTCGTGCGGCTCGTGCCCGTCGACGAGGTTCTGGCCGAGCCCTGGGACGCCGGCCGATCTTCCGCGCTCGGGTCCCTGACTTCCGGCAGATCTGCAGTCGCGGCAGTCGCCGGCGACCTCGCGGGCGCGCTCGGCGATGCCGACGGAGTAGCGGCCGACGTCGGGCGTCGAGGCTGGGACGCGATGAGCGACGTTGCCGGCGCAGGAGCGGGCAAGGCGCGCGCCGTCGCCGACGCCGGTACACGCGCAGCGCGCCGCCTGGCGAGCGTCGCCACCGCGGTCCTGGATCGTTCGCCGGGAGGGATGGCGGCCTCGATCGCGGCGGACGTGGCGGGCGGGGCCGTCGACTGGTGGCGACATCGCCGCGAGTGCTCGGACGCCAGCGCCGCGGCCGACGGCACCGGAGGCTCCGGCCACATGCTGATGGCCGTCGGCGGCCTCGACTCGGAGGGGGCGCCGAACAGCCCGACGTTCGGGCTCGACACGCGCGCGCTCGGCTACCTCGACGACGAGGTCACCTACTTCTCGTACGCGCCCGGAGGCGGCGCGTACGACCCCCCGCAGACCCACGGCGACCTGCGGCGCTCCGGCCGCCGTCTCGCCGAGCAGCTCGAGGAACTGCAGCGCGAGCACCCCGGGCTCGAGGTCGACCTCATCGCCCACTCGCAGGGCGGCGTCGTGGTGGACGTCTTCCTCCAGGAGTTCTACGACGCCAGTGATCCCGCATACCCACCCATCGGGACAGTCGTGACGCTGTCGTCACCCCACGAAGGCGCGCCGCTCGCCACCGTCGCCGCCGATTGGCGGCGCAGTCCGGTCGGCGACGCGCTGATCGACGCGGCTCAGGGTCGCCTTCCCAGCCCGCCGGCCGACGCGCCCGCGGTCCGCCAGCTCGACGAGCACTCGCGCTTCTTGCGCGAGCTGTGGCGTGACCACCTCCCCGAGCACGTCGACTTCACCACGATCGGCGCGACCGACGACGTGCTGGTACCGGCGACGCAGATCGACGTCCCCGAAGCCAAGAAGGTCGTCGTCGACGTAGGTGGGGGTTCGCTCGACGACCACGCCGACATCGGGCGCGACAGCGGTGCGCTCGGTGCCGTGCGCGCCGCGCTCGAGGGTCGGGCTCCGCCCTGCGTCGGCGTGGCCGAGGGTCTACGCGGCGTCGTCGTTCCGACGTTGATCACCCGAGTCGAGCACGCGCTCGGCGACCTGCCGGTGGTCACACGATGACCGGTGGGCGAGTGCTGGCCACGGCGGTCGTCACGACGTTCGCGTCCGTCGCCGGCGCTTGCGCGCAGCCTGCGAGCACCGGCCCGGCGCGTGGTGCGACGTGGCGCACCGAAGTGAGCTGGCCGTTCTCGCTCGGCGTCCGCGGACCCGACACCGTGGTCTCGGGCGGTAGGAACCGGATCCTCGCCCTCGACACCATGACCGGACGTGAACGCTGGCGTGCCGAGGTGACACAGGTCACGCACTACGAGCCCGCCCTCGACGACGCGACCGTCCTCGTCAGCGCGGACGATCGTGTCGTCGCCCTCGAACGCGCGTCCGGAGAGCGCCGCTGGGAGGCGACCGTCGGCGATCATGCCGGCGGCGTCGCGCTGACCCGAGCCGGTTCGGATGTCCTCGCGCTCGTCACCACCGAGCGGGGCATCCTGGCCGGGCTCGACAACCTCACGGGGCGGGCGCGCTGGTCGGTGCAGGTGCCGGGGGCGATCTGGGCCGCGCCCGCCCCACGCGCGAGCGTCGGCGCCGGCGCGGTCTTGTGGACAGACGTCGGGCAGCACCTGCGCGTGTTCGACCTCGCGACCGGCGCGGTCCGCTGGGAGGTCACGGTCGCACCGGGAGCGTCGGCCCCCTTGATCCGGGCCGGCGAAGTCGTGATCGGCGAGGGCGACGGGAACTTCGGCGCCCGTGTGGTGGGGCGTGATCTCGCTTCCGGGACCGAGCGCTGGTCGGTGCCGGCGCCGGCGTCGTTCGAGGCGGGCGTCACCCCGGGTGCCGCGGGCGACGACGTGGCCGTGTGCGACCACTTCGGGACGATCACGCTCGTCGACGGCCGCCGCGGCGCGACGCGCTGGCAGACCGCTCTGCGGGCGCCGATCCTCGACACGCGGGTGGTGCTCACGCCGCACGCGGTCGTCCTCCGGACCTACGGCGGGAAGATCGTGGTCCTCGACCGGGGGTCGGGCCGGCTCGTCCGGCGTCTCGACCCGGGCGGGTTCCCGGTCGGGTTCGGCGTGGGGCGAGGACGCCTCGTCTTCGCGGTGCGTCTGGCACGACCCGACCGCGTCGAGTCCGAGCGGCTGCGGTGACAGGGCCTCCGGTACACTGACCAGCACTCGGCTTCGGGTCGCGGCCCGTTCCGAGAATTCGCACGCCCGCTCCCCACGGTCGTTCGTCCTCCGGACGGGCGCGGCGGGCCGAGGTTACAACCGAGGGAGAGACCCCGTGGCTGTCGTCACCATGAAGCAGCTGCTGGAGGCCGGCGTCCATTTCGGCCACCAGACGCGCCGTTGGAACCCGAAGATGCGTCGCTTCATCTTCGGCGAGCGCAACGGCATCTACATCATCGATCTGCAGCAGACGCTGGAGCGGATCGACTCCGCCTACCGCTTCATCCGTGGCGTCGTCGAGGACGGCGGGACGGTCCTGTTCGTCGGGACCAAGAAGCAGGCCCAGGAGCCGATCCAGGAGCAGGCCCGGCGCAGCGGCATGCCCTACGTGAACTACCGCTGGCTGGGCGGGTCGTTGACCAACTTCCAGACCGTCCACTCGCGGGTCTCGCAGTTGCGCGAGCTCGAGCGCCTCGTACAGTCGGGCGAGACGGCGCAGATGCCCAAGAAGGAGGCGCTCAAGATCACGCGCGACCTCACCAAGCTCCAGCGCAACCTGGGCGGCATCCGCAACCTCGAGAAGCTACCGAACGTCATCTTCGTGATCGACACGAAGAAGGAGCACATCGCCGTGACCGAGGCGAACCGCCTCGGCATCCCCGTCGTCGCCATCGTCGACACCAACTGTGACCCCGACGTCATCGATTACGTGATCCCGGGGAACGACGACGCGATCCGATCCGCCGCGCTCATGAGCCGTGTGGTCGCCGACGCCGTCGACGAGGGCCGCCAGCTCGCGCAGCGCAAGGGCGTGCGTCCAGCCAAATCGGCGGAGGCGGAGAAGCCGCCGCCCGACCCCGAGGCGGAGCGGCGCAAGGCCGACGACCAGCGCCGAGCCCGCACCGAGGCGGCCAAGGCGCAGGAACAGCGCGAAGCGCGCCTGCGCGACGCCAAGCGGAAGCAGCCCCCGCCGCCCCCCGACACCGCGGGCGACGGGGCAATCGATGGTGCGCCCGATGCCGACGACGTGCCGGCCGAGGCGGCCACCACCGAGGGGGGAGGCGCGGGCAATGGCTGAGATCGCCGCGAAGGACATCGCGGCGCTGCGCAAGCAGACGGGCGCCGGCATGCTCGACTGCAAGAAGGCGCTCGAGGAGTGCGGCGGAGACATCGAGGGCGCCAAGGACTGGCTGCGCACGCAGGGGCTGGCCGGTGCGGCGAAGCGCGCCGGGCGGGAAGCCCAGGACGGCGCCGTCGACGTGGTCGTCGAGGGCGGCGTCGGCGCCATCGTCGAGCTGAACTGCGAGACCGATTTCGTCGCCAAAGGCGTCGACTTCCGCGGCACCGTCACCGCGCTGACCGAGCTGGTGGCCGAGCAGGGCGACGCCGACCTCGGGATCAAGCCGTTCGAGGGCGTGACGGTCGGCGACGCCGTGAACCAGCTCGGCGCCAAGCTCGGCGAAAACGTCTCGATCGGTCGTGTCGCGCGCATCGAGTCCGGCGACGGGATCGTCGACGGGTACAAGCACATCCAGAACGAGCGGGGCACGATCGGCGTCCTGGTAGAGATCGGCGGCGTCGACGCGTCCGATGCCCGCGCCGGGGAGATCGCGCACGACGTCGCGTTGCACGTCGCGTCGGCCGCGCCGCAGTACGTGAAGAGAGAAGATGTCCCGGCCGACGTCGTCGAGAAGGAGCGAGCCGTGCTCGAGGAGTTGACCCGCAACGAGGGCAAGCCCGAGCAGGCGGTGCCGAAGATCGTGGAAGGCCGGCTCAACGGCTTCTACAAGGACACCGTCCTCGTCGAGCAGCCGTTCATCCGGGAGCCCAAGACCACCATCGGCAAGCTGCTCCGTGAGCTCGGCGATGAGGCGACGGTCCGACGATTCGTGCGGATCCAGGTCGGCGCCGAGTAAGCGCGCCGCGGGCTCAGGAACGAAGGAGACGCGTGGGGGAGGCGTCCAAGTACGACCGGGTGGTATTGAAGCTCTCGGGTGAGGTGTTCGCCGACGCCGAGACCGGTTCGGGCATCGACGCGGGTGTGGTGCAGCGCATCGCCGACGAGGTCGCGGCCGCCAACTCGGAGCTCGGGGTCGAGATCGCCGTCGTCGTGGGCGGCGGCAACATCTTCCGCGGCATGCCCGGCGCCGACCGCGGTATGGACCGCGCCCGCGCTGACTACATGGGCATGTTGGCCACAGTGATCAACGCGCTGGCCTTGCAGGACGCGCTCGAGGGTGTCGGACAGCCCACGCGGGTCCAGACGGCCATCACCATGGCTCAGATCGCGGAGCCGTACATCCCGCGGCGAGCCATGCGCCATCTCGAGAAGGGGCGGGTCGTTGTGTTCGCCGCCGGTACGGGCAACCCGTACTTCACGACGGACACCACGGCCGCGCTCCGGGCCGCCGAGATCGGCGCCGCCGCCATCCTCAAGGGCACGCACTCCGGCGTGGACGGCGTCTACAGCGCTGACCCGCGCCTCGATCCCGACGCGGTGAAGTTCGAGCAGGTCACGCACTTCGAGGTGCTGAACCGGCGCCTCCAGGTGATGGACTCGACGGCAATCACCTTCTGCATGGACAACGAGCTGCCGATCATCGTCTTCGACGTCAGCGCGCCCGGGAACATCCACCGGGCGCTCGTCGGCGAGCCGATCGGAACGCTCGTCAGCACCGAGAAAGCCGAGGCGCGATGAGTGACACCGGCGAGGAGATGCGTCAGCTCGCGTTCGAAGAGTGTCGCGACAAGATGCGCAAGGCCGTCTCGCACCTGCAAGAGGAGTTCGGGGGGATCCGCACCGGCCGCGCGACCCCCGGCCTCGTCGAGAAGCTCAAGGTCGACGCGTACGGCGCCGAGGTGCCGCTCCAGCAGCTCGCCGGCATCAGCGTGCCCGAGCCGCGCGTGCTGGTCATCTCGCCCTACGACAAGGGCTCGATCAAGGCGATCGAGAAGGCGATCCACGCCAGCGATCTCGGCATCAATCCGTCCAACGACGGGCAGCTGGTGCGGCTCGTCTTTCCGCCGCTGACCGAGGAACGGCGCCGCGACCTCGCGAAGGTCGTGCGCAACCGGGCCGAGGAAGGCCGGGTGGCGGTGCGGAACATCCGGCGCCAGACGCGCCACGACCTCGAGGCGCTCGAGAAGGACGGCGACATCTCCAAGAACGATCTCGACCGCGCCGAGAAGGATCTCGAGAAGGTCACACACGTGACGGTCGACGAGATCGACCAGATGCTCGAGCACAAGGAACACGAGCTCCTGGAGGTCTGACCACGAGGCCGGCAGGGCCGAGGCCCGTGTCAGCCCTATTCGCGACCCCGGCGAGATCAGCGTCTAGCCTGGGGCTCGGACCGGAAGGGGTGCCGTGTCCGACTGGCGCGACGATCACGAGTTCGATCCACTCGATTTCGACGACGAAGAGCGACCGCCGCACGGCGAATCGGAAGGCGTGCGCGTCCTCGGTCCCGACGGCGAGGCGACACGTCCCGCGCCGCGGCCGATTCCTCGTCGGGGCCGGCGTGCCGCGGACGACTCCGAGGAGTTCTGGGGGAAGCCCTTCGCCGACACCGGGGGCGGCGCCGATGCCGACGACGATGCGACCTGGTCGGCCTCGTCGCAGGGCCTGACGGAGCCCGAGTCCCGGCCCCGCACACGCCGAGGCCGGCGCGCCGCGCGTCGCAATGCCGCCGCGACGCCGCCACCCCCGTCGCGCACTCACCCGGAGCCGCCGCCCGACGTCAACGGACCGGTGCAGCTTCCGCACTGGACCGAGCCGCCCACGGGCGAGGTGCCGAGCGTGATCTCCGGCGAGCAGCCCGCCCAGCACGACGACGACCTCGAGAGCTGGAGGTCACGGAGCGGGCAGACACCGCGATACCGCACCGACGACAGCGACTGGTCGGAGCCCGACTTCTCGAGTCCCGAGCTGCTCAAGGACGACTCCTTGGCTCTCGGCGCGTTGCGCGACCGCGATGATGACGACGACGACGACGACGATGACGAGGCCGCGTTCGAAGCCGAGGTCGCCGCCCGCCGGCGCCGCGGGAACGGCCGGCGCCGGCCGGTGCGCCGCGGCCGCCCGCCCGGGACCCTCGAGGACGACGAGCCGACCGCACCGGTCGAGGAGCACGGCCGACCGCCCGACCTGGTGACACGGCTGCTCACGGCGGCGGCAGTCGCCGTCGTCGCGCTGATCATGCTGAAGCTGGGGCGAGGGGCGACGACGATCCTCGTGGCAGTGATCGTCGGCGCCGCCGCCTTGGAGCTGTACGAGGCGTTCCGGCGCGCCGGCTATCACCCGGCCACGGTCATCGGGCTCCTGGGGTGCGTCTCGATCGTCGGGATCGCGTACACCAACGGGCTCGACGCCTTCCCGCTCGTCACGATCCTCGTCGTCGCGTTCACGATGCTCTGGTACATGCTCGAGGTCGTCAAAGCCCGGCCGATCGTCAACATCGCGATCACGCTGCTCGGGTTCGGGTACATCGGGATCTTCGGCGCCTTCGCCGGGCTGCTCCTCAGCGCGCCCGACGGCACCGGCTTCATCATCGGCCTCGCGCTGTGCGCGATCGCCTACGACGTGTTCGGCTACTTCATCGGGTCTCAGTTCGGACGCAGTCGCATGTCACCGCGCCTGTCACCCAACAAGACGTGGGAGGGCCTGGTCGGCGGGATGGTTGCTGCAGTCGTGCTCGGCGGGATCGTCGGAACCCTGCTCGCGCCGTGGGACGGATCCATCAGCCATGGCCTCGCCCTCGGTCTCGTCGTCGCGATCGTCGCCCCGATCGGCGATCTCTGCGAGTCGATGATCAAGCGCGACCTCGGCGTCAAGGACCTCGGCACGCTCCTGCCCGGTCACGGCGGCGTCCTCGACCGGTTCGACGCGATGCTTTTCTGTCTCCCGGCCGCCTACTACCTGGCGATTCAGCTCAAGATCGTATGAGCAGTCGGGCGACGAACGTCGTCCTGCTCGGATCGACCGGATCCATCGGGACCCAGGCCCTGGACGTCATCGCTTCGCATCGCGACCGCTACCGGGTCGCCGCTCTCGCCGCCGGTCGCAACGAGGAGCTGCTCTCGCGTCAGGCGGCCGATTTCGACGTGACGCCCGACCGGGTGCACCTCGGCACTGACGCCGCCGACGCGCTGGCGGCGCTCGCTTCGTTGCCCGAGGCCGACGTCGTGCTCAACGCGGTCGTCGGCTTCGCCGGTCTCCCGGCCACCCTCGCCGCGTTGGAGCACGGCAAGCGGCTCGCGCTCGCGAACAAGGAGAGCCTCATCGCGGGCGGGCCCGTCGTCGCCAAGGTGCGCGGCAAGGGCGGCGGCGAGATCGTGCCCGTGGACTCGGAGCACTCCGCCGTCTACCAGGCGCTGCGGGCCGGCGCCCGGCACGAGGTCCGGCGCATCCTGCTGACCGCCAGCGGCGGACCGTTCCGTGGCCGGTCGCGGTCCGAGCTCGAGCGGGTCACGGTGGCAGACGCGTTGCAGCACCCGACATGGAACATGGGAGCCAAGATCACGATCGACTCGTCGACGCTGATGAACAAGGGCCTCGAGGTCATCGAGGCGCACGAGCTGTTCGACGTCGATTTCGACCACGTCGACGTCGTCGTCCACCCGCAGTCCATCGTCCACGGGATGGTCGAGTTCACCGACGGCGCGACGGTGGCCCAGCTGTCCCAGCCCGACATGCGCCTTCCCATCGGCCTCGCGCTCGGAGCGCCCGACCGGCTCGACCAGCCCTTCGGCGCCCTCGACTGGGATCGACTCGGATCGCTCACCTTCGAGCGCCCCGACCTCGAGGCGTTCCCCTGCCTCGGTCTGGCGTACGCCGCCGGTCGGGCCGGGGGCGGCGCCCCTGCCACCCTCAGCGGCGCCAACGAGGTGGCGGTGGAGGCCTTCCTGGCCGGGCGGATCCCGTGGCTGGGCATCGCCGCTGTGGTCGAGGAGGTCATGCAGCGGGGTACCGGGAACGTCGGGGAGGTCGCCGACGTTCTCGAGGCTGACAGGCTGGCGCGCGAGCGCGCTCGGGACGCCGTCGAACGGAGAAGCGCCGCGTGAAGGACCCCCTCGAGGACGCCAGCACGGACGTCACCCGCCGGGGAGCAGGGGTCTCGCTGCTGCTGGTCCTGCTCGGCCTGATCCTTCTCGCGATCCTGCGCCCGTCGACGATCGACACGCTCGCGATCATCTTCGGGATCGTGGCGCTGATCATGCTCCACGAAGCCGGCCACTACTTCACCGCCAAGCGGGCGGGCATGAAGGTGACCGAGTTCTTCCTCGGCTTCGGCCCCCGCGTCTGGTCGTTCCGGCGAGGCGAGACCGAGTACGGCGTGAAGGCCATTCCCGCCGGCGGCTACGTCCGCATCGCCGGCATGAGCAACCTCGAGGACATCGACCCCGACGAGGAGAAACGGACGTTCCGGCACGGCACCTTCGGCAACCGGCTCACCGTCATCCTCGCCGGCGTCTCGGTGAACCTGATCCTCGCCTTCGTCCTGATCTACGCCGCGCTGATCGGCCGCGGCCTCCCCGACACCCTCGAGGCGAAGGTCGAGCGTGTCCTGCCCGACAGCCCGGCGGCCGTGGCCGGGGTGCGCGACGGCGACCGCATCATCAGCATCGACGGGCAACGCCTCGACGTCGATCGCGACATCAGCGACGCACTACAGGACCGCGTCGGTCAGCCGACGACGATCGTCGTGAAACGCGACGGTGGCACCACTGCGCTTACCGCGGTTCCCAAGGAGCGCAGTAGCAGCGACAAGAGCGGGATCATCGGCGTATCGATCAGCCAGAGCGTCGCGTCGTACGAGACATTCAACCCCGTGCGAGCGGTCCCGGAGTCGTTCTCGACGATGGGGCAGATGACGCGCGACACCGCCGCCGGCATCGGCCGGCTCTTCTCGCCCTCCGGCATCGAGAACTACAGCAAGAACTTCACCGGCGACGCGCCCAAGCAGGGGTCCCCGGCGTCCAACGACCGCCCGCGTTCGATCATCGGCATCGTCGACATCGGCGGTGAGCTCGTCGGCGGCAACGTGTGGAGCCTGCTCTTCCTGCTCGGAGCCATCAACCTCATCGTCGCTTTGTTCAACCTGATCCCGCTGCTGCCCTTCGACGGCGGGCATGCAGCGGTCGTGATCTACGAGCAAGTGGCGTCGAAGATCCGGGGGCGCGTGGTGCGGGTCGACTTCCGCAAGCTCGTGCCGGTGACGGCGCTGGTGCTCGTCGTCTTCCTGACCCTCGGCCTGTCGGCGATGTTCCTCGACCTTCGCCAGATCTTCACCGGGTCCTGACCGGATCCGCCGTCGCGCGCTTCGTCGTGCCTCCGGCCCGCCCGTAGGCTGGATGCCGCCATGCACCAGCGGAAGATGACCCGCCAGATCCGTGTCGGCGATGTGCCCGTCGGCGGAGGCGCGCCGGTGTCGGTGCAGTCCATGACGACCACGAAGACGGCCGACGTCGACGGCACGCTCAGCCAGGTGTACGCGCTCGCCGCCGCCGGCGCCGACATCGTGCGCTGCACGTGCAACGAAGAGGAGGCCGCCGAAGGCCTCGCCCAGATCGTCCCGCGGTCGCCGGTCCCGCTCGTCGCCGACATCCACTTCCAGTACAAGTTGGCGCTGGCGGCCATGGAGGCCGGCGTGCACGCGCTGCGGCTCAACCCCGGCAACATCCGCAAGCCCGACCAGATCAAGACGGTCGCCCGCGAGGCGAAGGACCGTGGGCTTCCGATCCGCATCGGCGTGAACGCCGGCAGCCTCGACCCCGACATCGGGCAGCGGCACGGCGGCGCCACGCCGGAGGCGCTGGTCGCGTCGGCGCAACGCGAGCTCGCCTACTTTGCGGACGTCGGCTTCGAGGACGTCAAGATCTCCGTGAAGTCGTCGAACGTCCCCGTGATGATCGACGCGTACCGCCTCCTCTCCGAGACGGTCGACGATCCGCTTCACCTCGGGGTCACGGAGGCGGGCCCGCTGCCCGGCGGTCTCGTCAAATCGACGGTCGGCATCGGGACGCTGCTCGCCGAGGGGATCGGCGACACGATCCGCTTCTCGTTGACGGCCGATCCGGTCGAGGAAGCGCGCGCCGGCCGTCAGCTGCTCGAGACACTCGGTCTCCGCGAGCGCAAGGGCCTTGACCTGATCGCGTGCCCGAGCTGCGGGCGCGCCGAGGTCGACGTGATCGGGGTGGCGAACAACGCCCAGTCCGCGCTCGCCGACCGCAACATCCCGCTCCAGGTCGCAGTCATGGGCTGCGTCGTGAACGGCCCCGGCGAGGCTCGTGAGGCGGATCTCGGGATTGCCGCCGGCCGCGGCAAAGGGCACCTGTTCGTCAAGGGCAAGGTCGTGCGCGTGGTGCCCGAGGCCGACATGGTCGACGCCCTCGTGGACGAAGGCGAGCGCATCATGGCCGAGGGCATCGAAGCGCGCCTCGCCGCCGCCGACGAGGGTGCCGAAGCCGAGGCCGAGCGCACCCGCGAGCAGCTCCTCCGCATCCAGGGCACCGACGCCAACAAGTCGGACGAGAGGATCGAGAAGATCCGCGAGATCGCGGAGTAGCCGCAATCGTCCCCTCTACGCTCTCCACTCTCTCCCCGTTGGGCACGATGACGCGCTGCTTGGGCACGCTCTTGTGACAACGCGGGCGGCTAGCCCCGCGCCAGGACGCGCTGCTGCCACCATTTCCGGACGCCGCGCGCCGACCCCGCGTGCAGTTGCGCGGCGCGCAGCTGATCCTCACACGTCGAGTCGAGCGGCGCGAGGTCGCCGACCACCCACGTCAGGATGTGATCGGCCAGCGCCGGGTTTCGGGGCAGCACCGGCCCATGCATGTACGTGCCGATGAGGCGTTCCCCGGCGAGCCCTTCGGTCTTGCCCCCGCTGCCGGTCCGCGCCAGCACCCGCCCCAGCGGTCGCTCGGACGGGCCGAGCGTGGTGCGGCCCCCGTGGTTCTCGAACCCGGTGAGGATCGGGAGCGGGGGATCGGGCTCGACGACGAGCTCGCCGATGAGCCGGTTGGGTCCGGCACGCGTGACGGTGTCGACGAGCCCGAGGCCGTCGATCATCGTCCCGTCGGCGGCCTCGTAGCTGTGGCCGATCAGCTGGAACCCCGCGCACACCGCCAGCACGGCGGCGCCACCGGCGCGTGCTCGGTCGATCGCGGCACGCGAGCTGCGCATGCCCGCCGACGCCATCACCTGCGGGTCGTCCTCGCCCCCGCCGAACAGATAGACGTCGAGCGAGTCGGGGATCGGGGCGCCGGCGGTGATCTCGACCAGCTCGGCCGGCTGGCCCCGCCACCGGAGTCGCTGCACGAGAACCACGGCATTACCGCGGTCGCCATACGTTCCAAGGAGCTCCGGGTACACGAGGCCGACCCGAACCGCGGACTCTCGGATCGCGCTCATCCGTAACTCCGGTACAGCGCCGAGAACTGTGTGTAGGACGCGACGATGTCGACCTCGTCGCCGGGGAGGTTCGCCGCCGCCTCCAACGGGTCACGCGCGACGATGTGGTCGACGTCGGCGTACTTGAGCCGCACCGAGACGTCGAGGGCGCGCTCGCCGACGGCGGCGACCCGCTGGCCCTGCAGGAGCTCGTACGGCACGTCCCACAACCACGACGGGTCCTTGCCGTCGGCAACGCGGGCGTTCACGGCGATCACGACCGTGCCGTCGCGCTCCGACAGGTAATGGAGCACCTCGGACCAACCCGCCGGGTTCTTGGCCAGGAGGACGCGAGCGCGCCGGCCGTCGGGCAGCGAAACCGTCATGTACCGGCCGGCGACGGTCGTGATGGTGGCGGCCGCGTCGGCGGCGTCGCCGGGATCGACGCCGTAATGGGTCGTCGCCGCCGTCACGGCCAGCGCCGCGTTCGCCAGGTTCCAGCGGCCGGGCAGCGCGAGCCGCAGCGGCACGCGGGTGCCGTCGAGGACGAGGGTGTCACCCTCGAGCCGGTTCGGTGTCGCCGGTTGGCCGAACCCGCACGAGGGACAGTCGAACCGGTCGGCGCTCCACTGCAGGAGCGCGGCGCAGTTCGGGCAGGTGGCGGCGTCGTTGCGCCAGCCGAGGCCGAGATCCACCCAAGTCGTCTTCGCCGGCGCCGCCGCCCAGACCACGTGGGGGTCGGACGCGTTGGCGACGACGCGCAGGTCCGGATGCGTGTCGGCGGTGTGTCGCCACATGTCGCCGACGGCGTGGACTTCGCCGTAACGGTCCAGCTGGTCCCGGCTGAGGTTGCCGAGCACGACCAGCTCGACGCCGAGCGGGTCGACCACCCGCGGCAGGACGCGCTCGTCGACCTCGAGCACGGCGAGGCCGGGGGAGTCGGCCTTCGCCAGGATCGGCGCGATGCCCGACGTGAGGTTGGCGCCGGTGGCGTTGCTCACGACCGGCTCGCCGGTCCGAGCGACGGCGGCCGCGAGGAACCGCGTCGTCGTGGTC
The DNA here is from genome assembly GCA_035316025.1 of Acidimicrobiia bacterium. Taxonomy (GTDB): domain Bacteria; phylum Actinomycetota; class Acidimicrobiia; order IMCC26256; family JACDBD01; genus JALZAA01. Next base: position 59,610 of record DATFXL010000053.1, read on the forward strand.
TTTCCGTTCGTCGCCGAGACGAGCGCCACCCGTTGCCCCTGCGCCAGCTGCGCCAGCGCTTCCGGTGCCAGCGCGTTGATGACCCGCCCGCTGATCGTGGCCCCCTGGCCGCGGCCCGTCACGCGCGAGAGCCACCCGGCGACCTGTCCGGCCGCGATCCCGGCGCCCGTCCGCAGCGTGCGCCGGCTCATCGGCGCTCACACCAGTACGTGTCGACGCGATACGGGATGTGCAGCTCGTCGCGCCCCTCGGCGTCGGGATGGGTAGCCAGTACCTCGCGCACCCGGTCCAGCACTCGTGCACGCTCGGCCGACCGCAGCGCCGCGACATGGCTCACCGACATGATCCGTTCGACGACGCCTTCGGGAGTTATCGACTGCTCGTGTCGGAAGGTCTCCGCATGCAGCGGCCCGAATCCGGACCGGATGCCGAGGGCGGAGTCACGCCAGCGCTCATGGTCACGCCACGGCGCTCGCTTCTCGACCTGGTCCATGATCGACCACACCTCGTTCACCCAGTCAGTCGAGCGGTCGCGCGCGTTCCAGATCAACCCGACCCGTCCGCCGGGGCGCAGCACGCGCGCGAACTCATCGAAGGCCCGGTCGGGGTCGAACCAGTGGAACGCCTGCGCCACGGTGATCGCGTCCAGCGACCCGGAGCTGACTGGCAGCACCTCGGCAATGGCGGCGACGATCGGCACGCCCGACACCGCGTCGAGGAAGGCGCGCCGCATCCCCTCCACCGGTTCGGCGGCGAAGAGCGTCGCCCGGGACGGGACGAGCAGCCGCGTGAACTTCCCGGTGCCGGCAGCGAGGTCGAGCACAGCCCGGCCGGGCCGAATATCGAGGTTCTCGACGAGCCACGCCACCGCGTCCGGCGGATACGACGGACGCACTCGCTCGTACGTATCAGCGGTGCGGCCAAAGCCTTTCTCGGCGACCTCGTGGACGGTCATCCCGCCATCTTCGCAGGGAGGCGCACCCGCTATCGATGTGGTTACGAAGCAGTCCGGTGCTCGGCGAGGAACCGCAGGCGCGCTGCCCGCGCGTCCCAGGCGTACACGATCGTGGTGCCGGCGAAGACGTCGTGCAACGCCCGGTGCTCGCGGCCGACGAGGATGCCGAGGAACCCGAGCCCGAAGATGAGGAACGAGATCGGGAACGTGATCACCCGGACGGCGACCCGGCCCGCGCCGACGCGGTCGCCGTCGCGGCGGATGAGGTCGAGGCCCAGGACCGCCATCCCGATCGTCTTGCCCCAGATGGACATCGGCAACCAGAAGTAGAGGAACAGCCAGACCAGAAAGAGCGCCCCGCCCGCGACGGAGCCGAGGTCGGAGGCGTCGTAGCTATTGCCGGTGACGAGCTCCGCGAGCCAGACCAGCCCGGCCGTGACGAGCGAGAAGATCGCTGAGACGGCAAAGGAGTCGATCACGTACGAGGTCAGGCGCGTGACCACCCCGGCGTAGTGGCCGGTCAGGCTCGGCTCGGGCTCGCGTGTCCTCGACCGGGTCATGACGAGCTCACGAGACTCGGGGGCCCGCCCGACGAAGCGCCCCGCGGTCGACGCAGCACCCGGTCGACCCACCGGATCACGAACTGGTCCAGGCCGACGCCGGTCGAACGGGCGACGTCGAGCGTTCTTGTCACGATGCCGGTCGTCGACTGCATGACCAGCCGGCCGAACTCCGTGCGGGCGACGAGGTCCTCGATGTCGACCCGGTCCACGACGGCGTTGATGTCGACGCGGTCCACGATCGCGTTCACGTCGATCTGGCCGATCAGCGCGTTCAGGTCGAGCCTCGCCGCCAGCCGGTCGATGTCGACCCGGTCCAGCACCTCGTTGAGGTCGATGCGGTCGATAACTTCGTTCAGGTCGAGGCGGTCGATGATGGCCTGCACGTCGACGTGACGCAGCACCGCGTCCATCGGGACGAGCCCGAGCATGCGATCGATTGGCTTCGAGTGGTGCTCGTCGGCCATGAGACCCATTCTGTCCCGGCAGCTGCCCGGCAGCGTGTATGCCCTGCGGTCAGTCGGGCTCGCCGAGGATCATCCCTGCACCGACCGTGTTGTTCGTCGCCTCGTCGATGAGGATGAAGCTGCCGGTGGTGCGGTTGCGGCGGTACTCGTCGAAGAAGAGCGGCGCCGTCGTGCGCAGTGTGATCCGCCCGATCTCGTTGAGCTGCAACGTCTCGGCGTCTTCGTCGCGATGCAGCTGGTTCACGTCGAGCCGGTAGAGCAGGTCACGGACCAGCGCGCGCGCCGAGCGGGTCGTGTGCTTGATCGCCAGCTTGGCGCCGGCGCGCAGCTCGGTGTGGTCCGTGAGCCAGCACACCATGGCGTCGAGGTCCTGACCGTACGTGGCGTGGTTGTGCGGGCGACAGATCATGTCGCCCCTGCTCACGTCGACGTCGTCAGCGAGGGTCATGGTGACCGACATGGGCGGGAACGCCTCGTCGACCAGGCCGTCGCCCGTCTCGATCGAGCTGATCGACGACGTGAACCCGGACGGGAGCACGATGACGTCGTCACCGGGCTTGAACACGCCGCCGGCGATCATTCCCGCGTACCCGCGGTAGTCGTGGTGCGCGTTGCTCTTGGGCCGGATGACGTACTGGACGGGGAACCGGCAGTCGATGAGGTTTCGGTCCGACGCGATGTACACCTCCTCGAGGTGGTGCAGGAGCGACGGCCCGTCGTACCAGTCCATGTTGATGGAACGGTCGACGACGTTGTCGCCATGGAGCGCCGAGATCGGGATGAACGTCAGGTCCGTGATGTCCAGCCGGCTCGCCCAGTCGGTGAACTCATCCTTGATCTCGTCGAAGACCGACGGCTCGTAGTCGACGAGATCCATCTTGTTCACACACAGCACGAGGTGCGGGATGCGCAGCAGTGACGAGATGAACGCATGTCGCTTCGACTGCTCGAGGATGCCCTTGCGCGCGTCCACCAGGATCAAAGCCAGGTTGGCCGTCGACGCACCGGTCACCATGTTGCGCGTGTACTGGATGTGGCCGGGGGTGTCGGCGATGATGAACTTCCGCTTCGGCGTGGAGAAGTAGCGGTACGCGACGTCGATCGTGATGCCCTGCTCGCGCTCGGCCCGGAGCCCGTCGGTCAGCAGCGCCAGGTCGGTGTACTCGTCGCCCCGTTCTCTGCTGGTGCGCTCGACAGCCTCGAGCTGATCCTCGAGGATCTGCTTCGAGTCGTACAACAGCCGCCCGATGAGCGTGCTCTTGCCGTCGTCGACCGAGCCGGCGGTCGCCAGCCGCAGCAGCTCCACTAGAAGTACCCCTCGCGCTTCCGATCCTCCATCGCCGCCTCGGAGAACCGGTCGTCGGCGCGGGTCGCACCCCGCTCGGTGATCCTCGATGCGGCGATCTCGACGACGATCGCGTCGGGTGTAGCGGCGCTCGACTCGACGGCGGCGGTGCAGCTCATGTCGCCCACCGTCCGGAACCGCACCATGGCGTCGAACGGTTCCTCGCCGTCCTCCAACGACAGGTAGGGCCCCACAGCCATCAGCATCCCGTCGCGGCGGAACACCTCGCGCCGGTGCGCGTAGTAGATGGACGGCAGCTCGACGCCGTCGGCGGCGATGTACTGCCACACATCGAGCTCGGTCCAGTTCGAGAGCGGGAACACGCGCAGGTGCTCGCCGGCCCGGTGCCGTCCGTTGTAGAGGTTCCAGAGCTCGGGTCGCTGATTCTTCGGGTCCCACTGCCCGAACTCGTCCCGATGCGAGAACACCCGCTCCTTCGCCCGGGCCTTCTCCTCGTCGCGGCGGCCGCCGCCGAAGACGGCGTCGAAGCGGTGGTCTGCGATCGCCTCGAGCAGCACGCTGGTCTGGAGCCGGTTGCGAGAGGCGCCTTCCCGCTCCTCGACGACCCGGCCGGTCGCGATGGCCTCGGGCACCGACGCCACGACGAGCCGGACACCGAGCTCGGCGATGCGCCGGTCGCGGAACTCGAGTGCCTCGGAGAAGTTGTGCCCGGTGTCCACGTGCATGACCGGGAAGGGGATCGGAGCGGGGGAGAACGCCTTCTCGGCCAGTCGCAGCATCACCGCCGAGTCCTTGCCGCCCGAGAACAGCAGCACCGGACGCTCGAACTCGGCCGCCACCTCGCGGATGACGTGGATCGACTCCGACTCGAGCGCGTCCAGGTGCGAGAGCCGGCGGTGTCCGCGGCCGCCGTGGGCGGCGTGCGCCACCGGAGTGCGATCGGGGGCGGTCATCGTCGAGAACGGCCTACGCGTGCAGGCCGCACTCGATCTTGTCGGTGCCTGCCCAGCGCCCCGCGCGCGCGTCCTCGCCGTCGCCGACGGGACGACTGCACGGCCAGCATCCGATCGACCGGTACCCGCGATCCGCCAGCGGGTGCACCGGCAGCCCGCGGTCGCGCACGTATCCCTCGACGTCGAGGTCGCTCCAGCTCGCGAGCGGGTTCACCTTCACGAGCCCGCGGCCCACGTCGTACGACACGATCGGCGCGTTCGCCCGAGCCGGCGTCTCGACCCGCCGCAGCCCGGTCATCCAGGCCGCCTTCCCCTCGAGCGCGCGGGCCAGCGGCTCGACCTTCCGCAGCGCGCAGCAGCCGTCCGGGTCGCGTTGCCACCGGTTGTCGGGCGAGCTCTCCGGCTGCATGACGCGCAGGTTCAGGTCGTACCGCTTGCGGACCTCGCCGACGTACCAGAGCGTCTCTGCAAAGTGGTACTGCGTATCGAGGAACACGACCTCGATGTTCGGCGCCACCCGCGCGGCGAGGTCGATGAGCACGCAGTCCTGGAACGACGCCGCCAGCACGAGATCATCGCGGTACTCGTCCCAGGCCCACTCGACGACCGCCGACGCGGGCGAGGACTCGAGCGACGTCGACACCTCGGCGAGCTCGGACAGGTCGGGGATCGGGGCAGCGGTCGCGGTCATACGCCGGCGCACTCCCCGGAGCCGACGTCCTTCTCGTACGGGCCGGTCTCGTCGAAGTCGACGTAGAACTCTGGCGCCTCGTCGGGGGTCGGGAAGTCGTCGAGATCCTTGATGGTGGTGCCGACGGCGGCGGCGCCACCGGAACGCTCCAGCCAGTCGCCGAACGTCTCGCCCGCTTCGCGCTCGCCGGCGAACTTGCCGACGATGCGGACCACGGCCTCGGAGGCCCGCTTGGCCGGGAGCTTGGCCGCCTTCTCCCCGAACGCGATCTCGGTGTGTCCGACCTTGCCTCCCAGCAGCATCTGGTAGCCGGGCGCGGCCCGGCCGTGGGCGCGCCGCTCGATGCCGACGAAGCCGATGTCAGAGATGTGGTGCTGGCCGCACGAGTTGGTGCAGCCTGAGATGTTCACCCGAACCCCGCCGACGTCGGCGAGCCCGGCGCTCTCGAGGGCCTTCCCGATGTCGTCAGCCAGGCCCCGGGACTGCGTGACGGCGAGATTGCACGTGTCGGCGCCCGGGCACGCCACGACGTCGCGGGCGAGCTCGGCCCCGGGCTCGGCCATCCCGATCGTCTCGAGCCGGGCGTGCAGTTCGGGGAGCTGCTCCTCGGTCAGGCCGCGGAGGGCGAAGTTCTGGCGGTTGGTGACCCGCACGTCGAACCCGAAGTCGCGCTGCATATCCGCGAGCGCACGGAACTGGCCGGAGGTGATGTCGCCCAATCGGGCGTACGCGTACGCGCTCACGGTCCCGTTGGCGCGGCCGCGCACGACGTTGGCCTTCTCCCAGCGGTCGTACTGGCTGAGCCCGAGGAACTCGACCGGTGCCTCCCCGACCTGCGTCACCGGGCCGGTGCCCGCGCCCGCGGGCGCGTCGCCGCGCTCGCGCACGGCGTCCGGGAGGCCGCCTTGGTAGCTCGTGGCGGCGGGTAGGAACTTTCGCTCCTTGAAGATGCGCTCGCGCAGCTCGTCCATGCCCATCGTGTCGACGAGCCACTTCATGCGCGCCCGCAGCTTGTTGTCGCGGTTGCCGTAGTGGTCGAACACCCGCACGATCGCCTCGAGCGTCGGCATCAGCTGCTCGCGTGGTGTGAACTCCTCGAGCGCCTGCGCGGGGTGCGGGTTGGCGCCGAGCCCGCCGGCGACGAACACCTTGAAGCCGGGCTCGAGCGTGCCGTCGGACTTGGGCCGGTTCACGCCGATCACGCCGACGTCGTTGAACATCGCCTGCCCGCAGTCGGTGACGCAGCCCGAGAAGTTGATCTTGAACTTGCGGGGCAGGCGTTGCGCATACGGGTTGCGCAAGAAGAACTCGGTCGTCGCCTGCGCCCACGGGCTGATGTCGAGGACCTCGAACGGGCACGCCCCCGCGAGGTGGCAGCCCGTGACGTTCCGCACGGTGTCGCCGCATGCCTCACGGGTGGTCAGGTCGACGGACGCGAGGTGACGCAACACCTCCGGCGTCTGCTCCAACTGCACGAAGTGCATCTGGACGTTCTGGCGTGTGGTGAGGTGCGCCCACCCTCGCGAGTACTCGTCGGCGAGGTGGGCCAGCATCTCCAGCTGCTCGGGGTTGAGCGACCCGTGCGGGACCTTGACCCGCACCATCTGGTTGTGGCCGCCCTGGCGCTGGCCGTAGATACCCTGGTTGAGCCGGAAGACGCGGAAGACGTCCTCCTCGAGCTCGCCGGCCAGATACTGGCGGACGCCGTCCTCGAACTTGACCAGCTCCTCGTCGATGACGGGGTCGAGGGGCCGGGTCGACAGCGCGCTCACGTCGATGGCCATGTCGTCCTCCGGGGGTCGATCCAGGAAAGCCGAGTGCGGCGGTCGCATTTAGGCTAGCGGCTCCCGCCGCCAATTACTACCTGCCAGGTCAGGAATATTCCCCGGTCGCCCGAGGCCGAATCATCGGTGGCATCGGAGAGAATCGCCGCCGTGCCGAGTCGCCGACTCTCCCGCCGGGCCTTTCTCGGTGAGGGAGCCGCGCTCGGCCTCACCCTCGCCCTCGCCCGGTTGGCCGGGATGGCCCCGGCAGGGGCCGCGAGGCCTGCACCGCTGCGACAACCGGGCTCCCTGCCGCATCCCCGGCTCCCCGCCGGGACCGACACGCTCCCCGAGATCGACCACATCATCGTCGTGATGATGGAGAACCACTCGTACGACAACTACCTGGGGATGCTGCGGCGTGGCGACGGCTTCGACCTCGATCGCCACCAACATCCGAGCGCGGCCAACCCCGACGACAACGGCAACCTCGTGCGCGCGTTCCGGATGCCGAGCACGTGCCAGCTGTCGCGTGCGCCCGGCCAGAACTGGAACGCCAGCCACGTCCAGTACGACGGCGGGCGCAACGACGGCTTCGTCCGCGCGAGCGGGCCCGTCGCGATGGGCTACTGGACCAAGGAGGACCTTCCCTTCTATTACGCGCTGGCGAGCAAGTTTCCCGTTTGTGACCGGTGGTTCGGCTCCTGTCTCGGCCAGACCTATCCGAACCGGCGGTTCCTCCTCGCGGGAACGGCGCACGGGCTCGTGAGCACGGACGTCTCGAAGATCCTGGCGCCGTCGCCCCCGAACGGCCTGATCCTCGACCAGCTGAACGCGCACGGCATCAGCTGGCGCAACTACTTCACAGACCTCCCTCAAACGGGCCTGTACCGATCACCGGTCGACGACAACCGCGGGAACCTCGTGAGCGTCGACCAGTTCTACGCCGACGCCGCCGGCGGCAAACTTCCGGGCCTCTCGCTCGTGGACCCCGGTTTCGACACCGAGGAGTCGGAGGAGAACGACGCCGACATCCAGATCGGTGAGGCGTTCGTCTCACGTGTCGTCAAGGCCGTCATACACGGACCGGCATGGCCGAAATCCCTCCTCATCTGGCTCTACGACGAGCACGGTGGTTACTACGACCACGTACCGCCGCCCCCGGCCGTGAAGCCGGACGACATTCCGCCCGACATCAACGTTCCGCCCGACGAGCCCGGCGGATACGACCGGTACGGCTTCCGTGTCCCCGCCGTGATCGTGTCTCCGTACGCGCGCCGCAACTACGTGTCGCACGTCGTCCACGATCACACCTCGATCCTGAAGCTCGTCGAGACGAAGTGGAACCTGCCGGCGCTCACGCTCCGCGACGCCAACGCCGACAACCTGCTCGACAGCATCGACCTCCGCCACCGCGCGTTCCGTGAACCACCGCCGCTGCCCGAGCCCGGCCGCACGTCGAACCCTTCTGCATGCACGGCGGGCGAGCCGGGTCCGATCCCTCCGCCCGGCGCGGTGGTGCCCGCCACGAGCGCCGCCCCGACGACCTCGCGACGCTGAGGTCCCAACGGAGCCGATCCCGGCTCTCGGTACCCTCTCCGGCATGCGGATGTCGCAGCTGTTCCTGCGGACCCTGCGGGACGACCCCGCCGACGCCGAGGTCGACAGTCACCGGCTGCTCGTCCGGGCCGGCTTCCTCCGCCGGGTGGCGAGCGGGGTCTACGCGTGGTTGCCGCTCGGAAATCGGGTGGTGCGCAAGGTCGCCCAGATCGTCCGCGAGGAGATGGACGCCGGCGGCGCCCAGGAGCTCTGGCTGCCGATCATCCAGCCCCTCGAGCTGTGGGAGCGCAGCGGCCGCAACGACGCGTACGGCCCCGAGCTGTTCCGCCTCCAGGACCGCAAGGAGACGTGGTTCTGCCTCTCCCCGACCGCCGAGGAGGTCATCACGTCGATCGTCGCAAACGAGTACTCGAGCTACCGCGACCTTCCGGTGAACCTGTACCAGATCAACTGGAAGTACCGGGACGAGTTGCGGCCCCGGTTCGGGATCCTGCGCGGCCGCGAGTTCCTCATGAAGGACGCGTATTCCTTCGACGCCGACGAAGAAGGCCTCAAGCGCAGCTACCAGCAGATGTTCGACGCGTACACCCGCGTTTTCACGCGCTGCGGGCTCACGTTCCGGCCGGTCGAGGGCGAGGCGGGTCAGATGGGCGGCGACGTGAACCACGAGTTCATGGCGGTGGCCGCCGTCGGCGAGGAAGCCTTCGTCTGGTGCAAGAGCTGCGAGTACGCCGCTAACACGCAGGTGGCGACGCGCGGCGCGCCTACGGACGCCGGGGTGGCGCCCGCGGGCGACATCTCGGCCATGGAGAAGGTGCACACCCCCGATCTGCCCGGCATCGACGGCGTCGCGTCCGAGCTCGGCGTCCGCCCGGGCGAGCTGCTCAAGTCGATCGCCTTCGACATCGACGGCGAGGTCGGGCTTGCGCTGGTGCCCGGCGATCGCGAAGTCAATCCGTACCTGCTCCAGAAGGCGGTCGCGCCGCGAAGCGCGCGCCTCTTCGACGACGCCGACTTCGAACGGCATCCCGAGCTCCCGAAGGGCTACATCGGCCCGCACCTCCCCGACGTCTCCATCGTGGTCGCCGACCGGTTCGTGCGGGCCGGCGCCTCGTGGGTCACGGGCGCCAACGAGCCCGACTACCACGTCCGCCGGGCGGTCCTCGACCGCGACTTCCACGTGGACGTCTGGGCCGACATCGCGCAGGTCGTCACCGGTGATCCGTGCCCCCGCTGTGGCGAGCCGCTGTCGGTCGATCGCGGCATCGAGGTCGGGCAGGTGTTCCAGCTCGGTACCAAGTACACCGAGGCGCTCGACTGCACGTACACGGACGAGGCGGGCGAGCAGCACCCCATGGTCATGGGTTGCTACGGGATCGGCGTGACGCGCACCGTCGCGGCGGTGGCCGAGGAGCATCACGACGATCTCGGGTTCGCGTGGCCGGCGTCGGTGGCGCCCTACGACGTGCACCTCGTCGCGCTCCTCGGCAAGGGCGATCAGGCGGCCGAGGTCGCCGCCACCGCCGACCGTCTGTACGACGACCTGAGGTCCTCGGGCGTCGAGGTGCTCTACGACGATCGTGACGCGAGCCCGGGCATCAAGTTCGCCGACGCCGATCTGCTCGGCATGCCCATCCGGCTGACGATCGGCGCCCGTGGACTCGCCCGCGGCGTGGTCGAGAGCCGGGACCGCGCCACCGGTGAAGAGGAGGAGCTCGCCGCCGGCAACGTCGTCGCCTCCGTCCTCGCGGGACGGCCATGAATCTCCCCGTCTCGCCGCCGGTGGCGCCGATGCTCGCGAAGCTCGTCCGCGAGCTGCCGACGGCCGACGGGATGCTCTACGAGCCGAAGTGGGACGGGTTCCGCTGCGTCGTGTTCCGCGACGCCGACGAGATCGAGCTCGGCAGCCGCAACGAACGGCCGTTCAACCGGTACTTCCCCGAGCTCGTGGAGAACCTGCGCAGCGCGCTGCCCGAACGCGCCGTCGTCGACGGCGAGATCGTGATCGCCACCGAGCAGGGCCTCGAGTTCGATCTGCTGCAGATGCGTATCCACCCCGCCGCCAGCCGGGTGGCGAAGCTCGCGGCCGAGACGCCCTCGAGCTTCGTGGCCTTCGATCTTCTCGCCGAGGGCGGCGAGGACCTTCGTCCGCGGCCGATGTCCGAGCGGCGCCGGCGGCTCGAGAAGATGCTCGGTCCGGCCTCGCCGCCGATTCACGTGACGCCGGTGACGGCCGATCCGAAGGTCGCCGCCGAGTGGTTCGAGCAATTCGAGGGGGCCGGCCTCGACGGCGTCATCGCGAAGCCGGGCGCGGGGGAGTACCGCGAGAACGAACGGGCGTGGTTCAAGGTGAAGCACCAGCGGACGGCCGACTGCGTCGTTGCCGGATTCCGCACCCACAAGGACGGCGAAGGCGTGGGGTCGCTGCTGCTCGGGCTCTACGACGACGCCGGGACGCTGCACCACGTCGGGGTGGCGAGCAGCTTCGCGGCGCCGATGCGGAAGAAGCTGGCCGAAGAGGTCGAGCCGTACCGCAAGGACGCGCTCGAGGGCCATCCGTGGCGGGAGTGGGCCGTCGCCGAGGCGCACGAGGCGGGCGGGCGCATGCCGGGTGCCCCCAGCCGCTGGAACGCGAAGAAGGACATGCGCTGGGAGCCGCTGCGCATCGAGCTCGTCGCCGAGGTCGCCTACGAGCACCTCCAGGGTGACCGCTTCCGGCACACCGCCCGCTTTCAGCGCTGGCGTGTCGACCGCGACCCCGCCTCGTGCACCTACGACCAGCTCGAAGTGCCGGTCCCCCACGAGCTCGCCGAGATCTTCGGCCTGTAGCCGATCTCCATTTTCTTCCGGTTTCGGCCCCGTTCCAGGACCCCGAACCCGTTATACTTACGGGGTTCGGTCGAGACTGACGACCACCCACTGGCAGGCGGGACGTGGGCGCAAGCCCACGTTTTTTGTTGGTCGGCGGGTGGCAACGGAGGGCTGATCGAGGACGTCGAGGACGGGCGAGGGTCCGCCAGGACCGAAGCGAAGAGGGAGGTGAACGCCGGTGCCGGAGCGAGAGACCATCGTCGCCGCCGTCGAGCCGGTGCTCACTCCGCTCGGCCTCGAACTCTTCGACGTCCAGTTCACGGGCTCGGGCCGCGCCCGCACGGTCCGCGTCGTCGTCGACCGTGACGGCGGCGTCGACCTCGACGCCATCACGGCGGCTTCGGAGCGCATCCAGCCCGCGCTCGACGATCTCGACCGCCTCGGACCGTACGCGCTGGAGGTGAGCAGCCCCGGGCTCGAGCGCCCCCTGAACCGGCCGGAGCACTTCCGGCGGGCCGTCGGCGAGACCGTCTCGGTGAAGGTCCGCGACGCCGACGAGGCGCGTCGCATCCGCGGCGAGCTGATCGGTACCGACGAAGGCGGCATCACCATCCAGGGCGAGCGCGACACCGAGCACGTCGACTTCGACCAGATCATCCAGGCGCGCACCGTATTCGAATGGGGCGCGGCGCCGACGAACGACAAGCGCGCGAAGAAGCACGCGCAGAAGAAGCAAAAGGAAGTCGCCCGATGAACTCGGAGATGATGGAGGCGCTCGAGAACATCGAGCGCGAGAAGGGCATCTCCGTCGAGATCATGTTGGAGGCGCTCGCGAACGCGCTCGTGACCGCGTACAAGCGTCTGCCGAACGCGGCCGAGGAGGCGCTGGTCGAGATCGACGTCGAGACCGGCGACATCCGCGTCATCGCCCAGGAGCTCGACGAAGAGGGCAACGTCACGCGGGAGTGGGACGACACCCCCGAGGACTTCGGCCGTATCGCGGCCCAGACAGCCAAGCAGGTGATCCTGCAGCGGATCCGCGAAGCCGAGCGAGAAATGAAGTACGAGGAGTACGCCGGGCGCGAGGGCGACATCGTCACCGGCATCATCCAGCAGACCGACGCGCGTTACACCCTGCTCGACCTCGGCAAGGTAGAGGCGCTGTTGCCGCAGGCGGAGCAGGTCCAGAACGAGCGCTACGAGCACGGCTCCCGGCTGAAGGCGTACATCGTCGAGGTGCGCAAGACGGCCAAGGGCCCGCAGATCGTCGTGTCGCGTACGCACCCGGGCCTCGTGAAGCGGCTGTTCGAGCTCGAGGTGCCCGAGATCGTCGACGGGGTCGTCGAGATCAAGGCAATCGCACGCGAGCCGGGTCACCGCACGAAGATCGCGGTGGCGTCGAACGACGGCAACGTCGATCCGGTCGGCGCCTGCGTCGGCGCGCGCGGATCGCGGGTGCGCATGGTCGTCAACGAGCTGCGGGGCGAGAAGGTGGACATCGTCCCGTACAACGAGAACTCCGAGGACTTCGTCATGAAGGCGCTGGCACCGGCTCGGGTGCGCGAGGTGCGCATCCACACCGAGACGGGCACCGCCGAAGTGATCGTCCCCGACTTCCAGCTGTCGCTCGCCATCGGCAAGGAGGGCCAGAACGCGCGCCTCGCCGCCCGGCTCACCGGGTGGCGGGTCGACATCAAGAGCGAGACGCAACTCCAGGAGGAGGAAGCGGGCGGCGGCGTCGAGTACGCGGAAGGCGAGTGGGTGAAGCGCGACGACGGCGAGCTGGTGTGGCAGCCGGCCGAAGGCGGTGAGGCGATCTCCGCCGCCGAAGCGGGGTACGCCGCGCCGGACGCCGCGGTCGTCGGCGTCAACGAGGGCGACGGGAACGGTGCCGCCGGCGACGACGCCGGCGATGTGTCGTCCGGTGAGACCGAGTCGGAGCGCGCGGCGGAGGAGAGCGCGTCGGCATCCGATCCGAGCGAGGGCGAGCCCGCGGCCGCCGCGGTACCTGCCGACGGCGGCGACGCGGCCACGGCGAATCGGGGGGAGGACGGCGGCGGCTGATCAGGCCCCGGCGCGCCGGCGCACGTGCGTCGGCTGTCGCCGGGTCGCCGATCCGCACGACCTCGTGCGGATCGTCCGGGAGCCGACCGGCACCGTGTCGGTCGGGAGCGGGCCGGGGCGGGGCGCGTGGCTGTGCGGCCCGCCGTCGACGGAGCGCTGCTTCGAGCGAGCGGTGCGCCGCAGGGCGCTCGAGCGGGCGCTGCGGGTGCGGGTCCCGCCGGAGGAGCTCGCAGCCTTACGTGCGAAACTGTTGGAAATGTCGGCAGACGGCGACGAACGAGAGTAGATGGCGACCAAGAAGATCCGGGTCTACGAGCTGGCGAGGGAGCTCGGCGTCGAGAACGCCGTGGTGCTCGATCTCGCCAACGAGCTCAAGATCGGCGTGAAGAGCCACTCGTCGAGCATCGACGATCCATCGGCCGATCGCGTCCGTCGTCTGGCCGACTCGAAGGGTCTGCGCCGGGAGCCCGTCGTCGAGGAGCCCGAGCCCGAGCCTGCACCGCCGCCGACGCCCGAGCCCGAGAAGGTGCCGGTGGCGGAGAAGGCGCCGGCGCCGGTCGTAGAACCGGCGGCGCCCGAGGTGCCGTCGCCCCCGCCCCACCGGGTCGTCCGCTCGACGGGCGGGTTGCCCGAGCCCGCGCCCGCCCCACCCCGTCCCGCACCCGGTCGGGAGCCGGGAGAGCGACGCGAGGAAGCGCCGGCGGCGGCGTCCGACACCGCGACCGCGCCCTCGGCGCCACCCGCGCCTCGCAGCCCATCAGGCCGTCCGATCCCACCCCCGCCCGGCGGGCGTCCGATCCCGCCGCCGCCCGGAGGCCGTCCGCTGAGTCCGTCCGGCCCGCCCCGCTCGGGCGCGCCCCGGACCGGTGGTGCGCCGTCGGGTGCGCCTCGTGGCGGTCCCGGTGGCGCGCGCGGCGGTGGCTTCCCCCGCAGTGGTCCCGGTGGGCCGCCCGGCGGACCTCCCGGCGGGCGGGGCGGGTACCAGGGCCGGGGCCGTCCCGGTCCGCAGGGCCAGCGACCGCGGCGCAAGAAGCGGCGTCGCCGCAACTTCGAGGACCTCGGCCCGGCCGAGCATCCGCAGCTGACGCCGACCGACACGCCCGTCCCCGAAGGCGAGATCGTCGTGCCGCGAGGTATCACGATCCAGGAGCTGGCGCCGAAGCTGAATCGCACGTCCGCCGACCTCGTGCGGATCCTGTTCGACGCCGGCGAGCCCGTGACGGCCACACACTCGCTGGCCGACGAGATGGTCGAGCTCGTCGCCGAGACACTCGGTGCCGAGGTGCTGCTCGTCGAGCCCGGGCAGGAGGAGGAGCTCGAGCTCCGCGCCCTGCTCGGTGACGAGGACGAAGAGGAGGAGGACGAGAGCCTCCTCGAGCCGCGCGCGCCCGTCGTGACCGTGATGGGACACGTCGACCACGGGAAGACCACGCTCCTCGACCACGTCCGCGAGGCGCACGTGGTCGACAGCGAAGCCGGCGGGATCACCCAGCACATCGGCGCGTACCAGGTCGTCAAGAACGACCGGCAGACCACGTTCATCGACACGCCTGGTCACGAGGCGTTCACCGCCATGCGCGCACGCGGCGCGCAGGCGACCGACATCGCCGTGCTCGTCGTCGCCGCCGACGACGGCGTGATGCCGCAGACCGTGGAGGCGATCAGCCACGCCAAGGCGGCGGAGGTGCCGATCATCGTGGCGATCACCAAGGTCGACAAGGGCGACGCCGACACGCAGCGGGTCCGCCAGCAGCTCGTCGAGCAGGAGCTCGTCCCCGAGGAGTGGGGCGGCGACACGCTCGTCGTCGAGGTGTCCGGCACCGAGGGCACCGGTATCCCCGAGCTGCTCGACGCGATCCTCCTTGTGGCCGACGTGCAGGAGCCGCCGCTCATGGCCAACCCGAAGGCCCCGGCGCGCGCCTTCGTGCTCGAGGCCAACCTCGATCCCGGCCGGGGCCCGGTTGCGACCGTGCTCGTCGACAGCGGGATCCTGCACGTCAGCGACCCGGTCGTGGCCGGCGGCGGCTGGGGCAAGGTGCGGGCGCTGTTCGACGAGAACGGCAAGCAGGTCTCCGACGCCGGGCCGTCGATGCCGGTCGAGGTGCTCGGCCTCGACGACGTACCCCTCGCCGGTGACGAGCTGCGGGTCGCTCCCGACGAGAAGACGGCGCGCACGGTGGCCGAGGCACGCGCCCGGCGCCGGCGCGCGGCCAGCCTGTCGCACCCGATGACGCTGGCCGGCGGTGCGCGCCTCGAGGACATCTTCGCGATGGTGCAGCGGGGCGAGATCGCGACACTGAACCTCGTGCTGAAGGCGGATGTGCAGGGCTCGCTCGAGGCCGTCACCGAAGCGCTACGCAAGATCGACCAGGAGCACGAAGAGGTTCGCCTGTCGTTCGTGCACCGCGGCGTCGGGGGCATCACGGAGTCCGACGTGAACCTCGCGTCGGTGTCGAACGCCACCGTCGTCGGGTTCAACGTGCGGCCGGACCGCGGCGCCCGCGAGCTCGCCGAGGCCGAGGGCGTCGACATGCGCCTGTACGAGGTCATCTACCAGATGCTCGAGGACGTGCAGCAGGCGCTCGTCGGGATGCTCAAGCCGGAGTTCGAAGAAGTCGTCACCGGCGACGCCGAAGTGCGCGAGATCTTCTCGATCCCGCGGGTCGGCAAGGTGGCGGGTTGCTACGTGCAGAACGGCACGATCACGCGCGGCTCGCGCGTGCGGTTCCTCCGCGACGGCGTCGTGATCTGGAACGGCACCATCTCGTCGCTCAAGCGGTTCAAGGACGACGTGCGCGAGGTGCAGCAGGGCTTCGAGTGCGGCATCGGCCTCAGCGACTTCCAGGACCTCAAGCAGGGCGACGTCATCGAGACCTACGAGCTCAGGGAAGTCGCCCGCACCTGACCGGGGGCGCCCCACTCGGCCCTTGCCACAAAGCGGACATCCGGGTATGGTCCGGATCTAGGCGTTCAGGTACAGGGAGAGAGCGATGGGTGGTGGCTCTTCCCAATCTGTCGCAAGGTGGCTGGCAGTCGCCGTGCTGGGCGCTCTCGTCGCGTGCAGCGGCGGCGCCGGCGGCGACCGCAGGGCTGCTCCTCGATCGACCGCCAGTCCGACGAGCGCCCCGCCTTCGACCATCGACCTGAGCCGGCCCATCCCGGGCGGCTCGCTCCACGGCACTCCCCGCCCACCCCTCGAGAACACCGGAACCGACTACGTGGCGATCACTCGATCGCTGATCGGCAACTTCCGATGGCTAACAGAGAACCCCGATCCAGCGGTCGTGTCGGACCTATACGCGCCCGGAACAGCCGAGCACGAAGCGGGCGTCCGGAATATCCAGTATCTCGTCGATCAAGGATGGCGCGCAGCTGACGATGCGTACTTCATCGTTTCCGTCGAACCGTTGAACGCAACACCGCAAGCTGTCTCGCTGCGTATGACGGACTCGATGGAAACCGAGCGGATCGTCGATGGTTCAGGCCATCAAGTCGGACGAGGAAGGCCGCGAAGTCCGAAGGTGAAGACCTGGTCGGTGTTGCTGTCAATCGATGAGAGCGGACGCTGGCGAATGGCGGACTTCGCTCCTGCGGACGCACAGTCGGTCCAACTGTGAAAGCTTTAGCGGCGCTGCTGGCACTCTATGTGGTTTCGATCGCGCCGATGTCGGTCGCGAGTGCGTACGACCCTGATCAGAATCCGCCCCAAGTAGGAGGCGGAACGAGCGGTGACACGTTCTTCGTCGGCATCATTGCTCCCGGGCAGAGCGGCGGGGCGGGGACGGTGAGCGCCCGCGATCCGAACGGGCCGGCGCCGTACAAGTACACGTGGGTGCCGGGCGGGTTGATCGGTGGACGCGGTCCGAGCTGCGACGCCGCGCTCGAGCAGCCGGGCTGGTTGCACACGCTCGTCGTCACCGACCTCTCCGGCGCCATCGTCAACCAGGAGGTCCGCTGCCTCGCGCTTGAACCCGACGGCAGCCTCCCCCCGCCGCCGGCCACACCGCCCGTGCCGAGCATCGGCGAGATCTGGCGCGCCGTCCTCCGTCAGATCCCGCCTCCCGGGATCGGCATCAACCCGCGCCCGACCGGGCTGACCGGTCTCGCGACATGGCTCTGGTACCAGGGCCCGGAAGAGCTGCAA